>JAADHW010000135.1:0-7183 GCA_013151695.1 Gammaproteobacteria bacterium
TAAGAGCTTCTTCAAAGCCTGGCAACAAACTACCATCTCCCACGACAAAGCTCGCAGGCTTGCCGTTACGCGTGGTGTCGATTTCCGCACCATCAGAAAACATCAAAGAAAAATGCAAAGTAACCTTTGAGCCTTGACTGATACTTGGAGCGTCTTGTGGGCCATCATTCCCTCCTTGCTTAGCGATGATATTAGTCATTCGCACCTTCAACTGAAGTTGATCTTCGCTCGAGAATCATCATGAGTATCCACAGAGCCGCACCACAAAAAAGCGCAGAATCAGCCACATTGAATGCTGGAAAAATGTATTGGTTATAATGCAGCAGAACAAAATCTACCACGTAGCCATTAACTACTCGATCGATCAAGTTGCCCAATGCTCCGCCTAAAATTAGACCAAACACCCATCCCATGATCTTCTGTTGTTTCGGTAGGCGCGAGATTTCATAAATCAGATAAGCTGAAAAAGCGACGGCTATGACTACAAAAAACCACCTTTGCCATCCCCCGGAACCCGCCAAAAACGAAAAAGCCGCACCATCATTGTGCCAACGTACCCAGGCAAAGAACGGCAATATTTGAACACGCTCTCCGTACTCCAAAGTCGTCACCACCCAGTACTTTGTTAGTTGATCAAGTACCAGCACCACAAACGCCAAGCTCAGCCACTTTGACAAGCTACTCATGATGTACTGAACCACAACTTGGCCTGCTGTATGTCTTTTTCAATTTGCCCTTTGAGCATTGCAATGGAGCCGAAAGTTTGCTCATCTCGTAGTTTTCTTTTGAAGGTCACAGTCAACAATTGGTTGTACAAATTACCTTCGAAATCGAACACATGTACTTCCAATAACGGCTCTTTACCATCTACCGTTGGGCGCACACCGATGTTGGCTATGCCTTGGTAGTTGGTCTGCCCAATGCCTTCCACTGTGACACAGTACACCCCTTCAAGTGCAGCCTTATATCGTTGCAACTTTATATTTGCGGTAGGCACACCCAACTGCCGGCCGAGCTGTCGACCATACACGACGCGCCCCATGATGAAATACTCGTGCCCTAAAAGACGCTCGGCCAGAGCAAAATCTCCTGCCGCTAACACCTCTCGCACGCGGGTACTGCTGACCCTTTCATCTTCAAAGGAAAGAGTGCCGACGTGGGAAACCCCATAACCATGCCTTTCTCCAGACGCCTTGATCATGGCGTAGTCGCCTTCTCGACGCCTACCGAAACGAAAGTNNCATCTCCCACCACAACATAGCGTGCACCCAGCCTTTGATGAAAGAGCTCCTCGGTTATCCAGGTTGCAGAGGTTTGCGAAGTACGTTCATTGAACGGCAACAGCAGCAACCTATCCAGCGGAGTTTTGCGCAGCAAAGTTACTTTCTCGCGCAACCGCGTGAGCCGGGGCGGCACCTGCGATCCAGCAAAAAACTCGCGGGGCTGCGGTTCAAATGTGATTAGGGTACTGGGTACACCTAACTCTCGACTTTTTGCACCTAGATGATGCAGCAACATTTGGTGGCCGTGATGAACACCATCAAAATTACCCATGGTAATCACATTGCCATGGTGATGAGGTTTTAGGTTGTGAACACCGCTTATAATTTCCATGCACAGATTATAGGCTAATCAGCCGTGATGACGCTTGAGTGTTTTAGCTGACCAGGACGTACTCCAAAGAGCAACAGGCTGCAAACGTAGAACCCCACCCCGAGCACACACACCGCCAACATGTGGACAACCCGCGCGCCCTCCGACATTTGCAACCAAGCCCATCCCTGAGTGCCAAAATGCAATGCCATCCCTAGCCCAATGCTGGCCAAACAAATTTTCCAAAGTAGCGGCCAAATTTCACCGCTAATCACATACAAGCCGCGACGTTGTAGCCCTGCATAGAGCAAAATCACATGGGTCCAAGCAGAAATCGCCGTTGCCCAGGCCAAGCCCACGTGGCCAAACCAGCTAAAGCTACTCAGGCTGAATATAAGATTCGCCGCAACTGCTCCGCAAGCATAGTGAAACGGTGAGCGGGTATCTTCATTGGCAAAAAAGGCCGGCACCAATATTTTAACCAACACAAAACCAGGTAGGGCTAGCGCAAACATTTCTAGGGCGTAGCCCGCCATGCGGACATCGTGCGGGGTCATTGCGCCATTGGGAATACTCATGAATATGGTGGCTACTAGCGGCTCTGCCAAAATGTACATCGCCACTGCCGCAGGCAAACCCAGCAGCAAACCCAAATTAACACCCCAATCTAAGGTTGCCTTAAACTGCTGGATATCTCCATTTGCAATCATTCTCGACAAATGTGGCAACATCACCGTGCCCAGCGCAACCGCGACCAAACCCACCGGCAACTCAAGCAGGCGATCTGCGTAATACAACCAAGAAATACTGCCCGTTATAAGTGTTGAGGCAAGTACCGTATTCACCAGTGCATTAATTTGCCCTACCGATGCTGACAATACTGCTGGTACCAACAAACGACCTACCTGACGTACACCTGGATGCTCGCGTTGTAATTTTGGACGAGGCAGCAATTTCAGCTTTATCAATGACGGCAGTTGAAACAGCAACTGAACAATGCCTGCCGCGACCACCCCCCACGCCAAAACAGTCACACTTGGCCAGTGTGCAAACGTGCCCATGGCCAGCACAGCCGCTCCGATGAGGCATAAATTGAGAAGTACTGGGGTGAAAGCGGGCACTAGGAAACGTTGATGGGCGTTCAGTAACGCACCTGCATAGGCCACCAGTGAAATAAAACCAAGGTACGGAAAAGTAATGCGAACCAAACCAACAGTGGTGTCAAACAACTGTGGGTCATCGCTAAATCCCCAAGCAAATACGTAGGTCACCTGTCTGGCAAAAATCACCCCCAGCAGGGTAAAAAGAACCAAACAAGTAGCAAATAACCCCGACATCGGTGCAATAAAGGCCAGCAACTCGGTGCGACCTTGGGCTCGATAACGCACCAGCACAGGTACAAAGGCTTGATTAAAAGCCCCCTCAGCAAACAAACGTCGAAAGAAATTCGGTATCCGAAAGGCGACAAAAAACATGTCCGCATAGGCCGACGCACCAAACAAATATGAGAAGACCACATCGCGGATCAGGCCGCTAATTCTCGACAAGAGTGTCATTCCTGCCACCACACTGCCTTGCCGAGCAATATTGTTGTTTACGTCTTGTGTTGACATCTCTCTATTCGAACGGCATATTTGCCGCCCTCAAAATTCGCCCCCTAGTGGAGTACTTCTTGGCTAACAGTTCACAAGCACGTAAGCGTGCCAAACAAGCAGAAAAGCGCCGTATTAAAAATGCATCTCAGCGCTCAATGGTTCGCACTTATATTAAGCGAGTTGATGCGGCTATTGCAGCCAGCGACACTACCATTGCTGATACCGCTTTGGCAGAAGCTTTGCCTTTGATCGACAAAATGGTCAGCAAAGGGATCATGCACAAAAATAAGGGTGCACGGCATAAGTCTCGCTTAAGCAAGAAAGTTAAAGCACTGTCTGCAGGCTAGCGGCCCAACTAGGCTTTCCGACTAAGCTACAGAACCACCAAATTGTCTCGGTGAACCAATTCTGGCTCACCGACATGCTCAATGTGCTCGGCAAAGTGTTCAGATCGAACACCCAGTAACTTGGCCACGTCTACCTGGGCATAGTTACTTAAACCCTGGGCAATAGCGCGACCATTTTGATCGGTGATGCGCACAACGTCGCCGCGGCTAAAGTTGCCAGCAGAACCCACCACGCCGACAGCTAATAAACTCACACCACGCTGTTGAATGGCCGTGGCTGCCCCAGCGTCGACAACTAAACTGCCCTTGGGCTTCAACTGACCCGCAATCCAACGTTTGCGAGCATTCAACGGGGTCATTTCAGCGGTGAGTAGTGTGCCTATATCGGCGCCTTCGAGAATTCGAATCAATACTTGGGGCTCGTGTCCACTGGCAATGATCGTATGTGCGCCAGAGCGAGCTGCAAGACGCCCAGCGCTCAATTTACTTCGCATACCCCCTCTGCCCAAGGCTCCGCTATTCACCCCTGGCATACCGTCGAGCGCGGGATCCTGGGCGCTAGCCCAGGCAATTCGTTGCGCGCAACTGTGTTCGCGCGGATCTTTATCCATCAGCCCTTCGACATCGGTCAAAATGATGAGTAGATCTGCCTCTAATAAATTTGTCACCAGCGCCGCCAACGTATCGTTGTCGCCAAAGCGTATTTCGTCGGTAGCCACGGTGTCGTTCTCATTAATGACCGGCACCACGCCGAGCTTCAAGAGTTGATTCAAGGTTGCACGAGCATTGAGATAACGCTCGCGATCGGCTAAGTCATCATGGGTCAACATGACCATGGCGGTTTGAGTTTTATGCGCCGCCAAAGCACTTTCATAAGCCTGCACCAAACCCATCTGCCCCACCGCAGCGGCGGCTTGCAACTCATGAACCGTAGTGGGTCGAGTCTGCCAACCGAGCCTTGCACAGCCTTCAGCCACCGCACCAGAGGAGACTAGGACAATCTGCTTATTGTGTTGCGAACTGGCGTTTATCTGCGCGCAGTAATCGGCTATTTTTTCAGTCGCCAAACCAGCCTTCGGATCGGTCAGCAAGGAGCTGCCCACCTTGACCACTATTCTTTTTGCTTCGCGCAGTATTTTTCGACTACTCACGCACGTACTCCACAACAACATCCTCGCCGTCACGATTGTTGTCGTCATGATTATCGTCGCTGTCTTTTGTTTCCTTCTTGCTGCGCTGAAGTGCTCGCATGCGTTCCGAATGAGCCATCACATCAACACTGAGCCGCTCCTGCAAATCTTCGCAATATTCAGCAAAGCTCTCATCTTCGGCCTCCCTGAGCTTGTGTTCTGTTAGGAATATCATCAACTGCCGGGTGAGTGTGTCTAGGCCAATGTCGCCTAACGCAGAAACTTTATGCAACGGGCGCGCAGGAAAGGCGCGCTGAAAAGACTGCGCCAGCGCTTCGACATCAGCTTCCTCAAGCTGATCAACCTTGCTCAGGACAATCCATATTGGGCGCTCCATCAACGCGCTACTGTAGTCTCGTAACTCTGCTTCAATCGCGATTGCGTTACCCAACACATCACTGCCATCTTCTGGGGCAACATCGACAAGGTGCAGTAACACTCGATTACGGGCTAAATGGCGTAGGAATCGTGCGCCCAAGCCCGCACCTTCTGCCGCTCCCACGATCAGACCTGGAATGTCGGCCATCACAAAGCTCGAATCTGTACCCACTCGAACAACCCCTAGGCTCGGCACCAAGGTGGTAAAAGGATAGTCGGCAACCTTAGGGTTTGCAGCAGACACTTGACCAATAAGCGTCGACTTTCCCGCATTGGGCAGCCCAAGCAAACCCACATCTGCAAGCAGTTTTAGTTGTAGCCTTAAGCGACGAGAATCTCCCAGCGAGCCGGTTGTTGTTTTGCGCGGCGCGCGGTTGGTTGAAGACTTAAAAGCTGCATTGCCTAGGCCTTTGTAGCCGCCTACCGCCACCAATAACTGCTCGCCAGGCGCAGTGATGTCGCCGAGCACCTCTTGGGTTTCTAGATCAACCACCGTGGTGCCTACGGGGACACGCACAAAGCTATGTTCACCTGCGGCACCGGTTTTATTGCGACCACTGCCTGGGGTACCGTTTTTTGCTTTGTAAGCAGGTTGAAAGCGGAAATCAATTAAGGTGTTTAACGCAGGATCAGCAACCAACACGACATCACCACCAGCACCGCCATTGCCACCGTCTGGTCCGCCCATGGCGACGTATTTCTCGCGCCGAAAGCTCAGGCAACCGTGCCCACCTTTTCCAGCTTGAACTGAAATTGTTGCTTCATCGAGAAACTGCATCTAATTTAACTCATATAAAAAACCCCGCGATGAGCGGGGTTCGGAACCGATGTTTAATTCTTGAAGCCTATTAGGCTGTTTCAACCACGCTGACCGTATTACGCTTTAAACGGCCCTTAATGGCAAACTGAACATAACCGTCGGCTTTTGCAAACAAGGTATGGTCACGGCCACAACCCACATTTGTTCCTGGGTGAAATTTCGTACCTCGCTGGCGCACGATAATATTTCCAGCGGTGACAAACTGACCACCAGATTTCTTCAATCCCAAGCGTTTCGACTCAGAATCACGACCGTTACGGGTACTACCGCCTGCTTTTTTATGTGCCATTTGCTACTCCGAGATTTCGGTGATTTTCACTTCGGTAAACCACTGACGATGCCCTTGACGGCGCAAGTAGTTTTTACGACGCTTAAATTTGATGATTCGTACTTTCTTGGCGCGGTCATTTTTGATCACCTCGCCCTGCACCTGGCCACCATCCACATAGGGCTGGCCCACGTTCACAGAGTTACCATTCGCAACCATCAAGACCTTGTCAAACACCACCACTTCACCGGGTTCGGCACTGATCAATTCTAGCTTCACAACATCACCTTCTGTGACGCGATGCTGCTTGCCGCCGCTTTGGAAAACCGCAAACATAATTCTACTCCTGACGTCCCACAGGTTGTATTGTGTGGGTAATTAGATCTATATGAGCCCTGGGCGGATCCCTTATCCCGAGAAGTATCTCAAGAGACATCCCGAGAGGTATCTCGAGAGGCAAAGGAGCCAGGCGCGAAAGGCGCGTAATTCTACGGGCAAACTCTTGGATTTACAACGAGTTAAACACATTCTTATACGAGGAAAATCAGCAGTAGTGACAGACCCGGCGGTTAACAACCCTACCCCCTCACCCCAGGCTAATAACCTTGCCATAGAAGCATTAGCACCGGTGTACAAATTAGTTGCCGATGATTTTCAGGCTGTCAACGATCTGATCCCGAGTAAACTGCGCTCTGAGGTTAATTTAGTCGAAGAAATTGGCGCATATATTGTTGCCAGCGGGGGTAAAAGACTACGTCCGCTCATGGTTTTGCTGTCCATTGGGGCATTAAACTATAAAGGCACCGCGCACATAAGCCTGGCTGCCATCATCGAGTTTCTACACACCGCAACCCTGCTCCACGACGATGTGGTTGATCACTCAGGCTTACGTCGCGGCAAACTCACTGCCAACGAAAAGTGGGGCAATGCGCCAAGCGTATTGGTCGGCGATTTCCTCTATAGCCGGGCATTTCAGCTGATGGTCGATATGG
>JAADHW010000135.1:7199-18320 GCA_013151695.1 Gammaproteobacteria bacterium
AATGTGCTGTCGACGGCGACCAATACCATTGCTGAAGGCGAAGTCATGCAGTTGGCTAATGTTGGCAACACCAGGCTCAGTGAAGCTCAATATCGTGAAGTGATACGTTGTAAAACAGCCCTTCTGTTTGAGGCAGCCACCCATACCGGGGCGTTACTCGCGCAACGAGAAAATCCATCGCTACCCGCAGACGAAGTGGAAGCACTACGCAAATTTGGACTGCATTTTGGTCTAACTTACCAGTTGGTAGACGACTGGTTAGACTATGCAGGTAACAGTGAAACTATGGGTAAGAATGCGGGCGATGACTTAGCTGAGGGCAAGCTCACTCTACCTCTGATCCAAGCCCTCAACATTGCTAGTGCTGCGCAAAAAGTCATCATCAAACAAGCCATTGCGGAAAAATCGTCAGATCGTTTACACGAGATCATTGAAATTGTTAGTCAATGCGGCGCGCTGCAATACACTCACGAAGCTGCGGTTGCGGAATCCCAATATGCGTTGCAATGTCTTGACGCGCTTAGCGACGGCCCCTACGTGGAAGCACTGCGTACGGTGACCCAATACAGTACCGCTCGGCTATTTTAATGAAACACCTGTGTTTCCTTGTCTGCATGGCGTGCATGGGTTGGTCGCACGCGCAAATTACATTCAAACCATGTACAGAGTCTGGCACCGGCGGCAATGGTAGCTTGCAAGCCGAATGCGCGGTGTGGCAACAGCCCCTCGACAGATCAGATACCAACAGCGACAGTGTGGAACTGTTTGTGGTGAAGCTAGCATCTACTGCTCTACATCCTGCGAAAGATGCGTTTACCCTCATCAACGGTGGGCCTGGCGGTTCGTCTGTCAACATGTTGGTAGATCTGGCCGGTGCATTCACTGCCATAACAAGAGAGCGAGACGTAATAGTCATCGACCAACGAGGCACTGGGCGCTCAAGCCCGTTGACATGTCCGGGTATCACCGATGAGGTCGATGCTCCGGATGCACAACAAATAATTGAACTCACCAAGGCGTGCCTAACTGAGCTGCCATTTGATCCGCGGTATTTTTCTACCACCGTAGCGGTTAACGATCTAGAAGCCTTGCGCTCAACCCTTGGCTACGACCAACTCACCATATACGGCGTTTCATACGGCACTCGCGTGGCTATGCAATATATGCGTATGTTCCCCAATGCAACGCGAGCAGTCATCATCGATGGCGTGGTACCACCCTCACAGGTTTTAGGCAGACAAATTGCAATGCATAGCCAAAATGCGCTAGACAGCGTGTTTGCACGTTGTGCCGCTGATTCAAATTGTGCCGAGAATTTTCCCACTCTTGAGGAGGATTTCAATCAACTCGCACAGCGTTTGAAGGAAGATCCACCAC
This sequence comes from Gammaproteobacteria bacterium, assembly GCA_013151695.1. Classification (GTDB taxonomy): domain Bacteria; phylum Pseudomonadota; class Gammaproteobacteria; order Pseudomonadales; family Azotimanducaceae; genus UBA4421. Next base: position 8,577 of record JAADHW010000135.1, read on the forward strand.
GCCTACACCTACAACACCCAGTGACTGGAAAACCCTCGGAACTAGAACTGACCTACGGTCACCTTTCCGTATGGATCCGTTTTTCACTATATGCCATAGAAACTACCGCTCTTATTCCACTTATCATCCACCAGGCGGTGCACGAAAATAACTATCTCCCCATCGCCGCAAACTCGTTGCGGATGCTGCACGACATCACAACCGCATTAAACTATGGCATGCACAACGCGGTTGTTTGCACCGAAGACAGCCCTTTCTTTAGCGCCCAGCCCGCTGATCTTGAAGCGCTGGATGAAACCTACTTGGGTAGAGGGTTCTACGAAACCTTACAAACGATGTGCTCTGTATGGCCATCGGGGGTGATTGACGCGCACATGAAAAAGCCTCTGATCAGTGATATACCCACGCTGGTACTGTCTGGCGAACTAGACCCCATCACTCCACCCGCGTGGGGTATGGCTGTAATGCCCGGTTTATCCAATGCAAAACACGTAATCGCACCCGGTCAAGGTCATGGCACTATAGCGAGAGGTTGTGTACCCAAACTAGTCCTCGACTTTGTCGAGTCGGCAGATGTGGCCGCGGTTGACGATACCTGCACACGGCACCTTGCCCCCTATCCTTTTTTCATCAATCTCATGGGTCCTTCGCCATGATCCATGTGCACAACATCGCCAAACATTTCAAGAAAGTTCAGGCAGTGAAAAGCGTATCCTTTAGCGCCGCGGACGGCCGAATAACTGCCTTGTTAGGTCCCAACGGCGCAGGCAAATCAACCACGTTACGTGTGCTTGCGGCGGTGGTTAAGCCAGACGGCGGCAGCGCCGAAGTTGCTGGCATAGATGTTGTTAAAGACCCAACATCCGTACGCAAAGAAATCGGTGTGTTACCCCACAACTCTGGGCTCTATGCGCGTCTCAGCGGCATCGAGAACATCCGCTATTTTGGCCGATTGCAAGGATTGTCCAATGCACTCCTCGAGCAGCGCATCGAAGCCCTCATTGATCAACTCGACATGGCCGATTTTGCTCAACGCAGAACCGCCGGTTTTTCTCAAGGTCAAAAAATTAAAGTTGCCCTGGCACGAGCGTTGATTCACAACCCACAACATGTGGTGCTTGACGAACCGACTAATGGTTTGGATGTCATGGCCACCCGCGCCCTGAGAAGAATTATCAATCAGTTAAAACAAGACGGTAAATGTGTCTTGTTTTCAAGTCACATCATGCAAGAAGTTGATGCGCTGTGTGACGACGTTGTGGTCATTAGCCAGGGTGAGGTGAAGTTTGACGGCACCATTCAAGCATTTCGTGAGCAGGCCGGAACCGATGATCTAGAGGAAGCCTTTATACGAATTGCAGACATCACCGAGGACACTCCACAATGAGTTTTAAGGTAGTGTTGGCAAAAGAATGTCTAGACAATGTAAGAGATCGGCGCGCACTCATCTCATCCTTTTCCTTAGCCATCCTCGGACCGGTATTTTTTGTCGGCATTATGGTGTTTGTACTCGAACGAGCGCTTGGTGAATCAGATGACGCCATCGACTTTACTGTGGTGGGTGCACAATACGCGCCACAACTCATGGCCTACTTGACCCAGCAAAATACCAACATAGAAGAAGTGGTGTCCGACACCCCTAAAGACCTAGTCAGCCAAGGTAAGAACGACCTAGTGTTAGTGATTAACCCAAACTATGCGCAACGTTATACCAGCGGCGGTATTAATACCTTAATACTTATTCACGACAGCAGCGATATGTCATCAACACGTAGGAACCTTGCACAGCTTCGCAATCACATCGGCACCTATAGCCAAACAATTGGCCTCCTGCGCTTACAACTACGTGGCATCGACCCGTCTCTCAGCCGCCCTATCATCACTAAAGAACTCGACGTCGCCTCGCCTGCTGCACGCGCACTCACCATTCTCGCTTCACTGCCGTACTTTCTCGTATTGGTGATTTTTATGGGCGGATTCTATCTAGCCATCGACACCACGGCCGGAGAACGCGAACACGGTTCCTTGGAACCACTACTCACTCAACCTATCAGTCGTGGCCAACTGGTCATGGGGAAAATTGCAGCAACCATGGTATTTGGTGCCGCCAGTTTGTTAGTCTTTCTCATCAGTCTCTACCTAACGGTGCCCTTTGTTCCATTCGAGCGCATCGGTATGGCTTTGGAAATTGGTTTCGCACAACTCTTGCCCGTATTCATTATCTCCTTACCCCTGATTTTGTTCGCGGCATCATTGCTCACCGTGGTGGCATCTTTTGCAAAAAGCTATAAAGAAGCACAAACCTATCTTACCATGGTGATTTTGGTGCCCACGTTGCCGCTACTATTTGCACAGCTCACTAATGTTGAAACCACATTGGCCATCATGTTCGTACCCAGCCTTAGCCAGTCAAATCTAATGGCCGATTTAATTAAAGGTGAAGATGTGGAAGCACTCCACATATTGGTATCGATGGCAACAACAACAGTATACGGCGCCTTGTTGGCATGGCTGGCCATTCGGCTGTATAAACACGAGCGTATATTAGGTTAGTTTGAATCATCGGTAGGATAAGCAATATGAAGATTGGCTTGTTTGGCATCAACATGAACTTTTTAGCTCAACCTCAGTGGGCTAAAAAAGTCGCGCAGCATGCAGAAGCACTAGGCTTTGAATCGTTATGGACCGGAGAGCATGTGGTGTTGCCAGACCCACGCCAAGCTCCATCCCCGGCAGAGCCACACACACCCATGCTGCATCCACCAACTTTACTCGCCTATCTTGCCGGCATAACCCAGCGCATTAAGTTAGGCACAGGTATCACCTTAGTCGCACAACGAAACCCGGTAGTGCTGGCTAAGGAAATTACCTCTTTAGACGTGTTATGCGATGGACGTCTATTGTTTGGCATTGGCGCGGGGTATCTTCATCAAGAATTCGCCGCCTTAGGGGTAGATTTTTCTACCCGCGGCGCACGCACAGATGAGTACATCGACGCCATGCGCGTTCTTTGGAACGACCCCAAACCAGAGTTTCACGGCCACTTTGTTAACTTTGAAAACATTCAAGCTCAACCTAGACCCGTTCAAGCGGGTGGTCCGCCCGTTATCGTAGGTGGCGCGAGCCCGGCAGCAATTCGCAGAGCAGTCACTCACGGACAAGGCTGGTATGGTTTCGCCATGGACGTTTCCGCCGCGACAAAAGCCGCTGAAGAAATCAGACTTGCCAAAGCACGCTACCAACGCCCAGACAATCTGGGCGAAATCGAACTCAGCATCACGCCGCCAAAGCCACCCACCAAAACGATGGTGGAAGACTATGCGGCATTAGGAATATCTAGAGTGATCCCAATGTTAGGGTTCTACAACGAAGACAACATCTTGAACTCTATCGACGCCCTCGCCAAAGAACTCATCTAGCCGCGCCTTATATACTATGGCTAGATGGTGGTTGCCAATCGCTGTTTGGCAACTAGAATGAAGCCTCGGAGTGTAGCTCAGCTTGGTAGAGTACTACGTTCGGGGCGTAGGGGCCGGTGGTTCGAATCCACTCACTCCGACCAATGAAAACAAATACCTAGAATACCGTTCAAGGCCTAAGGCAAACTATAAGGTGCACCAAGAATTTTCTATGGCAACATGAGCTCATTGGTTAAATGAAGGCTTCCTCCGGATGCAAAAGAAAACCCGGTGAGCTACTCGGTGGTGTCAGTCTGTGTCATGGCTCGATTGCGCGCGCACGGTTCGAAATCTCTTCCAAAGGTAAACATAGATCAAAACATTAAAAATCAACAACACTGTACCCAGTGCCCATTGCAGCTGGTGGGTCAGTGCCGCTGGATAGATTACAGGGATTAGATAGTTTTCGATAAAGCCACCAGAGTAGCCCTCCATACCTGCACGATTGCGCAAATAAATTTCGAATGGCGTCAACGGGCAAATCAGTCCGAACATTTGCGTAGTCACTCCCCAGCTAAGCGCGGGAACATGCAGCCAAACAATTTTCGGCCACAACAAGATCAGCAGGCCACCAAATATGACAAACAGGATGAAGGTAAAATGGATCAAGACAACGAGATCTGCTAGAGCGTTATACATAGAATCACTTGACATGCGCACCCGGCAGTTTTCACCAGGCTGGCCTCGATGACACGCAGTATATGTGTAAATGTGTGACTGCTAAATCCAATATTCTGCTTGTCACGAGACTGATTTAGCGGGAACTGGGAGGACTTTCAAGAAAGGTATGTAGAATGTCCACAAGGTGGAAGTCGTACAAATTATTGTGTCCCGCGTCTTTAACGGCGTGAAATACCTTTGGCTCATTCGCCAACTCAAACAGTTTTTGCCCACTACTTATTGGTATCACAGCATCAGCAGTTCCGTGCACAATCAACAAAGGAAAATGTACGCGACCGATAAAGTCTACCGTCAGAAATGGATCTTTAAGCAGCAGTTTTACCGGCAAAAAAGGATATTGTGACTGTGCGATCTCGCGAATAGAGCTCATAGGTGCCTCAAGTACCAATGCCCGAGCCACATGTTTCGCAGCGAGTTGTACGGCCACCGCAGAGCCCAAGGACGCTCCATAAATGACAATTTCGCTCGCTTCAATGCCTGCATCAAGAAGGTAGCTGAACGACATTTTTGCGGCATCAATGAAGCTATCTTCCGAGGGGTTTCCTTCGCTGCCACCATAGCCTGGGTACCCCACCACAAAGACGCCATAACCTTTATCCATGAGTTGCCGAATCTTCCCTCTCCTGCTGCTCACTCCCCCACCATTACCGTGAAAGAATAAAATGGTGGGCTGGCTCGGCTTTGCACGACCGTACCAAGAAAAGAGCCGTTGTTGATCAGAGGTAATCAACGTCACTTCCTCAACGCCAAATAACCCAACGTCATGTGGAAGCACGCGTTGCAAAGACGGCGCGAAGACTAAGTCGCGTTGCAACAAATAGACAGCCAACGTTAAAAATGCATAGCCTGCAACGAGCGCGATTAAAATATTCTTCGTGGTTTTCATCATGAGTCGCTCTGGTTAGATTCCTAAAACAATGTCGTGTGTGGTTGAGAATAAGTTCTTTATCTACAACGTTACCCAGCAGCTAGCTTGTAGGCATGTGTACTATTCCCCTACATCAATAATTATTTTGGTAATGTTGTACTCCTTATCGTGCACAAAGTAGAGTAACTCTATGGGACTTTCGTATGAAGTAGCACTGGATTCTGCTCTTGAGAAATTACGCGCAGCGAAGATATTGCTTGGAACTGAAATCGTTAACTATCCTACTCCAATCTCAGGGTGCGACGCACAGTTCAATCGCCTGCTCAGCGACAGAACGCTGATATTCAACGCAATCTACGCCATGGAACATCAACCCTTCATTCCTACTTCTAGACAACTAGAGCCAAACCAATAAACAAACTTACAAATCTCGGATATGCAGAACCAGCTTGCCCTTTGTATGACCTGCCTCTGAGCGTTCATGGGCTTGTCTAATGTTATCCAGCGGCACAACTTCGATGTGCGGGATCGTTAATGCACCACTTTCAAACAACGCCATAATTTGACCTAAGCTATCGCCGTCAGGTCTGTGATGAAGGAATTCAGTTTTGATATTGTTTTCGTCGATCGCACTCATCTGTGGGGGTTCATTGTTCATATAGGCTACCGTCCCCCCACGCCTTACTAAGTTGACCGCAGCCTCAGTAGTGGCGTCACTCAACAGTGATTCCAAAACCATATCTAAACCGTCAGGCTCTTGCTGTTTAATTATGGATATGTAGTCAGCGCTTTGGTAGTCAATGACATGATCGGCGCCGCGCGCTCGTACATACTCAATATTTTTTTGGCTGCAGGTTGTATACACCGTGGCGCCAAGATGTTTTGCTATCGATATAGCGACGCTGCCAAGTCCGCCAGAGCCAGCCTGAATAAGAACCGTTTGGCCGGGTTGTAGGTTGCCGAATTCTGCCAAGGCTTGCCACGCTGTTAAGCACACCAGTGGCAAAGCGGCTGCTTCTTGAAAGGTTAAAGATTTCGGTTTTTTCGCGATTGCGTCCGCACTTACAGGTACAAATTCGGCATTTGTGCCATGTTGAATAGACCACGTAAAGGCGAGCCCGACCACTTCGTCACCCACATTCCATTGGCTAACATTAGCCCCTACTTTGGTAATTCGTCCAGCCAAATCCCAGCCCGGAATAACCGGAAAAGTGCGGGATATATATTCTGTTAGCTCGCCGTTGCGCAGCCGACGATCTATTGGATTGATACCGGCAGCAGCAACTTGCACCAACACCTCATCATCTGAAGGCTGCGGAACAGGCAACTCGCCAACTTTCAGCACATCAGAACTGCCATGGGTTTCGTAGTACGCTGCTTTCATATAGATATACTTCCTAAGTCGTCAAAATATATTCTCTGACAGCGGTGTTAGCAACCCAAACAAACGCATATCCCAGGAAAACTCATGTTTCCCTATTAGCGGCAATTACGCAGTCAGATTAACTTGTCGCCCTTTGAAGACAGCTTCATCACCTGGATGCCCAGGGGTAGTTGGCTGCTAGCCCGGAGGTTTCACTTGCAGACCGTTGGGTGGATAGAAAGCTGGGCGTTCCGTGGTACGTTTGACCCAAGCATCGACATTCGACCATGGCGAAAAGTCGAATTTAATTACCCGTCCAAACTGACCAATGATTGACCCCATCATGACGTCTGCCACGGTGAACCGCCCCGGCGCATCGCCGACCAGGTAGTCTCTACCTCCTAGCTCTGTATTCAACGCTGCAAGCAAGGGCTGTAGGTTCTGCTGGTATCTTGCAAGTTCCTCTGCTGTACCCTGGCGAAAAAGTAGAGGCAAAAAGTTAGATTCGAAATTAGCAATTGACGACAGGCCATACATGTTGATTCTGGCTCTCTCAGCAAGGCTCTGGCCACTCATCGGGCCACCAAGATACTCAGCGATGTACTGACAAATCGCTTGGCTCTCGTATAGCTCCACATCACCATGTTTCATTACCGGAATAAAACGATACGGGTTCAGCGCCAGGAATTCGTCTGTGTCGCGCACCTCGTTGTAACCGGTTATTGGTCCGCCGGTATCGATTTCAACGAAGTCTTCATTCACGGTCATCCCATATTCCCGCAACAACCAGTAAGGTCGACTGGCGCGACTGGCCTGATGGCCGTAGATAATAATCTTGTTGTCTGACATGTTAGTAACCTCCTACCATTTTTCCTTCCAAGGACGCAGCACAACTTCAAATGCCCAGGTAGACTTGTGCTGGCGATGCAGTTGTAAATACATTTCGGCGATATGGTCGGGATGCGCCATATTGTCTTCCACAGCCTCTCCCGCCAAACGATGCGCGCGCGAGCCATCGGCTTGCTCCCAACCAATGGCCGCATCAATTGGCACGTGGGCAACATGAATGCCCTGAGGCATGAGTTCCCGCGCCATACTCTGGGCTAAACCCGCCTTACCATGTGAAGCGGCAGCGAACGCACCACTGCGCGGATAGCCTTTTAGGGCCGCACTGGCGTTGGTGAACAAAATAGTACCCCTGTGACCATCCGATCCCACCAAGTCCAGCATTCGAATCGCGGCCTGTTGACCTACCAGAAAAGCACTGAAGGTCGAATTCAACAATGTATGCAATACCGCACCAGGTTCTACCTCAGTGATCGACTTGCGAAAAACCTCTTTTGGCCGCCCGTCTATGTTGTGAACCACAAGCCTGGGTGTACCGAGCTTGCTCGAAACCTCCTCAAACATGGTAGTGACCGAAGCCGGATCTGATGCATCACATGCGACTAGCAGGGCTCCGTGATCCTCCGCCAAGGTTTGTAAGGCCGCCTTGTCCACGTTTCTTGCGGCCACTGCGACCCTCATACCTTGTTGAGAGAACAATCGGACACAGCTTGCGCTGATGCCTGGACCACCTCCAACTACCAGAGCCACTTGTTTTTCAGCCAATTTCGTCTCCTGAAATTTCTGCAACGCGAATTATCATTGGGCGGCTTCGATGGCATCACGCAACTTGTCCTTGCCAAAGAAGATTTGCTCGCCCACAAACAACGTCGGCGAGCCAAAGGTGCCTCGGCTTACTGTCATTTCCGTGCGCTCGATGAGGCTTTGTTTCACTGTCGCCTCGGTTGCGCCTGTAAGAATTTCGTCAGTCGGCAAACCGGCTGTATCAAGGACGCTGGAGATGACATCGTCCTCGTCCATTTTGAGTGCTTGTTCCCACATGGCGCTGAACATCGCATCGATGTACTGGGTGTAGTAGCTCTTCGACTGAGCAAACACAGCACCTCTCATCATCTTCAAAGTGTTCACTGGAAAATGCGGGTTGGGTGTCTGGGGTTCGATGCCGTGAGCTGTACAGAAACGCTGAGTTTCGATGCGCTGATATTCTGGCTTGTTCTTGATGCCCTGCAAAGACACTGCTGGCGACACATTATTGGTCACTTTGAAGACACCGCCTAGCAAAATAGGGATGTATTCAAACTGTATTCCCGTTCGTTCGGTCGTCGCTGGGATGACCTTGTGCACCAAATACGCATTGGGGCTTCCAAAGTCATAGTGAAACTCAATCTTCATTGGTATTCCTCCGTTCAGTGAATCCACCATGGACCATCAGCCCATCTGCCTGACCATGGGTGTCGCATAGTTTCTGCAAACACTCCGCGCCCACCATCTTGCGCAGACCATTACAAAACAAACTGGTTTCATTCACTCTCTCCACTTTCTGTACTAATTTCTTCGTGAAACACGGGTCGACGCTTCTGCTGAAAGGCCGAAATGGCCTCCCGAGCTTCTTCGCCACCACCCGACTCAATCATGTGCTTCGCCTCCAAAGCAAAGGAGTTGTCCAAAGACTGAGTAAGACCTATCTGCAAATTCGCTTTCAATCTTCCCAGGGCTTGTGTCGGCCCATTTGCGATGTCGATGGCATAATTGAGCGCGTCATCGCGAAATGTATTGGTGGGAAAAACCCGATCAACGAGTCCAATTCTGTGGGCTTCGGTTGCACTCAGCCGCGGCGACAAATAGAACAAAGACTTCGCCCGGGAGAGACCAACCAGCCTAGGCAGGAACCAGCTTGAGCCGTAGTCGCCGGATAAGCCAACATTGCGAAATGCAGTAACCATGAAGGCGTCTTCACAGGCAATCCTTAAGTCGCAGGCTAACGCTATGGAAAGCCCCGCACCTGCTGCTGCGCCGGGAAGCGCTGCCACTGTTGGCTTCGTCAGATGATAGAGTCGCCCCGTCAGGGCCCGCTGCTTTTCCGTCAGGTCGGCAATACGTTCCGGCAGGCTCCGCGGTTTAGTATTCCGCTTCACACCACCACCCATTTCACTGACATCTCCACCCGAACAGAATGCATTGCCTGCACCGGTAATCATCACACAGCCAACATCAGACCGAGTTTCGAGTTGTGGTAACAATGTGCGCAGTGCGGGTGTGAGGATATCGCCGAGCGCGTTCTTCTTGTGCGGTTTGTTCAGTGTGACGACTGCCACCCTTTGGGTCAGCTCACAAAGTAGCTCGTTGGTACCCGTATCGATCTGCTGCAACTTTGCGGACTCCGTAATTTAGGTTTTATAATAGGACTATACTGAGTTGCATCATAAAACTTTCGAGTTAAAATGCAACGATGAAACTCAAGTCATTCGAACACTTCAACTGCTCTTTAGCACAAACGCTGTCGGTGATCGGCGAACACTGGAACATGC
>JAADHW010000016.1 GCA_013151695.1 Gammaproteobacteria bacterium
AAAAATATTCAGCTGCAGCGTTATTTTTATAATCGTACTCGTACCCATCCGGCCAAAGTTAAGGCCATGTTGTTGAAGCTGGTCAGAACTGCATTGGGTCCACACTATGATGTGGACAAGCACTTTACCCCCAAATATAACCCGTGGGATCAGCGCCTGTGCCTCATTCCAAACGATGATTTGTTTGACTCGATTAAGTCGGGGAAGACCAAGATGGTTACCGATGAAATTGAGTACTTTACCGAGACAGGTTTACAGCTAAAGTCTGGTGAACATATTGAAGCAGATATATTGGTGACGGCCACAGGTCTAAATTTGCTCCTACTTGGTGGCACCGAATTTAGTGTGGATGGCGTGGCGGTCGATTTCCCCAATACTTTTAGCTATAAAGGGATGATGTATTCGGACATACCGAATCTAATTCAAACTTTCGGCTACATCAATGCTTCCTGGACATTGCGTGCTGATCTCACCGCAGAATATGCGACTCGGGTCATCAACCACATGGATGAGGTGGGTGTTAAACAAGTCACACCGTGTATTCGCGCTGAGCACACCGATATGGATGTTCACCCGTGGATTGATGGTTTCTCTGCGGGTTACATGCAGCGAGTCATGCACTTGTTTCCGAAACAAGGTGGCATTGACCCCTGGCGAAATACTCAAAATTACTCGTTGGACAAAAAGCTAATTCGTAAGGCGCCGTTAGAAGATGGCACCTTGGTGTTCGGCAAGCTGTCAACATCAAGCAGGACCGCGCAAGAAAACACATCTGTTGATGCGCAACAGAGCACCCGAACGGCAGCGTAACTCGTGACCTTTCAAGTTTGGGTGGATGCAGACGCGTGTCCGCGACCTGTTAAGGAAGTACTTTTCAGGGCCGCGGACAGGCGTCAGGTTGGCGTTACCCTGGTCGCTAACCAATTCTTGCAAACCCCACCATCAAAATACATCTCCAGCATTCAAGTGCCAGCAGGATTTGATGTTGCAGACAATGAGATAGTGCGCCGTCTACAAGTTGGTGATTTGGTAGTCACTGCGGACATTCCGTTGGCAGACGAAGTCATCACCAAGGGTGGACGTGCGCTAAATCCTCGGGGTACTTTTTACACGCCGGAAAATATCAAAGACCATCTGAATCGACGTGACATCTTAGATGAGTTGCGTAGCAGCGGCATGGTTTCGGGTGGACCAGACAGCTATGGCAAGAAGGAAATTCAGGCGTTCTCTAACGCTTTGGATCGTGAGTTGACAAAAAACACTAAGGCATAGCCGTTTGCTGCAAACCTAGAATATCGTTGCGCAGTGTAGCCATCACCGGCATGCTACTGGCACAGCAATAATAAAAAGAGAGAGTCATGGAAAGTCAGATAGCGTTGGCGCAACGAGCACTTTTTCTCGTGGGCAGAGGTTTACTGGGTTTGTACTTCATTGTGCCGGGTATTAGTAAAATCACCGGCTGGTCTCAAATGAGCGACTACATGGCTGCACATGGCGTGCCGTTGATTCCAGTGTTGCTTGTCATCACCATCGTGGTGCAGGTGGGCGGTGGTGCCGCACTGTTAGCTGGCTACAGAGCACAGCTCATGGCGTTTCTACTCGCCGGTACAACTTTGGTGATCAGTTTATTCATGCACGACTTTTGGAATCTAGAAGAAGGTGCAGCGAAAGCCCATGAAACACAGAATTTCATCAAGAACATGGCCATCATGGCCGGATTGATGTATGTCGCTGGTTCAAACTCGGTGCACTGTAAGACCTAACGCTAAACTTGGTTGTGCCTGCTATTTTGAGGCGTAAGCTCAAGGGTAGTTGGAAAAACGCTCATAGGCCGCTTTTTTTGGTGCCGAAAACTTCTCGAAGCCCTCGGCTCCAAGTTGCCGGTATGACCGAATAGTGTGTTTCTTTGTCAAATTCATATTCCGCTAGGCGTAGTGAAGGGTAATCACGCCCCTGCAACGTGGTAACCAAATTGCGCATGTTGGTGACCATTTTTGCGCTGTCGGTTGAAAAAGGCGTACCTTCTTCAAAACCGCCTACAGAGATAAACAGCTCGACATCTAGGTCGTCGTGAGATTTTGCGTAAGCTATTTCAGTTGCAAATGTGCTTTGCCCATCCCACCATAATGAGGGGCTTCCCACTATGTAGCGACGATATTCTGCGGTCCGGGTAAACAGTGCGTGCAGAGTGAATAACCCGCCGAGTGAGTCTCCCATTAGAATGTCATTATTCTTTTGCGCATTATAGTTTGCATGAATGAAAGGCTTAACTTGACTGTCTATGAAATGTAGAAATGCGTCTGCGCCCCCGGCCTTAACAGTTGGAGAATGGTCACTGGATTTGTTGTTTTGAGCCTCGATAAAGTTGTTATCGATAGTTGGCGTAAGATCACGCATGCGCAAGGCCGCCACGTCTTCGAGGGTGGCGTTGGGGTAACCAATACCCACCAGTATTGCTCCAGGTACTTCTTCGCCAAGACGAAGAAGTTGCAGAGTACCCTGCACCATGGGGAACATCCAGTTTCCATCTGTTAGGTAAATAACCGGTAGAGGGCCATCGAAACTACCGTTTGGAACAGCCACGTCAATGGTAAAGTGTTGGCCGATTTCTGCTGAATACAGCAGATGTCTTTGTGTGCCTGGGATGGATACTTGTTGCACAACTTGTTCCTCCAAAACTGAGGGCTGCGGTTTTGTTAGTTCACTATTGCTCGGCTGATCGGAACATGCGAATGCCACAATTGATGCCAGTGTAAGCAGTGCGAGGCGAGTTGCAGATATAGAAATAGTATTCACTCTCTGTCCTTAGTCCATGCCTATTGGTCAATGAATATCAGTCAATGAATGTGGCCCAATTGTCCAGCGGTTCACGGTCCGAAACTAGGGTGTTTACGGGCGCGTCGGGGTTTTTGTAGCCAATTGCCATGCCGCAAAACAACAGTAGTTGCGGGTCTGGGTTTAAAAATTGTGCAACTGCATTGCTGCGCATCGCCCAGGCTTCTTGAGCGCAAGTGTCTAGCCCGGCTTCTTGAGCTAATAACATAAAGGTTTGTAGAAACATGCCTAAGTCAGACCACTGCGGTGGACCCATTTGTTTGTCGATGTAGCAAAAGAAGCCGCACGGAGCATCGAAAAAGTCGTAGTTTCGAGCCAAGTGAGCAAACCGTGCAGGCTTATCCTCTCGTGGAATTCCTAACAAGGCATACATGTCCTCACCTACTTTGAAACGTGAATCGCGATAGGGCGACGTAAGCCCTGCTGGGTAAATTGTGTAGGCGGGTGTTTCTTTGACTTGGGTTTGTTGCAGATGAGAACGGAAACCAGACATGCCATCGCCGTTTAACACAAAGACTCGCCAAGGTTGCAGATTGCCCCCAGAGGGAGAGCGAGAGGCCTTGGTGAGCAGCTCTTTCATGGTTACTTGGCTTACCGGGGTGTCGAGAAAATTACGTATCGACGCCCTTTGTGCGACAGCTTCGGACACTTTCATAGGCTCGCCTTAGTTCTTTGGTTTGTTGAAGGTATGTGGAAAGGGGGGCACGACATCGGTAATAGGCTCGAAAGATTTCCACTCGGCAGGCGGTGTTTCTTCGCCAACTTTCGGTACATGAGGTGCAGTGTTGAGTCTCTTCACCGGGTGGATGTATCGTGGACAGTTGATCCAGGTTTGAGTAATTGATATCTGGGCGGCTAAACCGACTTCCGGCCACAGGCTCAGTATCTCGGTATCTCTAACCAACTTAGCGGTACCTTGCACTCTCAATCGATGGGGGTTTTCCATATCGATAAACAGCATTCCTAGTTTCGTTTGACCGGCGATGTTGCCCATGGACAGCCACATACCATTGCCGTCAAAATAGGGAAATACAAGAGTTTTATTGTCGATTACCTTTACCAAACCAATGTCACCACCCTTGTGTGAAACGGTAGGAAAACCAGCTTGATCTACTGTGGACAAAAAGAAAAAGTCTCGGCTAGAGACAAATTCTATCGCTTGTTCGTCCAGATGGTCTTTGATGATCAATTCTTCTAAGCGATCTGCCAGATTCCTAGATTGGAACTCATCCTGCAGGGCTCGATGTTCACTATCGTAAATTGTACTCATAGGGTGGCTGGCGCGGTGGTGAAGATCACTCAATGGTAACCTGTGCCGCATTATTTTTTTAGGGAAATGTGCCCATGCGCGAGGTAGTCATTGTCGCACACGCTTGGACTTCCTATCGGTAAAGCTTATCGCGGCGCCTTCAATGATACCGGTAGTTATACCTTGGGTGGTCGTGGAATGATTTTGAGTTGGGTAAGACTTCGTCGCACGAGGCGTTTGAATTTTTTCATGGGTCCGCCAGATCGTTCGTAATCGTGAATGAGTTGTACCCGAGCGAATGCGCTACTGAGACCGCGTAGTTCCTCGCCAGTAACTTCCAGTTCTAGTGCTTGGGCGAGTTGTGCAACCTGTGTCGGCGTACTGGCGCCGGTGATGGCGGCGGTAATACCAGGCTGTTGGAAAACCCAGGCCAATGCTAGGCTTGCCGTACTTACGTGTTTACTTGCAGCTAGCGGTTGCAAGACATTTTTGATCACCGCAGCTAATGCTGGATGAGAGTTTGGGGTATGTGAAAGTAGTCCACCAGCCAAGGGGGAGTAGCTTAAAACACCAATTTTATGGGCTCTACAATGCCCCAAAACATGGCCCTCTATACCCCGTCGAATCAAGCTGTACTCTGGCTGCGTATTACACAAAGGCACATCACCCAGTGCTGTTTGTGCAGCTTTAATTTGTTGCACAGAGAAGTTGGACACCCCAATGTGGCGTAACTTCCCCTGCCTACGCAGTTCGAGCAAGGCCCCTATGCTTTCAGCTATGGGTGTGTGGATATCTGGGTGGTGGATTTGTACTAAGTCGAGATGATCTGTTTTCAGCCGAGACAAGCTTTTTTCGACCTCCCAACAAATTGATTCTGGTTTTGAGTTCTTGCGCACAGCTTGTCGATGGCCGTCGGCTTTGACATGTTCAAACAACATGTCGCCGTGAGTGTCCTCATGCCAACGCAAGCCAACCTTGGTAAAAATTTGAACTTTGTTTCGAGGGATTCCCTCTAGTGCGAGTGCAATTTGTCTTTCGGCTTCGCCAAACCCATACAAAGGTGCCGTATCGATGGCATTGAAGCCATGATCTAGCGCGCTGCGTAAAACGCCAACGCGCTGTTGGTCTGACTGATGATGACGTGCCATGGCGCCAAACACGATCGGGGCAACATAAATATCTGTGACACCTAGTTGTCGCAATTTCATACCAGGTTACTACGCAAAGTGCTCCTCGAATATCGCCAGGTTGAATCCCACCAATAACGCCTTGCCGACCACAACGGTGGGTGCACGAAGATTGCCGGTGGAGCCTAACATTGCACTCACGGCTTCGTCCGTTGCACTTTTCCCGCCCTTAAATTGCTGTACTTTCTTACCCTTGGCGACAGTCATAGTTTTCGCTTTGGCCAGCAATTCTTTTGCGTCATTTGCTTGCAATTTTCGACTGGCAGGGATGGTGGTGGCGATGCTGATGTTGTTGGCTTCCAAAAACTTGGATGCTTTAGTACAGCTGGTTCAGCCGCCTCGGTAATAGTACCAATCTATTTGTTTTGACATCACTTTCTCCTAAGCCCTGTGTGAGTAAAGTTGTATATGTTACCCCGACGCCCTGTCTGAGGGAATCGACTGAGGGAATCGACCGAGGGAATTGGCCGAGGGAATTCGCATGGGAAATCGACTATGCTACCAACCCCACGCCATTGACCGGAAGGCATAAAGTACTTAGTCGCAATCTCATAATTTTGTTTTGTTGCCAGATCGTTTTTGTTGCTGGCACGGTCGTGTTGGTGACCATTGGTGGCGTTGTTGGTTATCAACTTGCTGCGGACCCAAGTTATGCCACCTTACCCGTGGCACTCATGGTGGTGGGCACAGCGCTTGCGACCATTCCAGCATCAATGCTCATGCAGCGTGTCGGTCGTCGCTGGGGGTTCATTTTTTCAACTGGCCTAGCCTCCAGTGGTGCATGGCTCGCGTCGCATGCCATCGCCACCAGCAACTTTTGGTTATTTTGTATGGGCACCACCTTGGTGGGTGCGAGTTTGGGCTTTAGTCAGCAGTTTAGGTTCTCAGCAGCGGAAAGTGTCAGTGCCGATAAGGTGAGCTATGCGATTTCCTTTATATTGCTTGGTTCTATCGCTGGCGCAGTGGCTGCACCAGAAATTTTGTCTTATTCAGCCGGGGTGGATGCCAGTTCGCCCTTCGAAAATGCATTTATCGTAATGATCGGCATCTATATGATTGCCGCTGTCATCTTGCTTGGGTTACGTTCTACTGCTGGCGCCGATGCAGATGAGGTCAGCGCACCGGCCAGACCGCTGAGTGAAGTAATCCGCCAACCCATGTTTCTCACTGCGGTATTGGCTGGCATGGTAGGTCAAGGGGTGATG
Organism: Gammaproteobacteria bacterium; assembly: GCA_013151695.1. Classification (GTDB taxonomy): domain Bacteria; phylum Pseudomonadota; class Gammaproteobacteria; order Pseudomonadales; family Azotimanducaceae; genus UBA4421. The sequence goes on from JAADHW010000016.1 coordinate 6,477, forward strand.
ACCTACGTCATGACAGCCACACCCATCAGCATGACGGTGTCTGACGGCTTTTCCATGCAACAAACTGCTGAAGTCATTCGCGCCCATGTCATAGCTATGTATCTGCCATCGTTGATCACGCCCTTTCTAATCAGCAAGTTTGGGTTGCCAAAAATAATGGTGGTTGGTGTTGTGGCTACCACAGCAACTTTGTTCATTGGTCTTGCTGGGCACCAGTTAATGCATTATTGGTTTGCCTTGGTGCTGTTGGGTATCGGGTGGAATTTTTTGTTTGTGGCGGGTACCACCATGCTCACCCAAACCTACCGAACCAGCGAACGATTTAGATCTCAAGCGTCCAACGATTTCTTAGTTTTCACTACTTCAGCGTTAGCCTCGCTGTTAGCTGGCACAGTGTTACATTCTCTGGGTTGGACCCTGTTATTAATCAGTGCCTTCCCAGCACTAGGCTTAATGCTTATGGCGATTGTCTGGATGTCTCGGTCATCGCGATCAGCGCAAGCGGATGTACCGTCGGTTTAGCCAATACCAAAACGGCAGTGAACTGCTGGCGACTGCGGCAGCCAACCAGATGATTTGAGCAGTGGTGTATTGATTTGCCAGGCTCGCATATATCCAAGCACCGCCTGCGAAATTTAAATTAGACATAGCCATATAAATTGCAAACTGTGTTGCGGCCACTCTAGGGTCACAAAACCGCATCATGGTTGCGATTAGGCAAATCATTAATAAGTGACTTGATACCCAGTTCACAACAATGGTCGCCATAGTCCATTGATTGATGGTTAACGGCATGGCGATGAGTGCTAGCAGAAAAAATCCCCAAGCGTACCAGTAGGCATTGTGGGAACCCAATCTATCGAACCATGGACTGATGAGTACGCCGATCACTGCAGATGCGAGCCCACCGACAGCGCTGAAGTCGTTGAATGTTGTATTCGCGAGACCCAGTTGTTGCACTGTATACACTGGCAGCATGGCCATGATGATACCTTCGGAAAGGCGAGCAGATACCTGAACAAACAGTAAAATCAGACTGGCGGGTAACAACAAGATCTTCAGCGTAGTTCTAATCAGATGCCAAGTATTGTCTGAGCCACCAGAGCGTATTGAAGCCACCCCCTGGCTCCAGGGAAATCGCTTTTCTCCAGGTCGTTCGCCCAGGCACAGTGGAATCAGCAAAACTAAAAACATAAAGGTAGCGCACAACCACGCAAGACCACCCAATCCAAAATATTGTAAGGCGTAACCACCACCCGAAGCGCCAATGGATATGCCTAGAAATTGCCCTCCAAACATAAAGCCGTTTGCGCGGGCGCGGTCACTTTCTGGGAGAATATCTATCGCCATGCCATCCACAGCTACGTCCTGGGTAGCGGCGCAAGTGTTACATGCGCATCCCAGTGCGGTTAGCCAAAACAATTCATTTGGTATGACCCCGAGGGTGGCAAAAGATACTAGTAGGAGAAATTGTGCGCCAATGATCCAGGGACGACGAAAGCCCATGGGTAAATAGGTAAAACGATCCATTAAAGGCGCGACAAACAGTTTCAAACTCCATGGTAATGAAGTGATCGCAATAAATGACCCTATCTGCGTTGCACTGTAGTTGGTACTTGCCATCCAAGATGGGATGGCAACGGTAAATAGGCCGAATGGTAGGCCTTGGGCAGAGTAGAGGATGGCTAGGGCAGCGAAACGCCAAGCTCGACTTTCGATGAGGGTTGTCATGGCGTGTCGAGAATCAAGTCGGCGATGCGCTCAGCCACCATGATGGTTGGCGCGTTTAGATTTCCGTTAGTGATATGTGGAAAAATGGAAGCATCGACCACGCGTAAGTTATCGATGCCGTGTACGCAGCCTTGTGGGTCTACTACTGCGTTTGCATCTAAACCCATTTTGCAAGTACCACAAGGATGGTATGCGCTTTCGGCATGACTTCGAATAAAAGTGTCAAGTTGCTCGTCTGTTTGGCAGTTTTTCCCCGGTTGCAACTCTTCACCACACACCGCGTCGAATGCAGGCTGTGAAAAAAGATCTCGAGCCGTGCGAATGGCAGATCGGAATATGCGCCAATCACTTTCGTGGGACATGTAATTGAATTGAATCAGCGGTGCTACCCTGGGGTCAGTACTTGTGAGCGTGACCGCGCCACGACTTGGCGAGAGCGTAGGCCCCGCGTGCACCTGGAAGCCATGTTGCTTGGCTGTTGTGGAACCATCGTAGGACATGGCCACAGGCAAGAAGTGGAATTGTATGTCGGGGTAGTCAACGCTTGCTTCGCTATGGGTGAAACCACCTACTTCAAAATGATTTGTAGCACCCAGCCCCGACCGTGTAGCCAGCCATTCAATGCCAATTTTGGCTTTACCGAATAACGATAGGTTTTTATATAGAGAAATGGGTTGTGTACACGCTTGTTGAACATAGACCTCCAAATGATCCATTAGATTTTTCCCAACGCCCGGAAGGTCTGCGTGCACCGTGATGCTGTGAGCGGCCAGTTCAGTAGCAGAACCAATGCCTGAAAGCAGTAGCAACTGGGGCGAGTTAATGGCCCCTGCACTCACAATCACTTGTTTATGTGCCACAACGCGAGTGGGCTGGTTTCTAATTCGGCAACGCACACCTGTCGCCTCGGCGTTGTTGATTTCGATGCGTTCTACCAATGCATGAGTGATGATTTGCAAGTTTGGACGATGCTGTGCGGGTTGTAGATAACATCGTGAGGTTGATGCTCTGACGCCTTTGTCCACGGTCATTGGAAACAGGCCAAAGCCGTCTTGATGTTTGCCGTTAAGATCATCTCGTCGCGGATAACCCGCTTGTTCTGCTGCGTCGAGGAACATGTTGTACAAGGGATTGTTCAACTTCCCAGTGGTCGTTGTGAGTAACCCGTCATGACCTCGGTAAGTGTCGGGTTGATCACACTCTAGCGCGTTCTGGGCCTTTTTAAAGTAAGGTAATACCGCCTCATAGTTCCATCCGCTCGCGCCGAGGGTTTCCCAACGATCAAAATCTTTGGCATTGCCGCGCACGTACACCATGCCGTTTATTGAAGATGAACCGCCAAGTAGGCGGCCGCGTGGACAAGCAATTTTGCGGTTGTTCAAGTTTGCTTGAGCGACAGATTCAAAAGCCCAGTTCAGCCGCTTACTTTTCATCGGTAGGTAGAATGCAGACGGCATATGCACAAATAGATTGTGGCCTTGTCCACCGGTTTCTAGCAGAACCACAGACGTATTGGCATCCTGGGAGAGTCGATGGGCTAACACACAGCCTGCAGACCCCGCACCGACAATAATGTAGTCCGCTTCGATGGTAGTTGTACTCAAAGATGCCTGCTTTTTTGTGATTTTTTCTTAAACGCTATCGAAGCTAATGGTCGCTAGGTGAGTAGTCTGTTTTGGTCATGAAGACGCTGTCGATTTTATTCACTAGGGCGCCTTCGGCAATGGAGGCCTGGTAGACTTTTTGCCATTCAGGGTCTGCCACGAAAGCCTGCCATGAAGTAGCCGCTGCATCGCGGTCTTTGTGAGCTACGATGTAGATCAGAGTGTTGGACTGATCTACGGGTGTCCAATAGGCAATATTTTTCATCCCATGCTTTTCGAATAGCCCCATCGTGTGGTTTCGAAAGCGTTCATGCAGCGCCTCTAACTTTCCATCGTTAGTGTGATATGTACGCAGTTCGTATAGCATGCCGGCATCTGCTGATGCCCTGGACGGGGCCATAACGGCCAAAACCAATATAGTAAGCACGGCTAGCGTGGCGAAAATGATTCTATGCATGGGTGTCCTTTCAATAGTTAGCGCGAGCTATCATAGAGATAGGTAGGATAGCGCGCTATGGGCGATACGAAATTAACAGTACTAGATGATGCTAAACCTCTGATGAGTTATCGGAAGTTCTGGGCGCAACGGCTTACTCCTGCCCCCGTGCTACCAATGTCGCGCGAAGAAATGGACAATTTGGGGTGGGACAGTTGTGACATCATTGTTGTCACTGGTGATGCGTATGTTGATCATCCCAGTTTCGGAATGGCTATTGTGGGTAGATTCCTAGAGTCCCAAGGTTTCCGGGTTGGCATAATTGCCCAGCCAGATTGGCAATCTACCGTTGATTTCGAAGTACTTGGCAAACCAAACTTATTTTTCGGCGTCACTGCTGGAAATATGGATTCTATGGTGAATCGCTATACCTCGGAGCGCAAGGTACGTTCGGATGACGCGTATACTCCAGGTGGACTAGGTGGGAGCCGGCCAGATCGAAGTGTGATTGTTTATTCTAATCGGTTACGCGAAGTATTCAGCAACACGCCCATTGTCATTGGCGGCATAGAAGCAAGCCTGCGGCGCATTGCGCATTTCGACTATTGGTCAGAAAAGGTGCGTCGCAGTGTGCTGCTTGACGCCAAGGCAGACCTGCTGGTGTTTGGCAACGCAGAGCGTCAAATAGCCGAGGTCGCCCATCGGCTTGCGGCTGGAGAGCGCATAGAAAATATACAAGATTTACGCGGCACGGCGTACAAACGCAAACAGACACCCAGTGGGTGGATTGAAATAGACTCAACCCACATCGATACGCCGGGCCGAGCCAACC
>JAADHW010000126.1 GCA_013151695.1 Gammaproteobacteria bacterium
TGTGGTTAATTGGCATGGCGATATTTATTGCCATGATGGCAGAAGGTTTCTTTGGCTATCTTCTACCTTGGGGCAACATGTCCTATTGGGGTGCCCAGGTCATTGTTTCATTAGCTGGGGCGATTCCAGTGGTGGGGCCTGATCTCATGGAATGGGTGCGGGGCTACTTCCTTATGTCCGGCGCTACGCTAAACAGATTCTTTGCATTACACGTTGTGGCGCTGCCATTAGTATTGGTTATATTGGTCTTTGTTCACCTTGTTGCATTACATCATGTGGGATCAAATAACCCAGATGGTATCGAGATCAAGAAAAACAAAGGACCAGACGGAATTCCGTTGGATGGCATTGCCTTCCACCCTTATTACACCGTGCATGATATCCATGCGATGGTGTTGTTCTTCATCGTGTTTTTAGCGGCGGTATTTTATGCGCCGGAAATGGGCGGCTATTTCATAGAAAAACCGAACTTTATTCCTGCTGACCCGCTGGCGACGCCAGACCATATTGCGCCAGTGTGGTACTACACCCCCTATTATTCGATGTTGCGGGCTTCAACATTCCCATTGTTTGGCATGACAGCAAAATTCTGGGGTCTTGTTGTCATGTTGGGCGCCATAGTTATCCCGGCGGCTTTGCCTTGGCTAGACCGTAGCCCGGTTAAGTCGATTCGCTATAAAGGAATGTGGTCGAAAAGCATGTTAGCGATTTTCGTTGTGAGCTTCTTTATTTTGGGCTACCTAGGTACTAAGGGTCCAACGGAGGCAAGAACAGCCGTCGCGCAAATCTGTACCGTGCTCTATTTTGCCTATTTTGTGTTAATGCCCTGGTACACGCGTATTGAGAAGACGAAGCCAGAACCTGAGCGGGTAACGTTTTGATGAAAAAGATATTGTTAGCTACATTATTGATTTTCCCAGTTCTTGCGTGGAGTGCTGCCACGGAAGTTAACTACGAGATGGAACCTTTTGCGGGGGATTTGGAAAACCTTCCATCCCTGCAAAATGGCATGCGCTTGTACATGAACTATTGCATTGGCTGCCATAGTTTGGAATATCAACGCTACCAACAAACCGTAGACTACATGGGTATCCCCCACGACATTGCGCTCGAGAATTTAGTGTTCTCGGGACAGAAGATCGGTGAACTCATGACCACGGCTATGTCTGAGGAAAAAGCTAAAAACTGGTTCGGTGCTGCACCACCAGATTTGACATTGATCACTCGAGCCAAGAGTGCAGAGTACGTTTACAACTATCTGAAAACTTTTTATGTGGATGATTCCCGACCATTTGGGGTAAACAATAAGGTCTTCCCTAATGTGGGGATGCCAAATGTGCTGGTGCAACTCCAAGGTGTTCAACATAGCCCATGTGGCACGCAAGAGAACTGTAGCGAGCTTGTTCTGGAGGAGGATTCGGGTCTGTATTCTGCTGAGCAATTCGACACTGCTGCGTATGATCTTGCCAATTTTCTTTACTACGTAGGTGATCCGAGTCGTTTAGAACGACATCGAATCGGCATCTTCGTATTGTTGTTCCTGGTGATTTTGGGGTGCTTTACCTATCTGCTAAATCGGGAATATTGGAAGGATATTCATTAGCGTCTTGCAGATACTAGACCACTTTCAGCCCGCTTAATCTTATGCCCTCCAGCTGCGAGGGCTGACTCTCGAGGATTGCTATTATGAGCATTGTGACCAAACGATCATCTATGACCCTATTTTCAGACGGACGAGATCATTACTCTCATCGGGTCAGAATGGTACTGGCGGAAAAAGGTGTCACGGTAGAAATAGTCGATGTCGAGCCAGGTAAGAAGCCTGAAGATTTGTCAGAAATTAATCCCTACAACTCTTTGCCTACGCTGTTAGATAGAGAGTTGGTGTTGTACGAGGCCAACGTCATCATGGAGTATCTTGATGAGAGGTTTCCCCATCCACCTCTACTTCCGGTTTATCCCGTTCAGCGTGCGCTGTCGCGACTGTGGATCACCCGGGTTGAGAAGGAGTGGAGTGCCAAGCTAGATTTGCTCATGGCAGGTAAAGGCCGGGAAACAGCATTGACCAAAGCACGTAAGGAATTGCGAGAAAGTATCATTGCGATAGCGCCGATATTTGGCGAAAAGCCATTTTTTATGAACGAAGAATTCTCGTTGGTTGACTGTTGCGTGGCGCCAATACTGTGGCGATTAAAAGAAGTTGACATCACCTTGCCTGAAAAATCCACCCGGCCACTGCACAAATATATGCAAACCATGTTTGAACGAGAAGCCTTTCGGGCAAGCTTGACTGAAACTGAAATAGAGATGCAGGAATGAAGTCGCAACGTCCTTACTTATTAAGGGCGTTGTATCAATGGGTAGTCGACTGCGACGAAGTACCGTATGTGCTAGTTGATGCCTCTATATCTGGGGTGCAAGTTCCCCAGCAGCATGTTGAAGACGGGCAAATTGTTCTCAATCTGGGTCCCAACGCTGTGCGCGATTTGGTTCTAGGGGATGAATTTGTCATGTGTAGTAGCCGTTTCGATGGTATGACCTTCGAATTGGTGTTGCCAATAGAAAGCGTCAAAGCGATTTACTGCAAGGATACTGGTGCGGGGATGGTGTTTCCTGAAGAACTTTCAGCTGCGCAGAAACCGTCAGATGTTGAACTAAAGCCAAGCCCAGTAGAAGCTGTTGCGAACTCCGACCCCGACCCTGACAAGCCAACTCTGCGTCTAGTCTAGATATTCGAATACCTTAATGATTTTATGCACGCCGTAAACTTTTTGTGCTGCGGCAACGGCGTTGTCGGCATGTGATCGCGTTACTAGGCCCATCAAGTAGACTATGCCGCTCTCTGTCTGAACTTTGATCTTTGTTGCAGCGACATTTTCGGTGGCGAACAGACGACTTTTCACCTTGGTGGTTAACCAGCCATCATTAGAGCGTGCTAGCAAGGAGGTGGGGCCGCCGACACTGAGTTCGTTGTGTACTTTTCTTACGCGGCGTAATGTTTGCGCCACCGTGCTGGCATTTTGTCGTAGCGTATCTGTGGCCACCTGCCCGACGATTAATACGATTCCATTGTAGGCAACAATGACGATATGTGAGCCTCTGTAGTTTTGGTCCGAAGCACGAATGTCGCGCTCAATTAAGTTTTCCAGTACAGCATCGTCAATGACGACACCCGGGGTACGGCGTCCTGGATCGTTGGTTAGGTTGCATGCAGAAAGAAAAACCAAGGCTGTCACGAAAAAAGCGACTCGGGTCATAAGCATGTGAGTTACCGTGTTTGATTGAAGCGCTTAGTTTCCGTAGTTGCCTGGGTCAGGTCAATGTGAATGCAGACTTTATCCATCGAAAGTCTGCACTTTGTGTGTGCCCAGACACAGCGACAACATCAAACCGAGCGGGTAAATGTTGGTAGCAGGGCTGGCATTTACTGAAGTGCTTTGCCGCACCGATGATGCGCTGCTGTTTGGTCTTATTGACGCTTGCCGCAGAACCTCCAAATTGAGTGCTGTGGCGATAGCGCACTTCAACCATGACTAGAATATTGCCCTGTATAGCGGAAAGGTCGAGCATGATGAGGTCGATTTCGCCCAACCTACAGCGATAGTTCTGAGTGATAAGCGTCAGCCCTTTGCTGCGTAGAAATTCAAGCGATAGCTGCTCGATGAGTTTGCCGCGTTTTTGAGTAGGGCTGCCCAAGATAGTCTTCTAGTCGGGTGCGCTACTTCCAGATCCGGTCAGTTTGAGTCTAGTTGGCGGCGAAAGCGGCCATTTTTTTGCAACCATAACCTGCCACTGGCGGCAGCTAGGGTGAACTGTGACTGGGCTTGTAAGATGGGTAACCAAGTAGAAACAGTGTATGCATCGTAGCCCAAAGCGTATAACTCGGAAAATGGCGTGTTGTCTAAATCAAAGGTATGGCGCAGGGTTTCCAAACTGGTGTTGTGAGAAACGAATACGGGTAGCTCGGTGATATTAAAACCCTTAAGCACCGATGATGCGGGCCCACGAGCAGTTTGCGAGGTGGCGTACACAGGTAGTTTATCTGCATAGTGGAAGCGCAGGGCGGGAACTAGGGCGCGTGCTTCTGTGTTTGAAACGAAAGCCACGACGGCATCTAGATCTTTGCGGGCTCTGGGTTGGAACTCAATTTTCTTGCCGAGGAAATTTTCGATTTCGCGATGTCGTTGCTGGCTATTGCTGACCTGCATAGCTTCCCCGACAGCTTCGGTTAGGGTTTTAATATTGGCAAAATTCGCAGCCCAGGAAAAGTATGGCCAATGTTTTTGATATTCAGTTGCGGCGCGAACTGACCAATTTGCATCACTTCTTACAATGAGCACTCGCTCATGGCCTGCGAGCAGTACGTGTTGTGCAAGAGATTGGGCTTCATCTTCAATGGCTATGCCGAGTTGGTAGAGGGTATGGTCCGTAAGTGGGTCGGGTTTTGGCATCTCGCTTTTACGATAGTTAAGCAGCAGCCGCGGTTTGTTAGAATGTTCTGACAAGGCGGCGAATCGCTCAGCGTTGGGTTTTAGCAATGGACCCACCACCACATCTACATTATCGACCAGCACACGCTCCCATAATTGGGCTATGTCGGTTGAGCCGGTATCATAGATGTGAACGGCGGGTTTTTTGTCCACTTGGGCTTCGAGGTAAGCGGCAATGAAACCATCGCGTAGGGCAACGCCTGCGCTTGCATAGGGGCCGGTTAGGGGCAGCATCAGACCGACACTTGGGATTGCATAGTCTGCCAGCTTGAGTAACGCTTGAGGGGGTGAAAGATTGGCTGGGTGGCTCGGGTAGCGTTCTCGCCAGGCTGCCCATAGGTCTTTTTGTACGGCAACAGATTGAGCTGCTTGGAGTTGTTGTTGCAGCGACCACCAGGCTTGGTGATAGCGATGACTGAAAATTGTAGGACCTGATTGCGCAAGGCTAAGCGCAGCCCATGTTTGATCATGAATATCTGCAGGTAGTTGGGTTGAACCAAAGCCGGCTATGAGTGCTGCTTGAATGAAGCCGTCTGCCGCGCAGCGATAGTTTTTGTATGCGTTACACAGGTTTGCGATCAGTAAATAGTCCGCCGCCGTCCATTCTGAGAGGGCTGCAAGCGCTTCTTGCGCCAACCCATAGTCCTGCAAACCTTGCCAAGCCAAAGCCCGTAAGCGGGAAGTTTGATTAGCCTGGGGTGTGGTTAACCTGGTGATTCGTAAAGGCGCGAGTGCATCTAAGACGTATTGCCATGCTGCGTCCGTGCGATACTGATTCGCCGCCGCCAAGCGTAAGGCGTGGGAACGTGTTGAATTTGGCTCTAAATCTGCTGCCGCGAGTAGTTCTGCAGGATCGGAGCCAATGATATCTGGCGCCCTATTGGATAGATTAGAGGTGCTCTGACAGCCATTCATTGTCAAAATGACCAAAAATGGCAAAATGATTGAAATAAGGAAACGCATAGGCATGTCAGTGGTTCTCAACACGGGAAAACTATATGTCGTCGCAACGCCCATTGGGCATCTCGGCGACCTTACGCGTCGAGGAGAAGATGTCCTCAAATCGGTGCAGATAATTGCGGCAGAGGATACCAGACGTACCCGGGTGCTGTTAGACCATATTGATCACCGAGTTCCGCAGCTGCTTAGCTTGCACGAGCACAATGAAGATTATGTGAGCCTAAAGCTCATCGACAAGTTAAAACTTGGGGCTGATGTGGCACTGGTTTGTGATGCTGGAACTCCATTGATCAATGATCCTGGGTTCACGCTCATTGCTCGGGCTCATGAACAAGGTATAACAACCATTCCTGTGCCTGGAGCTTGTTCTATCACTGCGGCACTGAGTGTGTGTCCGTTACCGAGCCACCCTTTTCGGTTCATCGGGTTTTTACCAGCGAAGTCTAAGGCTCGGCGTGAACTGCTGACTCGCAGTTTGATTACTGCTGATGCGTTGGTGTTTTTGGAAGCACCACATCGAATACTGCAAACGTTGGAAGATTTGGCTGCATTAACCCCGCGTAAATTGATGTTAGCGCGGGAGATGACTAAGCAGTATGAAACTCTGTTAGTGGGTACGCCGAAGCAAGTTCTTGAACAACTAGGCAACAATCCCAGAGGTGAGATTGTGGTTGTTGTTGAAGCCACTTCTCAAATTGCTGTTGGCATTGATGAAGTGAAGGTTTTGGAAGCGCTATTAAAGGAGTTGTCACCTGCACAAGCGGCAAAGATCGCTGCGAATATCTGTGACACCAGCAAGTCATTGATGTATGACTTAGCAATTAAGTTAGGGTGTTAGGATGAGTAAAATTAAACACTGTGCTTGTAAGTAGATGGATCTGGACCTACCCTTGTGGGCAGAGTTAGCTGGACAGTCGCTGGTCGCATTTCTAACAAGAGGTGTAACGAGAGGAAAGTCCGGGCTCCATAGGATAGGGTGCCAGGTAACGCCTGGGGGGCGCGAGCCCACGGAAAGTGCAGCAGAGAGTAGACCGCCATTTCTAGCCTCGGTTAGGATTGGTAAGGGTGAAAGGGTGCGGTAAGAGCGCACCGCGCGAGTGGTAACATTTCGCGGCTAGGTAAACCCCGCGGAGCAAGGCCAAATAGGAATCTATTGATGTGGTCCGCATTGGATTCGGGTAGGCCGCTGGAGGTTTGTGGCGACGCAAGCCCTAGATGAATGACTGTTCTCGACAGAACCCGGCTTACAGGCTGACTCTTTCTATCTATATGGAATATAAACTTCGCCTCATATTCCCTAACACTCCAAATCTTAAAGTAAATTCTAGATATCGAGCGTATGCGCCGGCATTACTTGAATATGTTGTGAAAAACACCTATTGATTGGCCAAAAAGTCCTTATATTTCCGTGGCTTATGGCGCATTTTGGCTTGACTCGACTGAATCCAGGCATATAGTGGAGGGGTTGGATAATTGTGGAGAAATGTGGATATTTATGCTTTCCGCTAACGGATATATGCGTAAGTCTCCCTCTTTGGATCGATGTTTCGTGGTATCAACAACGCAACCTTGGATAATAAAGGTCGTATGGCACTTCCGTCTCGCAGTCGCGAGATGGTGCTGTTGGCTAGCCACGGCAAAATTGTGGTCACCATCGACATGCGTGAGCGTTGTTTGCTGCTGTATCCATTACCCGAGTGGGAAGTGGTACAAAGAAAATTAGAGAGTCTTTCCAACGTTAATCCCCAAGCGCGTTTGCTGCAAAGGCTGTTGATAGGTCATGCCACTGATCTAGAGCTTGATAGCAATGGTCGAATACTACTGCCTACTCTGCTCCGAGATTATGCAAATCTCAAGAAGAAATTGGTTCTGTTGGGTCAGGGAAACAAAATTGAAATTTGGTCGGATGATATTTGGCGAGAAAGAATGGAGTCTTGGTTAGATCGAGACACCAAAGGGCTTCTCGACGATGGTGATGCATTTACCGGCTTGTCTGTTTAGTGACCAATCAAACCCAACAGCCAGATCTTCAGCACATTCCCGTGTTATTGGATGAAACACTGCATTGGTTAACGCAGTCTTCGTTAGTCGAGGCGCATGCGGGAATATTTGTAGATGCCACCTTTGGACGCGGTGGCCATAGCCGTGGTTTGCTCGAAAGAATAGGTCCCGATGCGAGAATCATTGCTATTGATCAAGATGCTCAGGCAGTTGTGGCCGGTGCGTCCATGGCAAAAGAAGATCAAAGGTTGTCAGTGGTTAAAGGTCGTTTTTCAGATCTGGCACGGACGCTTGAGTCCATGGGAATTGAATCCGTGGTCGGCGTGCTTTTGGATGTTGGGGTGTCGTCACCGCAGTTGGACGACCCCCAGCGAGGTTTTAGCTTCAAAACATCCGGTCCGTTAGATATGAGAATGGATCCGCAGCAAGGTGAGAGTGCCGCGCAGTGGCTGAATACGGCGTCGGAAGCAGCCATCGTAAGTGTGCTAAGAGAGTTTGGCGAGGAGCGTTTTGCCAAGCGAATTGCCCGCAACGTTGTAGCCAATCGACCACTACAAACTACCGGTGAACTCGCTGACGTGGTCAGCGCCGTCATTCCTCGGCGAGCGCAGCCTGCAAAACATCCAGCAACTAAGACTTTTCAAGCCGTTCGTATATTCATAAATCGCGAGTTAGACGAACTTAAGCAAGGTATTGAGTCTGCATTTTCGGTGTTGTGCCAAGGCGGTAGGCTAGCGGTGATTAGCTTTCACTCGTTGGAAGATCGCATTGTGAAACAGCGCTTTCGTGAGTTATGCAATCCTCCCCCTATGCCGCGTCGTCTACCTATCGCAAATGCATCTATGCAAGTCCAAGCCAAGGCAATTGCAGGACCCATAAAGGCTGGTATGGCCGAATTGGCTAGGAATCCACGAGCACGTAGTGCCACCTTGCGCGTGATAGAAAAGGTTGGTGAAAGTGGCTAAGAGCAAGCCAGCTAAAGCCAGCAAAGGTAAGGGCAAAGGTAAGGACAAAGGTAAGGACAAAGGGGAAGTAATCAGTGCGCGGGCTATCATTGCACCCTACCTATGTTTTGTTGGATTGCTTGTTGTGTTGGCCACAACGGGCTTGTGGGTGGTTGATGGCGCTCAAACTATGCGCACTTTATACGGTGCGCTAGGCAATACCCAAAAAGAGTTAGACGGGCTGTGGGAAGAAAATAGTCGATTGCAACTTGAACTCAGCACGTTATCCAGTTTGCAAACCATCGAAGAAGTTGCGCAAAACGACTTGGACATGTTCTTCCCTTCGCAGTTTGAACAGGTCGCGCAGTGAGCCCTTGGCGCCACTATGTATTGTTGTTTGTATTCGGCGTCTGCGTAGCTGGCGTTTGTGGGCGTGTTATATACCTGGCAGTTACGCAGCACGACTTCCTGCAGAAACAAGGTGATGCCCGGTCGGTACGAGCAGAAGATATTCCCGCTATGAGGGGAGTTATTTCTGACCGGCAGGGAGAGCCTTTGGCGATCAGTACTCCGGTGTATGGAGTGTGGACAGACCCCAGTCAAGCTGTGTTCGAAAGAAAGGACCTGCAGGTGCTTGCGGATCATTTGGATGTGTCTGTGCAGACCTTGGAAGCTCGGTTGAAAGCGTATCAATCGCGTGAGTTTGTTTACCTTAAACGTCGTGTGAGTTATCGAGTTGCCGAAGGTTTGTTGGCGGCTGGTTTGGAGCATGTGTACTTAAAGCCGGAATATCGTCGTTATTATCCGGCAGCAGAAACAGCTGCACACGTGGTGGGGTTAACTAATCTAGATGATATGGGTATTGAAGGTATTGAGTATGCCTTCGAAAGCCAGTTGCAAGGTCGTCCGGGCGCTAAGGTAGTGTTGAAGGATCGGCGAGGCACCACCATTCGCGACTTAGAGTATTTGTCGGCGCCTGTATATGGGCAAGATCTCAGGCTGAGTATTGATCTAAGTTTGCAATATACTGCTTATCGAGAGCTGAAATCTGCGGTGGCAAGTCACAACGCTGTGTCTGGGTCGGTGGTCATGATTGATGTTCGTAATGGCGAAATTTTGGCCTTGGTTAACCAGCCTTCGTACAATCCTAACGATATTTCTGGACATCTCAGTGGTATGCGCAATAGGGCGGTAACAGACCCCTATGAGCCTGGCTCCACGATCAAACCGTTTACTGCTTTGGCTGCTCTCGAATCTGGGCGTTACGACAGCAATACCCCTATTGATACCGCACCAGGCTATTTCCACATCGGTAAGAAGCTGATTCAAGACCCGGTGAACAGGAAAACGCTCACGCTTAGCCATGCTGTCGCAAAATCGAGTCAGGTGGCGATCGCCAAAATCGCTTTAGATCTTGAACAAGAAGCAGTATTCGATGTGTTGCGTCGAGCTGGGGTAGGAGATGCGCTAAGTACCGGATTGCCGGGTGAGGGGTTGGGTTATCTTGACAGTGTGCAGTTACGTCTTCCGGTTGTGCGAGCGTCTTTGGCCTATGGCTACGGTTTGTCGGTCACGCCGTTACAACTTGCACATGCGTACACGACGCTGGCAACAAAAGGCAACAAAATTCCACTTTCCATCGTCAAGCGTGACGGTGGGCGGATCCAAAACGAACGGGTGTTTGATGCTTCTATTGTGCAAGAAGTCTTAATGATGATGGAGGGGGTTACCAGCAAAGACGGTACTGCCCCCGGCGCGGCTATCAATGGCTATCGAGTAGCTGGTAAAACCGGTACATCGCGTTTGTTGGGCCCAGATGGATACGATGATCAGCGCCATGTTGCGTGGTTTGCTGGAATTGTGCCAGTGTCAGATCCACGTTTGGTCATCGTCGTGTTAATCAACGAACCCAAGGCCGGACTCAGTGGTGGTGGGGTAGTTGCGGCACCAATTTTTGCTCGAGTTGCTCAGCGAAGTTTGCCGTTGCTGGGGGTCGCCCCGGATAAGCAGTTGGTGGCCGATGTCTCCGTGGTGCCCGCTGCTAAAGGAGGGCCTGAGCAAGGATGAATATAGGTGAATTCATTGGTGATGTGGCGCCGTTGAGTCTGGCTAATATAGAGTTGGCTGGTTTGAGTGAGCACACCGCAGAAATTCAGCCTGGCTACGGTTTTATTGGGGTTGCGCAAGATTCGGAGATTCTTATTCAACATTGTTTAACTGCCCAGCAGCACGGTGCGTTGGTTTGTTTGGTTGATAGTCGCACAGATATAGATATCGAACAGTTTGATGTGCCGGTAGTTAAACTTCTCGGTCTGGCACAAAAACGCGGTGAGCTGGCCGCGCATTTTTATGGTGACCCTTCGCGCGAGCAGGTATGCGTGGGCATCACGGGAACCAATGGAAAGACGTCCATTGGTTACCACATTGCAGACTTGAGTGCGCGCCTTGGCGTACCCACAGGCTACAGCGGTACACTGGGGTGGGGCAGCTTAGAGAATCTGCAAGACCCAAACCTGACAACGGGTGATGCAGTTTCACTACAACGACGGCTCGCTGACATGAAGTTGCAAGGAATGAACCGCGTTGCTTTGGAGGTCAGTTCGCATGCGTTGGATCAAGATCGGGCAGCGGCTGTGCGATTCGATTATGGCGTGTTTTCCAACCTAACCCGCGATCACCTTGACTATCACCACACCTATGAGGCGTATGCTGCGGCAAAAACAAAATTGTTCACGCAATGGCCGCTGAAATGTGCGGTGGTGAATATTGATGATGAGTTTGGACGAGGGCTGGCCACCAGCATAAGTTGTAAAACAGTCACCTACGGTGAGCAAGGTGATTGGAGCTGGGAAGTTGTCCCGTCGGCAGCCGTTAAAGATACGGTCGTTTGGAAAAGCCCGGCCGGGGAAATAAAAACTACTGTAACTGTGGTAGCCGACTATGCGCTGTCTAATATTGCAGCCTCTCTTGCAGTGTTGGGGGAGATGGGACACCGGCTGGAAGAGTTGCAGGAAGTGGTTGAAGATTTGGCTGGTGTGCCGGGGCGTATGGAAATTGTTGGAGATAAGCGTAATGATCAGCCATTGGTTATTGTTGACTATGCGCATACGCCGGATGCGTTGGAGAAGGTATTGCGGGGTCTTCGTCGTCATTGTGCGGGACGTTTAGTTTGTGTGGTGGGTTGTGGTGGTGACAGAGATGTCGGCAAGCGTCCACTGATGGGAAAAGTTGCTGCGACGCATGCGGATTTGGTTTGGCTGACTTCAGATAACCCTCGAAGTGAGAGTCCTGTTGAAATTATTGCCGATATCCGCGCCGGAATAACCCAAGGTGTGGTGTGGGAATGTGTTGATCGTGCTGAGGCGATTTATCGCAGTATTCGTGAGGCTGGCGCTAACGATATTGTCCTTATCGCTGGCAAGGGCCATGAAGATTATCAAGAAATAGAAGGTCAGCGATTTGCGTTCGATGACCGGCATGTTGCGCAAAGTGTTTTGGTGGAGATGCACTAATGTTGTTGTGGTTAACTGATTATCTGTCTTCCTCCATCAGTGGGTTTGCGGTATTTCAATACCTGACTTTTCGCACCATGGTTAGTGTGATGACTGCGCTGATGATGTCGCTACTTATCGGGCCGTATGTGATTAATAAACTGTCCCAGCTTCAAATTGGTCAGACAGTGCGGAGTGATGGTCCAAAGACACATCTTAGTAAGGCTGGTACCCCCACTATGGGTGGTGCGCTCATTTTAATTGTAATTTTTGTTACCACGTTATTGTGGGGCGATTTAACTTCGCGTCACGTATGGGTGGTTTTGTCTGTCACCATGGCTTTCGGAGTCATCGGCTGGGTAGATGATTATCTGAAAATTTCGCGTAAGGACAGTGCTGGGCTGGCTGGCAGGTGGAAATATTTCTGGCAGTCTGTCGCCGGTCTAACCGCAGCCGTATTTTTATATTCATCTGCGCAATTGCCGGCTGAAACTGCATTGATTGTGCCCTTCTTTAAATCCGTCGCCATACCTCTAGGTGGTGGGTTTGTCTTGCTCAGCTACTTGATGATAGTGGGTATGAGCAACGCGGTTAACCTAACGGATGGGTTGGATGGTTTGGCCATTCTACCAACAGTTATGGTGGGTGCGGCGCTGGGATTGATTGCGTATGTAGCTGGTAACGTAGAGTTTGCTGCCTACCTACAGATACCCTATATACCCGGTGCGGGCGAGCTTTCCATATTTTGCGGTGCGTTGATTGGGGCAGGGTTGGGTTTTCTGTGGTTTAACACCTACCCCGCTCAAGTATTCATGGGAGATGTGGGTGCGCTCGCGTTGGGGGCGGCGCTAGGTGTAGTTGCAATTATCGTTCGTCATGAAATCGTATTGCTGATTATGGGTGGACTATTTGTCCTCGAAACTGCCAGCGTAATTATTCAAGTGGCGTCGTTTAAACTCACCGGCAAACGGATATTTCGCATGGCGCCGATACACCATCATTTTGAACTCAAGGGGTGGCCAGAACCCAAGGTGATTGTTCGTTTCTGGATTGTGACTCTGGTACTCGTGACCATTGGTCTGTCAACGCTGAAGCTGAGGTGAGATGAAAGAGCGCGTTGCAGTTTTAGGGTTTGGAATTACTGGGCAATCCGTGGCGCGATATTTGCTTGGGGCAGGGATTGAACCCGTTGTGTTGGATACACGATCACCGCGAGAAGTTTCTGATGAGTTTGAAGAGATCGAAATACATTGGCAGCAAAATCGTTGGCGTGACTTTGGTGTCAGCAAGGTGGTGTTGAGTCCAGGATTGAGTATGAAGGCCTGCGTGGTGCAAGGAGCGCGTAGCGCAGGCATCCCCCTTTCTAGTGACATCGATATATTCATGCAGGCTGTAAATGTGCCAGTTGTTGGTATTACGGGTACCAATGGGAAGAGTACTGTCACCGCCTTGTTGGGTCATATGTTAGAACACAAAGGCGTTGATGTAGGTGTGGGCGGCAATCTAGGTGAAGCAGCACTTGATCTGATTTCCGATAATCGAGATTGTTATGTGTTGGAACTGTCGAGTTTTCAGTTAGAGCGCAGTCAATTGCATGAGTATCAAGTTGGTTGCGTGCTGAACATCAGTGAAGATCACCTGGATCAACACGGTGATATGCAAAGTTATACTCGTAGCAAGCAGCGAATCTACCAACATGCTAAGTCAGCAGTTTATAACCGCCAGGACATTAATACGCTGCCTGTCGTTGGTGAAATGGTGAGCTTTGGCTTAGATGTGCCGCCAACGGCAAACGATTGGGGTGTGGTAGAAAATGACAGCCACCGCTGGATTTTTTGCGGATCTGAGAAGGTATGTGAGCCTGCTAATCTAAAATTAAAAGGCGAGCACAACGAACTCAATGTCATGGCCGCGTGTGCCTTGGCGCGCAAATGGCTAGCGCTAGATGAAATGGCCGCAGCGTTGGCTTGTTTTGACGGTTTGCCGCATAGGTTCGAATTGGTTGCGCGTGTTGGTGAGGTTGTTTTTATTAATGACTCAAAGGCGACCAACTTAGGTGCGGCTGTTGCTGCCTTAGAAAGCCTGCCGCGTGAAAATAACGTGCTCCTCATCGCGGGGGGAGATGCGAAGGGTGTAGACCTGACGCCACTCGGGTTGGCGATGAAGGGTCGGGTGAAATACCTTGCAACTCTAGGTAAGGATGCGGGTGTCATAGAGATAATTGCTGACCATCTGGCGGTAACGTATGAGCGCTGCGGTTCGATCGAAGAAGCAACGTCAGTGTGTTACCGGTATGCCCAAGGTGGAGATGTCGTGTTGCTGTCTCCTGCTTGTGCCAGCATAGATATGTTTGCGAATTACCAAGAGCGTGGTAGTCGATTTGCTCATGCTGCTGTTGATTTGGTCCAGCCATGAAGGCCGTATCTCTACCTTTAACTTCTCTACCCTTAACTATAGGAGTGAATCAGTTACTGGTTGCTTGGATGGCGTTGTTGACTCTCGGCACGGTCATGGTTGCTTCGTCCTCGGTTGCCATGGGAGATGGTTTTTTAAATAGGCACTTACTGTTTCTCAGTGTTTCGTTGCTCTCCTTTATTGTTGTACTAGCTGTGCCGTCTCAACTGTGGAACAAGGTCTATTTGCTAGGTTGGTTGGTCGCTGTTGCAATTGCTATCGCCGTGCTCATTCCTGGAGTTGGGCATGAGGTGAATGGCGCGAAAAGATGGATTCGGTTGGGTAGCTTCTCACTACAAGCGGCTGAGGTGGCCAAGTTTGGCTTGTGCATCTATTTGGCAGGCTATTTGAACCGCCATGCAAATAGACTGCGCGACGAACCGAAATTGTTGTTGTTGCCTTTATGTATGGTGGCAATCGTTTGCGGGCTTCTCATCGCAGAGCCGGATTTAGGTTCTGGTGTTGTCATTATCACCGCGAGCGTAGGTGTGCTGTTTTTGGCAGGCGCTAAGCTGCGTTATTTTCTCTTAATCGTGCTGCTTGGGTCTGCTGGATTAGGGCTTTTGATCCGGGAAGAAGCCTACCGAATGGAGCGATTTATTGCCTTTCTTGATCCTTGGGAAGTGGCCTATGGGAGCGGTTACCAACTCACCCAAGCTTTGATCGCGTTTGGTCGTGGCGATCTTTGGGGGCTAGGCTTGGGCGAGAGTGTGCAAAAGTTGTTCTATCTTCCGGAAGCGCACAATGACTTTATTTTTGCTGTGATTGCGGAAGAGTTAGGCAGTATAGGCGCTATAGCGGTGGTTATTTTACTGGCGTATCTGGTCTATCGAGTGTTCTTTGTTGCCAAGCAAAATCTGGATCAACGACAAACGTTTTCTGCTTATGCGGCTTATTTTGCAGGCTTAATCATAGGTGTTCAATTATTGATCCACGTCGGTGTAAACACCGGGATATTGCCGACCAAGGGCTTAACCTTGCCGTTTGTGAGTTACGGTGGTAACAGTTTAATGGTCAGTTGTGCATTGATAGCACTGGTTGTTCGAAGCTCATGGGAGCTTAAACGTGGCTGATTCGATGATATACCACGTACCAGAAATGGGTCGTATCCGTTCCATTCACTTTATTGGTATTGGTGGAGCAGGCATGTGTGGAATTGCCGAAGTGCTGCTCAATCAAGGTTATGACGTGACAGGTTCAGATGCATCCGCGTCTGCGGCCACGCGTCGCTTGGAAAGCAAAGGTGCGCAGATTTTCATAGGTCATGATGCGCAAAATGTAGCCGACGTTGATGTGGTTGTTATATCCAGTGCCATAGCAGATGACAATCCAGAGTTCGTAGCTGCGTCTAACAGTCGCACGCCAGTCATCGCCCGAGCCGAGATGCTGGGTGAACTCATGCGCTACCGGCATGGGATAGCGGTGGCAGGTACACACGGGAAAACAACCACAACAAGTCTGGTCACAGAAATATTTCGCTGTGCAGAGTTGTCTCCTACTTTCGTTATTGGTGGATTACTTAAGAGTGTGGGTACAAATGCCGAGCTTGGAGTTGGCCGGTATTTGATTGCTGAGGCAGACGAGTCGGATGCGTCGTTTTTGCATTTGCAGCCGATGTCTGCGGTGATAACGAATATTGATCGAGATCACATGGCTACTTATGGCAATGATTTTTCAACTCTGAAATCAACCTTTGTAGATTTTGTACACCGCCTGCCCTTCTACGGCAGTGTGGTTTTGTGTATCGATGATGCGGATGTGGTGGACATTATTCCTCGATTATCTCGTCCGATTTTGACTTATGGCTTGAGCCAAGACGCGCAATTTAGAGCCGTGAACATACGCATGCAGGGCAATACTTGGAACTTCACGGTAGAGCGACCACAATTTGGGCTGCCGCTCGAAGTTCGCCTGGCCATACCCGGTACGCACAACGTGTTGAATGCGTTGGCTGCGATTGCGGTTGCCACCGATGAAGGGATTGCAGATAAAGCAATAGTGCGCGGTCTGTCTGAGTTTAGCGGGGTTGATAGACGCTTTCAGGTGGATGATGAGATCGAGGTAGGTGACACCGTGGTTACCTTAGTAGATGACTATGGCCATCACCCCACAGAACTCGCTGCAGTAATTTCTACCGCGCGCCAGATATGGCCGCAGCGTAGGTTAGTTATGGTTTATCAACCTCATCGGTACTCGCGTACGCATGATCTGTTTGAAGAATTTGTACGCGTATTGTGTGATGTCGATGGCCTGATTCTATTAGATGTTTACACGGCAGGAGAGCAACCGATTGTTGGCGCAGACAGCAAGGCTTTGAGCCAGGCTATTCGTCAGCGCGGTGGCATAAGCCCTTTGTTTGCTGAGGATTCGAAGGAGGCGTTAAGTTTATTGCCGGCGTTTTGTGCAGATGGGGATGTGTTGGTGGTACAGGGTGCGGGGAATGTTTCTCAAGTGTCTAACCAATTGAGGCGGCGCGATGCTTAATCGAATGTTGTTGTTCGTGGTCGGTGCCGCCGCTGTCATTGGAGCTTATGGTCTATGGCTATTGCTGGATGTTCCTGTTAGCAAGTTAGTTATAAGTGGTGACCTAACACAAATCGAGCAAGCTAATGTTAGAGCAGCGTTAACCAGTGGTTCGTTGGGCGGAATACTCACTGCAGACTTGAAGTTACTCGAATCAAAGTTGGATGGCATGCATTGGGCACGCAACGTAACTGTGCGCAGACAGTGGCCTAATATCATCTTAGTGAGCCTAACTAGAGAAATGCCGATGGCGAGATGGGGTAAGGATCAGTACATTTCTGCAGGCGGACACTTGTTAACACTACCTGATCAGTATTTCGATATCCCGAGTTTTGATGTAGCCATCAGTTCGCCTCACCGGGCGATGGAGGTGTTTCGTTTGTTGGATCAAATAGCCAGTCGGGAGGGGTTGAACATTAACTCTCTCAAGCAGGATGACCAGGGTGGCTGGAGCCTTGATTTTGACAATACAATTACCCTTGCATTGGGTAGCGAACAACTTAATCAACGCATGCATCGGTTTCTCCTATTACACCGGCGTGTTTTGTTAGACGAGCCAAGGTCGGTTCAGTATGTAGACGCTCGTTATAGCAGCGGTGTTGCGGTGAAGTACACAACGCCGCCTCTATTAGCAGCGTCAGAAGTGGCAGCGTCAGAATTGGTAGCGTCAGAATTCTCTTCTAACCCTTTGCAGGAGCGACACTAAAAAT
>JAADHW010000058.1 GCA_013151695.1 Gammaproteobacteria bacterium
GCAATGGTCACGCCTCGTGTGTTGTGCAAGTGCATGTGGAAGGTTTCAATTTCCGGGTACTTGTCACGTATGGCGGTGATGGTTTCTCGCACCGTGTGCGGCATGTTCCAACCCATGGCATCGAGAAAAGATATTTTGTTGACCTTAATACCTGCAGCGTGCCATTTTTCGATCATCAAATCGACAAGACCCATTTGTTGCTTGAGAGAAAATGCGCCTTCGAAGTTCGAGCCAAAAGGGTTGCCGAGGGCGACGCTGCCACTCTCCACGCCAGCATCGCTTGCCGCAGTTACAACGTCTGCCAAGGAATTTATTTGTTCTGCTTGGGTGCGGTTGTAGTTTCGCCGGGCGAAGGTATCGCACAGCTCAACATGCGTGCCATATTTTTTTCGTCGTACATCTATCTTAGGGTAGTAGCCGTCAGCCCGGTCATAACCTCGTTTGTTGAAAACTGCAGCGCTATAAGTTACTCCTGGTTGGGGTATAAATTGATCTGCAATTTCGTCGATACAAGCCATGGCGGGTGTCCACCTAGGGTGTGCAAATGAACCAACCGTAATGTTTTTTGCACCCATTTCACCTATCGCATCGAGCAGGCGTAGTTTGTCGGCTACACTGATATGTGCGCTTTCAATCTGCAGACCTTCGCGCATGGTGTCGTCGAAAATATTGACTGATTTCGGGAGTAGATTGCTCATGATTTGCTCCAGGTTTACAAACTCGTGCCGAGGCGCTTGACTGCCTGTTCAGCAAGGCTCAGTGATCGATCAATGCGCTTACGCATTTCTTCTAGGTCGACACCTTCCGTACTCTTCTTGCCTTCGCAATAACGTGCGTATACGCCGTGCAATATGGCGGCAGTTTTCCATCGGTTGAAGCCGATGTAGTAGTCTAATTGACTGAGGTCTCTAGCGGTTTTGTCAGCGTACCTAGCAGCCAATTCTGTTCTGCTAGGAAATCCGGCTGGCGCTGTGGCAGCTTCGGCGGGTATGGGTTCTTCATCGCTGGGGTCGGGCCATGGGTTGAGAGCGTAAGCTAAGTCCGCCAACGGATCGCCTAAGGTGGAAATTTCCCAATCTATGATTGCTACAACCGTATGCTCGGGGCCAATGAGTACATTGTGGGTGCCATAGTCGCCGTGCACTACACGGGCAGGTCCCTGGTCGGGCATGTTGTTGAGAAAGAACTGCTGTAGTTGATGTGCGCGCGGATCATCGTACTGGGCGGCTGCAATTGATGAATTCCAAGAGCGATACCAAGTTTTTAGCTGGCGCCCTACATAGTTTTCTTTTTTGCCGAGGTCACCTAACCCCACTGCGTCTGGATCCACCGCATGCAAAGTAGCCAGGGCATCTATAAATGACCATGCCATGGTCTGGCGTGCGTGTTGCGGCACCCACATTTCTGTGTCTTCATTGGTGTACAGCGGATGGCCGTCGATAAGCCCCATAATATAGAACCAAGCACCGGTGACGCTTGGGTCCTTACAGA
Organism: Gammaproteobacteria bacterium; assembly: GCA_013151695.1. Lineage (GTDB taxonomy): Bacteria > Pseudomonadota > Gammaproteobacteria > Pseudomonadales > Azotimanducaceae > UBA4421. Next base: position 1,492 of record JAADHW010000058.1, read on the forward strand.
AAGCAAAAGCTCTTGGCACCGGTACCTGGGTTGCGTTCAGTGAAGATATCAGCGCCCATTCACGACTCATGTCGTGAGCCTTGGGTAGTAACTCACCTTGGGGTGGCCGTCTTATGACCGCACTACGACCTTGGCTATCATCGATTCGATAAGTTAGGTTTGAATGTCCACCTAATAACCTTGTCCATTTGAAAGGCGGGCACAGCTCACTAGTGTTCTTCGCGACCCATGCTTCCACCGCAGCTACCTTGTAGCCCTCTGGACCTAGGCTTTCGTCATGATCAGCCACGCTGTTATCTCCCAATATGTTCCTAGTGACTAATGTGGATGTTTTCTAATGACGCTGTCAATCTCTAGCTTATCAATCTCTATCTTATCAATCTCTATCTTATCAATCTCTAGCAGAGCGATTTGGTTGCCGCAATCGGTTAACATGTTCCGGTTGAGATTGATTTACTTCGGGGAGGAGCTTAGATTGGCTTATAACACACCTATTCCCACCCAGGGGAAACACACCAAGCCATTTTGGCAAGGTACTCAGGAAGGCAAGTTAATGTTGCCTCGTTGCCAAGATTGCAACCGCGTGCATTGGTACCCTCGTTTCATATGTCCTAGTTGCCACTCTACAAACTTAGAATGGATTCAAGGCAGTGGTGAGGGGACAATTCATACTTTTGCGGTTCAACATTTGGCTTTTGGTGCCTGGGCGGAAGAAGCACCCTACGTGACTGCGTACATAGATCTAAAAGAAGGTGATCGAATGTTGACTGTGCTTCGCGGGGTAGACCCTAATAAGCCGGAAGATATTAAAGTCGGTGCGAGGGTGGTGGTTGAGTTTGATCAGGCCAGTGAGGATATGCATATCCCCTATTGGCGTGTGGTGGAGGAGTAGACATGCCGGGACAACTATATAAAGCAGCAGCCCTCGTTGGTGCAGCAGAGGCCAATGAAATTGGTTTTTTGCAAGAACCTGCGACCGCCCTGCAACTTCACATCGAAGCGATTAAGAATTTAAGTGATCAGACGGGAATTCCGATTAGCAAAATCGAAGGTGTGTTTTCGACCGGTTGGTCGAGCGAGTTATGTGAACATCTAGGTATTCAACCCAAGTATATCGACACCACCGCGGTGGGTGGGTGTTCTTTCGAAATGCACGTACATCACGCCATGGCGGCAATACACTCAGGCATCATCGATATCGCGTTGATCAGCCACGGCGAAAATGGCTTTTCTGCCCGCAAAATTGGTGGTGGTGGAAGCGGCAACTACGGTCGCGGGGCGGGTAATGCCTCACCTGCCCATGAAATGACCGTGGCCTATGGTTTAGGCGGGGCGTCTTCAAACTATGCCCATGCCATGGTTCGCCATATGCATCGTTACGGCACCACCACAGAAGACTTTGCACACATCGCTAAAGTCTCTCGAGATTGGGCGATGTTGAATCCTCGAGCGGCCATGTACTCGAAGGAAAAACACCCCTTTGGTGGTCCTATCACTGTTAAGCAGGTTGAAGAGTCTCGTTTGATTGCCTGGCCACTGACCATACTGCATTGCTGCATGGTGGCAGATCACGGCGGTGCAGTATTTGTGGTGAGCCCTAAGATTGCCGCTGGATTAAAAACAAAACCGGTTTGGATTGCTGGTGCAGGCGAAAGCATGGGCCACGCCAACATGTTAGAGATGGATGATTTCACTGCGACATCCGCATCTGTTTCAGCCCAGGCTGCCTACAATATGGCCGGTATGGGACCTGACGATATGGAAATGGCGCTAATTTACGATTCCTTCACCATTACGGCAGCGATTACCGCAGAAATGTTAGGCTTAGCGCCGCTGGGAGAAGGACATACCTTATGGAAAGATGGGCACGCTGCACCTGGGGGTAAGTTTCCAATTAACACCAACGGCGGTGGCTTGTCATTTAATCACAGTGGTATGTATGGAATGCCTTTGTTGATAGAAGGTTATCGCCAGTTGTCCGGTACCGCTGAAGATGGTGTCAACGGCGATCCGGGTAAACAAACCAGTGCACGCACGTGTGTTATCAATGGTACCGGCGGTACTTTGTCGACCACCAGCACCTTAGTTTTAATGGCGGACGACTAGTGTTGAAAAACACGCTGCCAGTACTTTGACGGAGAACCTAACAATGAAAGTGAAACGAATCGTGTTGTTGGCACTAAGCTTAACGTTTGGAGCGTTGGCGGCACTGCTGCAAGGTACCGCCTATGCGGCGCTACAGGTGGGTGATATGGCACCTGATTTTACCCTGCCAGGTTCGGATGGAAAACAATACACCTTGTCGCAAATGCGCGGCAAACATGTGGTCATCGCGTTCTTTCCAAAAGCTTTTACCAGCGGCTGAACTATTGAATGTAAGGCGCTGCGTGACAGCGACCGAGAAATTCGTCAATTCGATGTTGAGTACTTTATGGCCAGTGTCGACTCTGAAGAAGACAATCGTGGTTTTGCAGAAAAAAACGCCGCGACGTTTCCGATTCTTTCCGATGTCAGCAAGCAAACCAGTACAGCCTATGGCGTGCTGGCGGTACTAGGATATGCCAAGCGCTGGACGTTTTATATTGACCAACACGGTGTTGTTAGCAAAATTGACAAAGACGTCAACCCTGCTACCGCGGGAGAAAACTTGGTGCAAAACTTACAAGCACTTGGGGTGCCTCCGGCTAACGGCCAGTAGGTCGAAGGTAGCTTGAGAAAGTAGCTCGAAAATTCTACGCTTTCTTAAAGACCGGCAGTACACCACCGTCGTCAAATGTTTCAAAGGCAGCCACCACGGTATCACCTACGCATACTGCAGCTGGGTCAACGTCGATTAAATTGGTCATCAGGCGTAAACCTTCTGGGATGTCTACTTGAGCGAGCACCAGAGGTAGGCGCTGTTTATGCCTTGGGTGGTAGGCGCGTTGCAGTTTGGCATGCGAATAAACGGTACCTTCACCGCTGGCGTCTTGCCACTGCAATTTGGTTGAACCACAGTTAGCGCACCTCGTTGTCAGCGGGTATGCCCAGGTGTTGCAGCCACTACAGAGTTGTAACCGCAGCTTGCCCTCTGCGGCGCCGTCGAAGAAAGGTTGTGTGGCCTGGGTTGCTGCGGGAATCCAAGCGCGCTCGCTATTTGTTTTGTCTGTCATGTTATTTCCTAGGCTGCTTGGGGAGATAAAATCAGGTTGGAATGGTAATTGAGTATGCCACCATTGCCTGTCACCAATATAAGGTCGTTGGGCATTTGCCGGGCCCCACCTTGACCTCGGGCTTGAATGACAGCTTCAGTTACTGGCGTCATCCCCCACATATAGAACGACGATAGTTCTCCACCTCCGGTGTTGGTAGGTAGGCTGCCGCCGGGCCCAAGTTTGCCATCTTCAACAAAGGCACCGCCTTCGCCTTTTTTGCAGAAGCCGTAGTCTTCCAGGGTGACCAGTACCGTGTAGGTATAACAGTCGTATATTTGGCATTGGGTAATGTCTTCTAGCTTGGCATCAGCCATCGCCAGTGCTCGTGGTCCAGCTTTAACACCGGGGCCTTGCAATAGCGGGTCGTGTCCACTTCTACCGGTGTCATGATTGTGAGCTTGGGCAAATCCGCGGATGTACACTGGAGGTTGTGAAAGATCTCGAGCCCTCTCAGCAGTGGTGACAATCACTGCCACGCCGCCATTCGAAACCAAGCAGCAATCTAGGACATGAAAAGGTTCGACCACCCACGGCGAATTATGATAGTCCTCCAAGCTCATTGGCTCGCGTTTGGTGGCTTGTTCATTTAAGCCAGCCCATTGGCGTTGTGACACTGCGATTTGTCCTAACTGGTCTTGACGGGTGCCGAAGGTATCCATATGTCTTTGTGCACCCATGGCGTACATAGGAATTGCACCGGCGTAACCGTAGATGGAGTTTAAACTCGCCATCGCTTCGCGACGTTGCCCACTCGCATAGGCGTCACCTGTGCGCTTTCCTTCCTGCAGTGGGTCATCGGCGAAAACACAGGCGATGTAGTCAGCCATGCCATTTTCCACCGCCATCGCGGCATACTGAATCATTTGTCCGGCGGTGGAGCCGAAACCTTGCATAAAGGTGAGGACGTTGAGCTCCTGCAACCCGAGGTGGCGGTGCAGGCCAAGATTCACGCCCCGGGTAGTGCCTGCGTTGACCAGTAAGCCATCAAGTTGTGATTTTTCTAGCCCCGCGTCACCCAGTGCCAAAAATACAGCCTCTGTCGCGAGGTCTGTAGCGCTGCGATAAACGCGGCCCATTTCTGTCATGCCTAATCCGCAAATTGCCGCCTTGCCACTCATGGGATGTGCCATGTGTTCTCCCTAATTAACATCGATGATCTATGTGATTGAGTTGCCATCTTGCTTCAAAGCGCAAAAAAATTAAACGGCTAGGCGGTTTGGTGGTGCGTATTCGGGCTCGCGGCATTGGTCTATAGTGCTTGATGGAAGGCAGGATTTAGCGAATCTACATCGACTCCTAAGGGAAAATAATGACCATTGAAGTTAACGGTATTGCCCACATTCAACTCACGGTAAGTGATCCAGCGCGCTGCATCCCGTTTTGGGAAAAGCTGTGTCATTTTCTCGAAATGAAAACGTTGATTAAGAATGACACGACCATTTATTGCATTGGCAGTAGAACCGGAATCCTCGTGCGTGGCGCACCACAGGGCAAGACAGACAAAAAGTTTGATCAAGATACGCCTGGATTACATCACTTTTGCTTTCGAGCACGATCAACCGAAGATATCGATGGCATCTATGAGTTTGTGGTGAACGAGCTGGGTGCGAATATCATTCACGCCCCGCAAGCGGGTGATCAATTTGCACCAGGATACTACTCGGTCTTATTTGAGGACCCAGACGGTCTTCGTGTCGAGTTCAATTATGTTCCGGGTCAAGGTCATCTCGGCAGCGGCGGGCGCTTAGACCCAACAGGAAATGGCCCAGCTTCGCGGTATGGCCCAGATGGACTCACAGATGCTGGATAGTTCGGTAACCTTATCCCGCCAGTTTTATGGTTATCGATTGGTCGCGTATTCGTTTGCGGTTTGTTTCTTGGTGTCGTCGTTCTTCCTTCATGCCAGGGGTGTGTTCTTTCCCCAGTGGATGGCTGATTTTTCGGTCAGTCGAACAGAACTATCCTTTGCTGTCAGCATGACCTTGTTTACCGGCAGTATGTGCGCGCCAGTGATGGGTTATCTCATCGATCGATACCCATTACGCATCATCATTTGTTGCGGAGCTGGGTGGCTCGCGTGTGGCTATCTATTGATGCAGTTTGTCGACACCTATTTCCTATTCCTCTTAGTGTTGATTCCCTTTCAAGGATTGGGTTGGACGGCAACCGGACCCCTGGTACACACCAAGCTTATGGTTAATTGGTTCTCGCGCAATCGGGGTATGGCCTTGGGTATCGCCATCATGGGTATTTCTGTTGCAGGGGTAATTACACCGGTGTTTAACGCTTATCTGGCTGAGACGATTGGTTGGCGGGGTGGTTATCTAATTTATGCTGGGGCGCTGCTGTTGATCGTTATTCCAGCAACTCTTTTGTTGGTTCGCCAGTCGCCCGAAAATTTGAGCCAATTCCCGGATGGAGATTCAGAACCCAAAGCTGCCGTGTACGGGGTTGTTAGCGAACAGCAAGCTGGGATCATAGCCACTTATAAAGAGTTCTTAACTTCTAAGGCGTTTTGGAGCGTGGTGCTCACCTTTGGTCTGATGAACGGTGTGTATTCTGCAATGGCTACACATTTACCCACTTATCTCATCACCGAATTGAGCTACACCCTCTATGATGGTGCCTTCATGCTGACGGTGGCAGGTGGTTTTGCCATTACCGGTAAGTTGATCTTCGGTTGGATGATTGATCGCTTAGCTGCCAAAACCACGGTCATGGCTGGGGTGTTGGCTTATCTCAGCTCAACCTTGGCGCTGATCTTTAGCGACAGCTATGCATGGTTATTGCTCGCAGCAGCACTTTTTGGCTTGGGTTTTGGTGGCATGGTTCCTGTTCGTTCTGTGGTTATCGCGAGATTATTTGGCGCTGCTAAATTTTCTCGAGTGAATGGCCTGCTGTCTTTTTTTCTTGCGCCAGCAGCATTTTGGGTGCTTGCTACAGGATATATTGCAGACGTCACTAATTCTTATCAACCAGCGTTTCAAATATGGTTTGTTGCTTTTTTATTGGCTGGGTTGGTCAGCTTGTTAGTCAAGCTGCCTGATCGAGAAGATGCAGTGAGCTGATAACATGTTCGAACAAGTCTCCGATCATCTCACTGGCGTCGTGACTTTGCTGCTTGAAATTCCGTTTACGATGAGTGAAAAATTTTACTATCTGTGGCTGCTAACCTTCATAGGCTTGGCCTACGTCGCTTTTCGAATACATTACCAACATCGCACACGGCATGGTTTTTTTCGATTCCTCTTTCCACGCCGCATCTACTTACACCGTTCTGCTCGGATTGATTATTGGATATGTCTAATTAATTTGCTGATCTCACCGCTCATATTGGTGGGCGCTGGTCTGCAGGCGTGGATATCGACAGAAGTCGCCACAGCTCTGATAAGCCTAAACAATGCCCAAGCAGTTTTCGTTGGTGAATGGAGTGCGCCAACGTACGTGTTGTTCATCGTCGGTTACACCTTGATTGCAGATTTCTCTGTATACCTCATCCACCGTTTTCATCACCAGTCCAATGTGTTTTGGCCACTGCATGCCTTACACCATTCAGCGCAAGTCTTGACGCCAGTCACTTTGTTCCGCAAACATCCTCTTTGGAATTTATTGGCCAGCAGCTTGAGTCTTGTGTTAACAGGCTTGTTTCAAGGTTTGTTTGTGTTCGTGTTTTTTGGTGGACCTGCTTTCGAAGTGTTGTTTGGACTGAATACAATTTATGTCCTGTATAATTTTTTTGGCGCAAATTTGCGGCATTCTCATGTCTGGCTATCTTGGGGTAAGCCACTTAGCTATGTGTTTATCAGCCCAGCGATGCATCAAATTCACCACGATCCGCACCGGATGCACAAGAACTATGGTGAAATTTTTGCACTTTGGGATTGGATGTTTGGCACTTTGCATATTCCTGAAGGATACGAACAATTCAACATAGGTCTCGGTGATGAAGTAGCCAATCCACACGATTCGGTCTTTAAGGCTTATTGGGTACCGTTGCGAGACATGGCGCTGGCGACGTGGGCAGTGTTTTCGCGGACCAAATAAGCTCAGCGAAACAATTTGATGCAAAGTTAAGGACGTCTTATTCTTGGCGACCTCTTTGTGATGCAAATGTGTAGATCTAAATGATGAAGTATGTGTTTCTGAGTTTTGCCTTGGTTGGCTGGTTTAGCACAGTTCAAGCTGAGCAAACAGTCGAGTGCTCACAAATGGAAAACGCTCGTGAGAGGTTGGCATGTTATGACCAACATTATCCGCGTTCAGACACCGCAGCACCGCTGCCTGAAATTCGAACCGAAGTGCTTCCTGGTCCTAATGAGGTGGAGGCGGCTGATCGCGCGCCTGCGGGTACACCACCGACACGCAGGAATACAGACCACACTGTGCCAAGTGGTGACCCTGAGGCGTCACAGGACCATGGAACGTCGCATGACTCTACGGTCTCACCAGACACTGGGGCATCCCAGGACAACGCCGGGCGCCGTACCGGTGGGATATTTGACTGGCCCGAAAAGGTCAATATCAAGTCCAAGATCGCTGCAGTCCGCAGCAAGGATAAGCAGAAAATGGTGTTCAGACTCGAAAATGGGCAAATCTGGATGCAATCAAGTCCTCGCGAACTGCCCATTCGAGAAGGCGATGAAGTGACCATTAAGAGTGGCTCGATCGGCGGTTACATTCTGCGCACAAGCTCAGGCACGTCAACTCGTGTTAAACGCGTTGAATAGTAACCCTTGACACGGGTGTGGGAGATTGCTATCAAGTCTCTTGTTTTCGCTATGTAATAATATGTAACAAATTTAACAGGCACAAAACTAGCAAATTACCTAGTGAAAATGCGGGTTAGACATAATAGTTCGTTATAAAAATTACTGAGTTGTAACAATTAGAATCTAGAGATTGATATCTGGTTCCATATCTATAAAAGAGAGAGAATCTAGGGGGTTCCTTTGAGAAAATTACACGTAGTGTTACTGGGCAGCTTGTTGGTCTTTGGACCGCAATTTGCCTTTGCAGCGGATGATGAAGCCATCGAAGAAATTGTGGTCACGGGGTCATACCTGAAGCGCAATGCCGCCGATTCACCATCGCCCTTGTCGGTTATCACCGCAGCCGACATAGAAGACTTGGGTGCATCCGATGTAGCCGAGATCATCCAAGCCCTACCTTGGAGTTCGGGTAGCCAATCTCGGGCGTCGACCTTCTCAGGTGAAGGTGCTGACGGTCGCAGCTCAATCAACCTGCGTAACCTAGGCCATGGTTCAACCTTACCCTTGGTCAACGGCAAGCGTCAGGTCGCTTCTTGGTTCAATCCACGCGGCAACGCGTCGGTCAACGTCAACGGACTGATTCCCAACATCGCCCTTGAGCGAGTCGAGATCGTGAAGGACGGTGCATCCGCGCTATACGGTTCTGATGCCATCGCTGGTGTTGTTAACTTCATCACCAAGAAAGACTTCGAAGGCTTCGATTTCACTTACCAATACACCACTGATGATGAAACTAAAGAGCGCGACGCCAACACTGCGGCTGTCATATTTGGTGTCCAAGGTGATCGTGGCGGCATCGTTGCTTCCGCTTCCTTCCTGAATCGTGATGAGATCAATGTGGATGACCGCTACGACCGGTTTGGTGGCAGCACCATCTCCTCTACCGGACAACCTGGCCGACTGATTCCCTTGCCAGGACAAGACATCATCTGGGCGGCCAATGGTCTACGTCCAGGTATGGCCGTTGATCGAACCATCGATAATCCAGGTCTGGTATTCGACAATCCCGCTGGCTTCCCGGTTGCACAATCTAATCTGCCTCGTGCGGCCGATGGATCCAGCTTCGGCCAAGCCGACCCGGCTTGTGAGGCATCCGCTGCACTTGAACAAGGCGGGCCTGTCGGTACCTTTGGTTTTGGTTCTGAGAACGAACGTTGCGCCTACGACTTCGGTTCATTTTTTGCGCTGCAATCAGAAGAGTCTCTGCGTAAGATCCACGTCACTGGTCATTACGATCTGATGGACAACCTTGAAATGTACTTCGAATTTGCCACGAACGATTCGCAATTCGATCGGTTGAATTCCCTGAATCCAAATGCTCCGGCATTGACGATCCCCATTGATCACCCCGGTACAATTGAAGACGCGCGTCGCAGAGGCATAGAACCCCTGTTGTACTCCAATGTGACGCGTCTACAGGGTGGCACGAGAAATACCTCAAGCGCGCTAAGACCGCTGCCTACGTTCACCGATACTAAGCGATCAGACCAGCGTTATCTTCTTGGTGGTGTCTATGATTTCCAAATTGGCGACAATTCGTCGACTTTTCTTACACGGCATCAGATCATGATTCGGCGACCTCTCAGGTTCAAGATACGCTATCAACCGAGTTCGAATTGGCGATCAACGGTCTCGGCGGCCCAAACTGCGATGTTGTTAACGGCACGCCTGGAGAAGGAAACCTCGCATTCGCGGCTTCTGGTGGAGACTTTGACGCGGGGAACTGCTACTACTTCAACCCCTTCGGCAGCAACCAGTTAACCGAAGACGGCAGTCCGCAAACCGATTTAACGCTGATCAATCCTGACGGTCTCTATGAATTTGTAGCAGGCCGAATCACGAATGATTCGAATTTCCGCCAGCGCGTCATTGATGTCGTGGCGTCCGGTGATTTGTTTGAGACAGATGTAGGTACCATTGGATTGGCAGTAGGCTTCCAACGACGTCGTGATTCTGCAGATGTCATATTTGACGCTGCAGCGAATTCTAACAACCTAGATTTCTCGTTCGGTGCACAAGACTGGAGCGGCAATCTAACCACTACGGCGTTGTTCGTGGAGTTAGGAGTTCCGATTCTCGACAATCTTCAGGTCAACGTTGCTGTGCGCTATGAAGATTTTGACGAGATTGATGAAGACACTGTGGATCCAAAGATCACTATTCTTTGGCAACCTCTTGACTCACTATCTCTGCGCGCCTCTGCCGGAAGCTCGTTCCGCGTGCCCTCGCTGCAACAACTGTTTGGCACCATCACGACAGTTGCGGATCAGCCCGACGTCGTTGGCGGGCAGGCTTTCAAGCCTTCGATCTCAGTCGGCAACTCGAACCTATCTCCGGAAAGTGCGGACACTTACAACTTCGGTGTTTCTTGGATTCCACAGGACGGCCCGCTTGAAGGTTTGCAGGTAGACCTCGATTACTACAGCTATGAATACACCGACATCATCACTCGAGAAAACTCTCGAGGTCTGTTGATCGCAGACAACAATGCACTGCAGGCGTTTGTCGATGCGAACCTCGGTGGTGGTGAAGGTGGCAGCTGTGCGTCCGAAGCTCAGTGCTATGCCGACGCAGTAGCAGCAGGTGTGGGCAACCGCGAACAGATCATTCGCAACCCTCAAGGTGTATTGCTGCGCATCTTGCCAGAGTTTGCGAACGCGAATAGCGCAGATATTAGCGGCCTAGACGTCACTGCGTCGTACAGCTTTGATACCGATATCGGCAGCTGGCGCGTTGGCCTACAAGGCGCGTGGGTTAATGAATATGAAGTGGTTGCTGGCACGCAGACTTTTGATTCAGTGGGCAGCTACAACGATCTCAACCCAGTGGCTCGCCCGTTGCCTGAGTTCAAAGTCAACGGCACG
>JAADHW010000341.1 GCA_013151695.1 Gammaproteobacteria bacterium
CGATGGTAATGTCCTTGTGCTTCGGTAGTGCCGCCAAAGGACTGTGAAACTGATCGTAGAACATCGTGTTGTTATATATCTCATCGTTCAACACGTAGGCATTGTGGTCAACGATGTCGTAGATCTCGCGCATCTCGTCCGGGGTTACTATATTTCCGACTGGATTACCCGGCGAGTTGATCACCACCAGAGAGGTGCGTTCAGGGGAAAAGTTGCGGCGAAACGAATCCATGTCGACCCGCTTTGAGCGGACGTCAATGTCGTAAAACTTAACTTTTGCGCCGGCCAACTTCGCGCAATACAAGTACAGGGCGTAATAGGGCCGCGGGATCATGATCTCGAATTCGGGCCCGGCCAGAAGCTGGAAGATGTTGCGAAAGATTGGCGAGCTACCCGTGTTGACGATAACATTCTTGTGCGAGACGTCCGTCGCGTAACTCTTGTTGTAAAATTTGGCGATAGCCTCGCGCAATTCGGGAAGACCCTCCGGATACACGCGGCGAACGAAGTCCGGGTCTTTTAACTTGTCAATCATGCGTTCGAGCACCTTCGGGGGTATTGGCAACTCGGTTACACCGATGGTGAGCTTGAGGACGTCTGCGCCTCGCTTACTCAACTCGTCAGCCAGTTCATCGAGAACAAACATTTGAAATTCGAGATCCGATGGCATTAGATCTCTTATGGATAGGGGCACGCGCACTCTCCTCGTGATTTGAAGGTTCCAGCCTAGGGTGGCCCATCAAATACGCACGGACCGGAGAGCGGCGTCGGGAGTTCGCGAAAATGCGTCACCAATGAGATTTGATGCCGATCGCGGGGGATACACCGGCCATACTACGCTAAGCCGTCGATATTAACCATCGTTGTGTGGTCAAGCGTACATAACGACGTCAGCTTACCTTTCTGTGTCCATTCCAGGGTCAAGTAGTGGTCCTTTCGCTCAAGACGTATTTGGGTGGTTTGAGACTTCTGGTGACCCTTACCTAATTGTGTGCATAGTTTTTCTATACGCGTTTAAGGCGCATGGAGAGAAAGCAACGATTCCCTATCCAGGCAGCTAACCTGAGAACGGATAACGCCTTGGTGCAAACCAAGGTTTCTACTCCACCTCCCAACAACCTGCTGTAGGCAGACTATCCACACAAGGACGAACCTAATCATTTCTCAATATGGCGTAAACATCTTCATCAGCGACCTCGCCTCTGACGTACGAATACGATCGCAACGTTCCTTCGTAAACCATCCCTGCCCGTTTTGCTACGCGGATTGAACCTTCGTTTTGTGGATGGATGTTGGCTTGAACACGCCGCAAATCAGGACAGGTTTCAAAGGCTGCATCAATCACAGCTTGGGTTGCTTCACTGGCATATCCCTGCCCCCAAAGTGCTTTCTTAACACTATAGCCAATCTCCGCGACCCGATGTTCTTTTGCGAAGTTGATGGAAATGCCGCCGACCGGGAGATCGTCAATGGTTATTGCCCAAACGTTTCGCTGCGTCCGGTCAACCAATATATGTCGAGCTATGATCGCCGCTGTATCTGCTTCAGTGCAAATCGAAACCGAGCTATCCAAGAAGAGACCCATGTCTGGCTCCTGAATATACTCAAATACCACGGGAACATCGGAAAATCTAAACAGCCGTAACTTTAATCGCTTTGTGACAATCTCTTGGGAAAGCTCTGTATTAATACTCATACGATCTCATCCTTTGGCCCGCAACAATGCGAGCAAAACGTTTAAGGAATCAGCAGCCGTATGGCGACGCTTCTAGTGAAGCGAGAAATAGTCGTCGGAGAGGGTTAGGCTATTTGCCCTTCATTCGACTCAGCGCGGCTCTGATGTTGTTGGTTAAAAAACGCATTCAAAGTCTCCTGTTAGTCCAATGTAGTTAGAGTACATCACGATTGTTTAACGCGAAAGAACCAAATGTCATTAGGTTCTTGTGTCGGGCGTGGTCCCAGACCTTTGGGTTTGAAATATTCGTTGGCCAATTCCTCAAGCGATATCTTGAGTGCTTCGACCAATCGAGGGTCTTCAACATGTTCAATTGTTGCCGTATGGATGCGCCCATCTTTTCTGATACGTATCCGCCCATCAAGCAACGCCTTTTCGTGCCAAGTCTTAAACACCCAGATTAGATTGAGCACATTTCTGGACAATCCAAAGGGTAGGCGAGACCAGATGAAACCCAGATCGCAGGTAATGTACAGTTCACCGTCCACCAGTATCCCGCCCGCGGTACGCGAACTACTCTGCCCGACTAACTCAAACTCAAAATCCCCCTCCAACTCGGACCAGTCCTCAACCGGTGCGTCGACAACTTCTCCTGAACTAAACGAGCCACCCGTCAAAGGTCCCGTCGGGCCATCAGATATTCGCTGGTAGACAACTAAAACCACCACGCCTACGCCAACCATCGCAGTTAACCCGAGCGCAATTCGAGTAAGCCAGGTTTTGAGTGTGCGCATAATTTCGTGCCTCAGATGTCAAACAGATGGTGTAATTGTGTACTACTAGCATACTACACTAACACAGATATTCTTTGTGGCGAAATTGTGCCTCACTATTGAGTACGGAAGGACGGAGTAAACTTCAGCCGAGTCTGTTAAACGCCTTCAATAGAGGCCATACAAAAACTTCGCTATAGGACCAATCGGTTCAAGAAATGCATCTTGATATATGTGACCGAAGCCATGCGGCTAGCTCATCTGATAACGTATAGGCAAACTCTTTAAACCCCCTACAAAAGTAGACTGGGTATATTTAGGCTCGTCAGCTAGTTCTATGTGATTCACTCGTGACAGCAGTTCCTTGAACAGCGCAGTAATTTCCATGCGCGCCAGATGTTGCCCCAAACACACATGCGCACCGAAGCCAAAAGCCAGTTGTTTGGCATCTTTGCGACCAACACGAAATTCATTCGGCGCATCGAACACATTTTCGTCACGATTTGCGGAGGGGTACCACAAAGTTAATGATTCACCAGCGCTGATCTGTTGGTTGCCCAAAGTATAGTCTTCAGTGGCAGTACGCATGAAGTGCCGCACCGGAGTCACCCAGCGAATCATCTCATCTACGGCAGTATCCATCAGCTCTGGTTTGGCTTTGAGAAGAGCCAATTGTTGGGGGTTTTCTAATAGGGCCAACAACCCACCCGCAATTGTTGAGCTGGTTGTATCATGTCCTGCGGTGGCTACGATAATGTAATAACCATTGGTTTCATGGTCTGGAATAGGTTGGCCGTCAATTTTGGCGTTTGCTATCACTGACGCTACATCATCGGTAGGGTTGGCACGCCTCGCCGCAGTGAGGTTCTGAAAATATTCTTCGAAGTCCGTCACTACGTTCATGAAATCAGCCATTTCAAAGGAACGAGTATTATCAGGGTCGGAGCTGCCAAAAAGTTCTTGGGTCAGCTTAAGCATCAAAGGCTCGTCTTCCTCGGGCACACCAAGAATGGACATAATGACCCGCAACGGATACCAAATGGCCACATCGGCAACAAAATCACATTCCCCATCTCGCTCCGCCATTCGATCAACGTACACTTTTGCCAGATAATCCACCCTGTCTTGGAGCTTGCGCAAGTTCGATCCCATGAACCAACCTTGGGTAAGCAGCCGATATTTCGTGTGGTCGGGGTCATCCATTTGTACTAACGAGCGCACCAAGTGTTTGCGCCCAGACATCTGTTGCACAAGCGTCTGCACCATCTCAGGACCCAACAAAGGCCGGGGGTCATTAATAAAAACCTGTTTATTTTGTTCAATCTCTTTGATGTGGCTGTATCGAGTGATATTCCAAAATGGCTCATAACCTTCGGGTTCTAGTCGTCGCACGGCATCGTTGGCCCGTAACCAAGCAAATTGTTCATGTACCCACGCCTCACTAGCCCACCGCGCGGGGTCAACAATCGCATTATCCAAATCAGGAGAAGTTGTCAGAATATCCATATCACTATCACCTCGTATCGAAGGGGTAATTATACATGGGCTAGATCTTCGTACAGTAGATCTAGGGCACTGACGGCGTTGAAGAGTGACCAACGATGGTAGAGCTCATGGAGCAGTTTAATGTGTAGCCGCCGATAAACTGGTTCGATTGACTAGAACCGATCTTTTCCTAGCGTGTTAACCAGTTTTCTACGTTCAACTCACGCACCCGCCGAAATTCTTTCTCGTTACCAGTAACGAGGGTTAATTCGGAGGCCAATCCGTGCGCTGCAATAAGCAAATCGTTCGGATCGATCGGCGTACCTTGCTTCTCGAGCTCAGCTCGAATCCGCCCGTAGTGCGTAGCAATATCGGACGGCAACTCTATGACAGCAATCGCTTCAAGAATTGCCTCAATCTGCCGGCGAAGCCTGGTGGATTCACGTTTGGTCAAACCATACCCAATTTCGCAGGCGACAATAGGATTAATGCCGTATTCGTCTGGCGGCAACGCCGCAACACGATTTGCAACACCTCCCTGGGGGTTTCTAGCAATTTCACCGATGACATTGGTGTCGAGCAGATACATAGCCTGCTAGACGAGAGGATCGGTATCAAGGGGCATTAAATTGTCGACATCCGGAAGCGTTTCGTTGGCAGGTAACGGCGATAGTTCCCTTAGGACCTCAGCCAGCTTGCTCTGCGGCGCCGGTTCAAGGATGAGTCGTTTGCCGATCTTTCACATAATCACGCGGTTACCCGAAAATTCAAACTCTCGGGGAATACGTACCGCCTGGTTGCGACCGTTGCGAACAGCAACTCAATGGTTTCCATCTTTGACTGATAAAATTGAATACCGCGTGATTACCAACGTTTTCCCTATGGTCGAAAAAGCGCGGTGTGCGGTTGCACTGTGCTCAGGGTTATCTGGCGGTAACTCGCCAGAACCAACTCGGCGAGCCTTCCACCGCAATCGGGTCGGTGGCTAATTGATACTTGTCGATGTACGCGTCACTGACCGGGCGTATCTCATCGTGGGTCACAAGTTTTTGCAGGCGTCCTTCGAACAATCGATCACCTAATTTCATTTTAATGTCAGGATCACTTTCAGCCCACCCCGGCCAGCTCTTACTTTCCGGCACTAATGCGCCGATATAAAGGGCACCTTCTACTTGCACACACCAAATAGTAACGGAGTGAGGTATCGCATACGGAGTAGCAACCTGAACCGCAATCTGCTTGAAGTTGTCGGTAAATGACCAGTCCGCTGGGAAAGCTTCAACCTCCCCCGACAACCACAACCCCGGCCGGGTATCGCTGGGCTCACATGCGCCCAACAAGAACGTAAATAACAGAACGGTAAAGGTGGGTTTGTTCATTTTAGTATTCCGATGGCGCGAGTTGAGCTTTAAATCAGTGTCTCCAATCCTAGTTATTACATCTAATTAATAAATGGTATCGTTTATATAGATAAAGTTAATGAATGAGCGGCCATGGGTAAATTGGATCTCAACCTAGTTGTCATATTCGACGCAATCATGCGAGAGCAATCGATTACTGCCGCGGCGCAGCGTCTGGCGATGGCCCAACCCTCCGTATCTAACGCCGTCGCTCGAATGCGACACAGCTGGAAAGATCCACTATTTGTAAAGCAAGGACGTGGCATTAGACCCACACCCTATGCCTCACAACTTTGGTTGCAAATATCCGAACCCCTCGAAACGATATCAAGCGCCATAACACCTCCACAATTTGACCCTGGTCATTCAGCACGTCGGTTCCGAATCGCGTTGACCGACGGTATGGTGGCGCTTATTTGGTTGTCGCTGCGAAAAATCGTAGCACACCATGCGCCAGCAATTGACATACATGCCGTACCCTACAAAGGGGATGGGGAAAGCCTTTTGTTGAACGCCGATGTGGACCTCATTTTCGACTACTATGCCGGTACCAGCCAGCAAATTCACTCAAAGTGGATGTTTGACAATCATTTCGTTTGTGTGATGCGTGCGGCCCATGAGTTTGCAACGGGCGATTTTTCGCTCGATAAATTCATCCAAGCTGAACACGTCTTGGTGTCGTTGACCGGTGACCCGAGCGGGGTGGTTGATACAATACTTGGCGAGCTGAATCTAACCCGTCGAGTGGTGATGACGGTCAATAGCTTTGCCGGTGCCATCGAGCTACTCAAAGAAACAGATCTCATCACCGTGTTGCCTTACCCCGCCGTTGCCCAAGCAATTGCCAACGGCGACTTGATATTCAGGACATCACCCATCGATGTTCCGCCTGCCAGAATATCGATGGCCTGGCATAATCGTCAGAACCACGATCCCGGGTTACGCTGGTTAAGGGGTGTGCTGGATGAGATAGTCCAGTCGAAACGCGCGCTATTCGATGTAAAGAGCGAAGCTTAAGTTGCTCTTGGCTGGCGAGGAGTCATATAAAATTCATTCATGAGATAGTTTCTTGATGGAGTTAATGATGCTGGTCGGAACCATCGTAAAGTGGACGCTTGGAATAGCGGCACTGCTGGCTGCATGTGGATATCTCTACCAGATGCTGGCTGATAGATCAGCCAACTACCAGCCTCCCGGGGACCTTCTAAAAATAGATGGCAGAGTGATGCATCTACTCTCCATGGGTCAGCGAGTAGGTCCTACTGTGGTATTGGAATCTGGCGGGAGTTCATCGTCACTGGTATTACGCCGCCTGCAAACACAAATCTCACAATTTGCATCCGTAGCCGCCTATGATCGAGCAGGTTTTGGTTTTAGCGAACAAGCCAACGATAACCGCTCGTTCGATGACATCACAAACGATCTACATCATCTGTTAGAACAATCAAACCTTCCCCGCCCCTACCTCCTGGTTGGCGTTTCGATGGGGGGACTGATGGTTCGAAATTACGCTCGACTACACCCGGGGCACGTCAAAGGCATAGTTTTATTAGATTCAGCCGAAGAGCAACACACCTTTGCTCGCATCGACACGCTCGTTGGCATGCAACGCAAAGCATTGATCGGCGCGTGGCTGGCACGAATCGGTCTTGTTCGTGTGGCCCTAACTCTAGCACCAAAATGGGCGGGCATACCCAAAGGCTTGTCTGCTGAAATGCGACACGCAATAGTGACCGAATTTTCGCGACCATCATTCTATGTTGCAACCGCCAACGAGCTAGAAGCTTACTTCTCGACGCCAAACAAGCGAAGAGAAGCCGGTGGTTTTGGCAGCCTCGGTTCAACCCCTTTGACAGTGGTTACCCACGGCAAACCACTTAAAGGTCCCCAAGCATTTCTCGAAAAGGGATGGAAAGACGCTCAGCATCGGCTTGTATCCCTATCATCCAACAGCAAACTTGTCATCGCTGAACAGAGCGGGCACGCAATCGGGTTAGATCAGCCAGATTTGGTAATTGAATTAATAAAGAAAATGCTCGAGAGCTGATAGCTTAGGAATTTAGGCACTGTAGATCCAACTCCATAGTTATCGGTCAAGCAATGGGACATTCAAGAGGCAAGCTACTAAGCATCTGAATTCGTTGTGAAGTTCGCTCTAGCTTAGCCTGCTCGCCTCTTCTCGAAGCTGCTCAACCGAAGCGATGTCGATACCATCTAACACTGCCCATTCAAAAACCGCATCCCAATCAATATCCTGCCGCTTAGCTACCATCACTGCTTGATCTCGCGACTGGCGATCATTTCCGTGCACGTACCATACGAGCCGATCCATAAGGCACTGCGTAGGGGTGATGATGCGAAGAGCACCATGTTTTGTCTGCAATGTTGCCGTTTTGTTGTTGTCAACACTGCGGTCCCCAAATGACAGCGGCCCTGGAGGGAACTCGACATAAAAGTCTGACTTTGAGTGCTCATAATGCCGACGCCCCCGAGCCCTCTTAAAACCTAGCTTGGCCATCGCAGGCCCGAGGATTTTGTGCTGTTCATACGTGATGAAATCCAAGTCCGTCGTCATGTATTCGTTATCCGAATATTGAGCCACGGCCCCACCACCACCAAGAATTGCCTCTATACCAGCCGTCTGTAGCATCTCAGAAACAATCGCAGCGATTTCCAAAAGACTGGAGTCTTTGCTAATCACGCGCGCACAAGCGGCTTTCCAGTTCTTCGAGGACGAGTACGTTCGCGTAAATACTTCACGATGAGATCACTAGGCAAGTCTTCCAACTCAGCTTCCAAGAACACACGCAAATGCTTCACCGTAGTCCCTCGCGGACTAAACTCGAAGACACGAGTACGACCAACCATGTTACTTACCAAAATACCCCCCGCTTCGAGCCGCTGCAGCTGTAATTGAACAGCTCTAACCCCAATTCCGAATGTTGTGGAAATCCTGTTGGCATGTCCGGACCCATAATTCTGGAGAAAGAGCAACGTGCATGCAGCAGTTCGGTTTCCGAAAACAGCCTCTAGATTAGGAATCATTTCCTCAATCTCAATCTACTAAAATGTTTATCTATATTACTAATTATATTAGTAATATCAAACGGGAATTGCTGATAAACCAAGATCGATGTCGAACCTGCTAGCACTCACCGTGATCATAGGTTCGAAAGTAGCGAGTATCTCCTAAGTAGGTTTTCAGATCTTCGTAGCTAATTCGATATTCAAACTCTCGGCCGTTGCTGAAATGTAGTTGCAGCAGGGTGCTACCGTCGTCTCCGGTGATGACTTCCCAAGCACCCTCGCCACTATCAGAGCTGTTCGAACTGCCGAAGCCGGCGTTGATATCGAAAGAGCTTTGAGATGAATCGTAATAGGAAAATTGCTGATTTGCGCACAGCAGGATTTCAGAGCGCGACGAGGTGCCACTGTACCCGGAGTAGTCCGAGCCACCACTGGAACTGAGATACGTCAGCTTAGCGCCCTTCAATGAGTCCTTCCATTCAGTCACAGCCGCTGCTTCTTTCGGAGTCGCAAACTTCAGGCTACCGGCGATTTCCCGTGCCAGTTGTGCATATCGATTCGAGTAATTCTGTTCATCGGTCGCTGCCAACACTACCACTCCCTTGCCGAATGGGTTGATCACTGCCGCGACGTAAGCTTTGGCGGGTTGGAATTCCACGGTGCCGGATAAATGCGCGCCGATACCCTGTCCGGTGACAGATTCGATTTCACCAGCCAGTTGCAAATTGGTCCCGACATCGTCAACGATTCCGGCTCCAGATTCTTGTTTGAGCACTTCGACGGTTCGGGCCTCATGTGTTCTCAGTAATACGAAACCAGGTTCCGTGTTTGAAGCGATCATATAGCCGAATTCCATTTCCCTGCCGATCCAGCCTTCAGGGATGGTGAATTGTATCCCGAGAAAGGGGTAGTCAACTTCACCGACATCCTGTGCGTTAGCACCGCTAGCGTAGAGTGTCAGGCTCGCAATAAAAAGCGTGATAATTTTCATCCCACTAGTGTATCAAAATGTTATGCGAGCACTAATTTAAAAAGGCCTTTACCCGGTCCGCTACGTTTTGTCGAATACTCGCATGAAACAAACTGTAGTCGTATACGTGCATGCTATTGCCAAACATCCTTGCCGGGAACGAGTCGGAGCGTAAGTCTAATACTGCAAGCTGGCCATCTGCCTGACACTGGGCATCTGCAACTCCGACTTCAACTAACATGGCGCTGACATTTTCCCCATCACCTGCTTCGCCATAGGACGCATATCCAATCGCGCCTTCATTGAGTTCGTGTCCTGCATGGCTTTGATCCGCAAGCCAATTCAAAGGATTTGTACATATCAAACCCTCAATACCACCAAAGGCACCGGCACCCTGGCCGTCCATAACATTCCAGCCAAGTGCACATCCGGTCTGGCGAGCATCCTGGCATACACCAACTTCACCAATATGTTCATTTGTTACTCCAAAACCTATGAGATACGCGGCCACCATACGATCTTGAAGATCGGTACCAGATATGTGTTCGCTTACTAGTTGGGCTGTGTGTTTTGATCCTTGTGAGTGTCCGGCGACGATAAACGGCTGATTTGGATCAATGTCAGTTAGGAAATAGTCGAACGCAGCAACCACATCATCGTAAGCAAGTGCCAATGCCTTCTTACCGTTACCATCCTGATCCATAAACGAAAAGAATGTCGCTTGTCGATAGCGCGGTGCATAGACATCGCAACAGCTATTAAACACGCTGGCTTGATGACGCAACACTCGCTGGTCGACGACCCAGTTAGCGCTTTCATCAGCTAACGGTTGGTTCCAGCTTTCTTTTCCAAAATAAGATGTAGGATGGACAAAAAACACCGCAACCCCTAAAGATTCGCGAGTAACACCCTCGGGCATTTGGTCGCTAGGATCGTCACTAGAAGGCAATGCAGCCCACCACGCAGGGTCGGCGTAGTCTGGAGCAGATGGTACCAAATCAGTGTCAAAATCGTGCGCGGGTGCAATCTGCGAGCCTATCACAACAATCGAAATCTGCTGCCTAAAAACGTATGCACCAACCAGCGCCACAACGACGACGGCAACCAGACCTATCCATACCTTCTTCATAAAGCCCTCCCCTTTTGAATCATTCTACTGCCACTCTGGCTTGGTAACATATCACGCTAGGCAAGAGGCTGAATTCGTTATTTGGGTCTACACTCAAAGATGTTTCAGATAAACGAACCCCAACCTCTACACGCCGGGACACTAGCTCGACTGCTAAAGCATCACGCATATTTTAGTGACATAGACGACCACGTTTTTCGAACGGCGCAGTCACATGCTGTATTAATTGATATCGCTGAAGAGAAAGTCATTCTCAAACAAGGAGAAAGTTCGCCCTACGCGTGGTTTTTGATTGATGGGCAGGTGCATCTGGACCAACAAGACCAACCCACCCGTGTGTTGGGCGCGCACGATGCCGATGCAGGCTACCCAATAGCCAATTTACGACCCGCACACTACAGCGTGACAGCAAGTCTTGATGCTAAACTGGTCCGCCTGGAGCAGTCTTTTCTAAGGAAAATCACGCAAGCGCCACGCCCTGCACGCTTCATTGGCGCCAGCGAATTAGGCGGGGGT
>JAADHW010000128.1 GCA_013151695.1 Gammaproteobacteria bacterium
TGGCAGGTGCCATCACAAAACACTGACGGTTTCCAATTGGTTGCAGGTTTTTACCAGACGGTATTTCGTTAAGTTGGTTGACACCGTTGAGCAAACCGACCAATCCATTGATACCTGCAACTACAGCCTTTTCCCGTAATGAGGCGATGGTCTCATCAGACACTATATCAATGTCAAATTTTCCAAGGATTGCGCCACTGTCTATTCCTTGATCAATTATGTGGACTGTTGCCTGCAAAGGCTCATCCAACAATAGAGCCCATTCAATTGCGTTCATTCCACGAATTTGTGGCAATGGCCCACTGTGTGCATTGATTATGTTTCCTTTTGCTGCAGTTATAAATTTTTCCCTAAGGATTCCTCCACCCGCATATACGATCAAGTCAGAATCGGTTGATTTTAGAATACCAACAGCCTGTTGTGAATTAAGGCCTCTAACAAAAAAATGATTTATCACGCGTTGATTACACCATGCCTTTAATGATTGTTCTTTTACTGTGAAAGATTTCAAATGCAGCAACAAAGTGCCCATTTTCGATGTACCGACTTCATGACCCAGAAGTTTGCGAAAGGCATGCAATAGGCCGTCTACCCCACGTTGTTTATAAAAATGTTTAATGCGCTGCCAATTAAGTGGGGACGTCACAATCACCGTGACAATCTCATGTCCCATCGCTTGCAGCGACTCACATAATGCCAAGGCAGCCAGTGAACGATCAAAACCGGCAGTAATAATGATTTTCACCCGGGTTCTTCTGCTTCCAATCGTGAGCTGAGCATTATCAATGCATCGCAAAAAAACTTAGCCGCCCAATTTGGATAACGTAACATCATGTATTTTCCCCAGACCGGGTATGATCCTGCTACCGCACCATTTAAGCCACTAAATGGTGTTCGAATCCGCTGAACGCTCACAATAAAATCCACCAGTTTTGCTGCGGCATTAACCAGGCGAAGATCACCTTGCCTTTGTTCAAGCAGCAATATACACATTGCCAATTGAGCATTGCCTGTTAAACAGGTGTATTTTTCTGTGACACGCCAGTTTTCATCAAACTCCGCAGCTAATCGACCATTTGCCAGCTCAGCCTTGGTCACAAGGGTATTCAGTGACGATTCAACCTGTTGACCATAACGCTCGTAATCATTCAGCAATCGTGAGCTTTCTTGAAGACCGCGGAGTGTATATGCAATTGTATGTGTTACTGCTCGACCCGATGTGAACCCCCAGTCACTGAATACACCGTTTTCCTTGCGGCGCGACATAACAGAATCCAGGAAGCGAGTTGCGGCATCCAAAATGTTCTGCTCTTCGGTTAACTTCCACACTTCCAACATAGGCCAAGCGACGTGTGTGTAATAGGAAGGTGTTACGCCTGCTTTATAGTCACTTGACGGCCACAATCCCTCCTTCGATACACCATCACTTAACCAGTTTGCACCATGGACAGCTGCTTCAAGAAAATGTTTGTCATTAGTGAATCGATAAAGAGCACTCATGCCCTTAAGAATTTGACCAGTATTAAACACTGAAGGCCTGCCATTGGCCTTAGGGTATAGCCCCCCGTTCCATGAACCATCTGGGTTCTGTATATCCAGCAGCCATTCACCAAGCTTTAACGCTGTGTTGGAATACTGCTGATCGCCAAGAAAGTCCATTAAATTTAGAAGGGTTGGCACCAAGTAGCCGGTAGTCTCTGGATACGGTTTGGACCAACCAAGCAATAATGAATAATGAGCGCAAGAACCGCCACTTCCACACGCCACACTCCTCTCCAACCATTGAGCAGTGAATTTAATGTGTTTCTTATAGATAGTAGTGAGCAAATTATTTGTTACGTTATTCTAGATTGGTGTGAAGGAAGTTCTTGCACATTTTGATTACAGTGGGACCCTGTTGATGGCTAGCGGCCCCCTGCTCGTAATCTCAACACTGATCCGACTGACCTCAATAATTTCTTCAAATGGTATAGGAGAGCCCCCACCATTCCTAACAGCATCCAAAAATGCCTGAGCACATACCCCCTTATCCTGCCTCCTAAGGTTCATACTCCTAAACCCTTTCCACCCAAACCCTTTTAGCTTGCGGAAGTTATCAAGTTGCAAAATACCACCCCCACAAAAAACCTCCAGCCTCTCTTTAGGAAACTTCTTACTCCCATTAGCAAGGTAATGCACCGTCCCAAAAGACCCGTCCGCGAAGCTCAATGAAATACTCACCTTGTCGCTAGTAATCATCCCAGCCTGCGCACCCATAAAAGTAACGCTATGCCCAACAATCGGCGCATCGGTCAAAAACCGTAACAGATCAATAAAGTGACAAGCCTCACCAATAATTCTTCCACCACCCACAGCAAGATCTTGCGTCCAGTGGTCAGAGGGTATCTCACCAGCATTTACCGTCATGATGAACGACTTGGGTTCGGCCGTAGTCGACAGCAGCTGCTTAATTCTTTGCACTTGGGGCGCAAAGCGCCGATTAAAACCCACCATTAGCAATGGTGCAGTACCATCCTTGCCGGCCTTTTCATAAGCACCAGAAATCTCTTCAAGCGCGTCTAACGTCAAGCACAAAGGCTTTTCCACAAAAACATGTTTATCCGCATGTAAGGCATCCAGCACGAACCGCGCATGACTGTCATGCCGTGTCGCAACCACCACGGCATTGATATCCGCATCCGCAAACACACTGGCAACATCCGTAGTAGTTTGCCCAAAACCATGCTTCTTACCAAAATGAACACCACTCACCCCCCCACTGGAGACCACTGTCTTCAAAACTGCACCCGCCCCCTTAAAAGCAGGTATCAAAACCGATCCAGCATAATTACCCGCACCCACAAAACCCAATACGGGTTCTGTCATACCGGACTCAGCGTCCGTCACTCCGGGCCTGACCCGTAGTCCATCTCGCTCTTCTCCCCCCAAAACAATCGTCCTATCTAACAACCCGGGGCCATCAATACCCGGATACTCCAACAAAATCCCCATCGAAGCCTCACCACTACCCAATAGTGCATAAGCCTCCAACGCATCCTCCAACTTGAACCGGTGTGAAATCAAAGCCTCACAATCCAGCGCGCCCGATGCCATCATATCCAGCACCGCCTCCATATTGCGCTGCTCTGTCCAGCGCACAAATCCAACCGGATAATCGTGCCCCTTGTCCTCATACTCAGGATCATAACGACCCGGCCCATATGAACATGACACCTGGAAAGAAAGCTCTTTTTCAAAGAAATCAGCTCGCGACAGCTCCAGCCCCGTCACACCCACTAAAACAATCCGCCCCCGCTTACGACACATCTTCGCTGCATGACTGACCGGTTCATTGCTCTTAGTGGATGCAGTAATTATCACAGCATCCACACCACGTCCCCGCGAGAAAGTCTCGGCCACTTTTAAAGGATCTTGTCCGGCGGATAAATCCACACACTCGGCACCCAACTGACGTGCCAGTGCAACCCTGGATGGATCAAGATCAATACCCAACACACGGCAACCCTGGGCACGAAGCAACTGCACGGTCATCAAGCCGACAAGTCCAAGACCCGTAACAACCACCGTCTCACCCAAAGTAGGCTGAACCAGACGAATGCCCTGTAAAGCGATGGCACCAATAACGCTGAAAGAAGCAGATTCATCAGAAACGTTATCTGGGATCAAAGCACAAAGATTGCCCGGCACACGTACGACTTCGGCGTGATGGCCATTGGACGCGACCCGGTCACCGACATTAAAGCCCTCAATACCAGCCCCTACTTCAAGCACCGTGCCCACGTTGCAGTAACCAAGCGGGATTGGTTGGTCCAGCTTGTTGCGCACGGTCTCAATTGTTGGGCCAAGGCCGTCGGTTCTGATCTTGTCCAGCACCATCTTCACCTTGTCGGGTTGCTGACGGGCTTTGTCGAGTAGGTTTGCTTTGCCGAAGTTAATCGCCGTACGCTCGGTACCAGCAGACACCAATGACACAGAAGATTGAATAAGGAGCGAGCCAGCACTACCCGTGGGCGGTGGAACATCCACAAGCGATGTTTCACCGTTACCTAAGTTTTGAAGAATTTGTTTCATTTATGAATGACTTCCATCCAGATCATTAACGAGATTCAGGTTTTCTTAATTCCACTATCAACAAAATACGATACCTGGCCAAAAACCCAAAACGATTCACCAATCTTTCATACAGCAGACCAGGAATGTAGGTTAGAAAAGACATTCGCAAGTATTCCGGTCTGCCTTCTATCAGATCAAGCCGATTCACTTCCAAGCCGGCTATTTTGGCAAGTTTTCTAATATCGCCGGTGGAGTTGGCCTGGTAACGGGTAGGGAAAACATCCTCACCTACTCTCCCCCTCCATTTGTTTATCCATTGATGAAAACGGTGCGGTGTGAGGCGTGCGATTAGTGGCATGTAGTGCAATTTATTTGGTGTTTTGCTAAGAAATACTCCCCCGGGGCGAAGAAGACGGTAGACCTCATAGAAAACCTTTCCAGGCTGCGGCAAATGCTCAAGCACGTTGTCCGCAAAAATCAGATCAAAACTCTCATCCGGATATGGTACCTTTTCACCAAAAGCAACTTTCCCTTCATCCAAATATGGATTCGTTACCACCCTTTCATCAGGATCAATGCCACAGACATGACCAGCAATGCCTTTGAAATTCATTTGTGAAACGATGCCGGCCCCTGCGCCCAAGTCCAATACATCCAGTGGTTTATTCAGATGTTCAACAATTTGTTCTCGAAATAGTTTGTCATCCCAATTTGACTGGAATTCGGCATAGAATTTCTTATCGATCCATTCAACCTGCCATTTCATTGAGATTGGCCAAAAGCTGAAGATTCAAAATAATCTTCGATCCCGTTAATTATTTGTACTTGATTATTTTCTAAAGCTGCCTTTGTTGCCAAAAACAATTGAGCAGATTCCCAAATATAAGCCAGGCTCAAACCTGGGTGTGTTGAATCCTTAGAAGCGCTATAACTTGAACAGATAGATATTTCGTGCCCATGGTCACGAAATATTTGAATTGGCTTTATTCGTTTGTCTATCACCTCGATCATCAGCGATTTAAAATCGCTCATTGAAATCAACACATTACCCCTGTGAGCTGAAAACTTTTCCCTGACTCCCTCAAAGGTATGCCCCTTCGCCGAAAAAGTAATCGCTGCAATTGAACCATCGCCAAATACATAAGATACAGCTATGTCACAGTCAGACTTATCCGAACGAGTAGGTATGATTTTTAGTGGGAAACGACCCTTTTCATCAATCATGGTATAGGAAAAATCGGTCCAGTGACAGAGGTTCCCCAATATGCGCCCCCCTTCAGCGTCCTGAAAATACCAATGATCAGGCTCAAGCTCATGTCCCGCAATAAACCAGTTCAACATTGCTGCACCCGTTTGTGTACCAAGATGGTCTTTGATCCTCACCCCGATCCGGCTCAAGGTGCGGTTATAGCCCACGGATACAATTTTCCCATCACTTTCAGACATTGTTTCTAACAAACGTCGAAGTTGATCCTCAGTTACACAATGTGGTTTCTCTATATGAACATTCTTACCGGCTTTCAATGCTTCGATGGCATACTCTGCATGCGACGCGTGATTTGAGGCGATAAAAACCAAATCAATGGCAGGGTCAGTAATGAGTTGACTGGCATCATCTGTGTAGTATCGCAAGTCATATTGACGGTAGAGTGAGGCAGCTCTTTGAATATCGGTATCCATACACCCACGAATAACACTTCCATAATTCTTCTTGAGATAATAAGCAATGTTACTGAATTGATAATTGCCACATCCAATCAGCCCTACATGTCCACCAAGCTTTGGTATATCTAACTGTGCAGGCAAGGTTTCGTACCGCTTTTTCATATGGTACTGACCTTTGACTTTGATAAGCGTCCGCGACAATCCATAAAGTGCTAAATATCGCAAAAACTTCTTAATTTTAAATGTCAGTTTTTGGGTTGTGTAATCCATGGCGGCTTTATCGTTGGGGCCACTCAGTCAACGCTGCGAAAGTTTCCTCTGCACACTTCTGCCACGAAAAGGCTAGAGACCGTTGCAATGCTCTCTTACTCATCTCAATTCTTAGATTCTCGTCACTTAAACAAACTCGAATCTGTTGACTCAGTCCTTCCACATCCCGTGAACTAAACACGAGCGAACTACCTGCAAAAATCTCAGGAAGTGGTGAACGATCGGAAGAAATTACTGTGCATCCACTCGACATAGCTTCGATGGCTATATTTGGGCAAGCCTCTATTTCTGTTGCAATAATACAAACCAAGCATCGACGATACAGCGAGATCATTGTTTCTTTAGAGACATGACCGACTACAAGGATGCGATCTTTGTAGGGTGAGTTAACAATTGCCAAGTGGATTGTCTTGGCATAGCGTGAATCACTACCGGAGCCAGCAATAACAAGTTGGATTTTACTGTCTATAGAACCTGCGCATCGATTAAATGATTCAATGACATCTTCGCAACGGCGGTAAGGCAATAACGAACCGCAAGTAAGCAGGAAATCACCTTCGACACCAATAGAAAAAAGCTGATTTAGATCATCACTGCGATCGCCTTCGTGAGAGAATGCTGTATCCCGGCCATGATAAATTTTGCGTACTTTTTGAGAAGGAATTCTGAGACGATTTTTCAAACATTCGTCTGCAAACCCAGACACAGCGATTACCCGGTCTGCCGATCGTAATGCACTCGACGACTGCCATTGAAGTACCTGGTTACGCAGCCGTGATCGCATGCTATAAGGGTATGCCTTGAACAAAAAAGGCTCCATATTGCGCAACATTAACACCTGCTTCACGCCCCCAACGTGTGAACTAATTTGATAAGGTGTGAATAAGACATCAACATTCATCTCCCTTATGATGCGAGCCAAGTTTCGCCTCTCCCAAACTATACGCTGCCAGCCAACCAGTCGCGAACCCACGATCCATTTACACTGCTTATCGGGCAAGGGTGGGAACAATTCTTTCTGACTTTCGTGTGCCAAAAAATAGAGGCTATGCTTCTCAGACGATTTCTCGAACAACTCGCTCAGCAAAAGAACCAAATTCCGAAGGTACGAAACGGCGCCACCACTGACGGACGACAGGCAATACATGATTACCTTCATTCACACACCATTGTCATCGCAATCAACTTATGCCTTAGCTTCGTGAACTTCATCTGAACCTCCCAGAATAATCCGGTTCATCCGTTTATCCGGTGCCTATGCACAGGTCTATGCGAAAACAATCGAATCAGACGATGGGCCACCCAAACGGTTATCAGTTGAATCGCTAAACTCACCATTGTATTCGTGAACTCGCCGACGATGAGCCCCGCCATAGCCCAACTGACATAAGCGAAACGGACGCTGTAGATGAACTGATATGGACTGTTCAACATCATCCGACGCCTGAAGCGAATGTAGTATCGCAGCACCCAGCCGATCATTACACTAAACTGGAGAAAGCCTACGAGGAGTCCCATGAACGGACCAAAATTTATAATCGCCTCGGCGAGTATCCCAGTGGACAGGTTGGAGTATCCACCCCAGGCGTTGCCAGTATATTCCTTGGTCAAGACGACCCCGCCGGTATCCGGCTTTGTCGGCCAAATGGTGCGAGGTACAAAGTTGGTAAAGAAGGTTAAGTACGTGAAACCATAGTGTTTCTTCACGTTTTCTGCTTTGAGTACCAAATCGATCGGAATGAGTCCGTATTTTGCCCATTTAAAACTCATCTTTTTTGTGTTCTGACTTTCCTTCGATAATCCCAGGACTAGGACTCCTTCGTGCAAAGATATGTTTTGTCGCACCACCCCAAGTACCGAGGCTGCCAACACAAGGCTTACCGCAAAGGATATCAGCCACCGGAGACTGATGCGTTGCACAGAATAATGATATATCAGAAACATCAGAACCAGGTTGACGAGCAAGGACCCGCGAGAACCAGTTAGCAGCGCCAGAAACAAAAAAATCATAAAGTGCAAAACGTATTTTGCGATGTCGCGTTTGTTACGATTATTGCGAGTGACAAGGTAGGAGAAATAGATTAAGTTGATGACGGAGAAAGTTCTGATTATTGACGTTAACCAGCCAAATCCACGATGGGTTACAACTCTCAATTCAAGCGAGTTGACATACCCCTCAAAGCCGCCGAGTAACTGGATCATCCAGACTTGGGACACAAGGGCCGGTATCGAAAACAACCAGAAGAGTTTGTAGCCGACCACCAACACGTCGTTATTGTGATGTGTCCCGTCGAAAGAGTTGATAGCAGATCCCAACCGATTGGGCCCTAGAATGGCGACGAACGACATGAGCACAACAACGAAGGACATGATCAAGAACACATAGATCAAACTAATTTCTAGCGAGTAGTCGTGAAAGAAAATGTCTCCAAAAAACATAGCCAGCGAAAAAAGTATCAATTTATCTGGCGAGAACACATCCCTAACTGCATAAAGAGATAGCGCTGCGGCACATAGCCAAGTCGTAAGAAGAAAACTGCCGGTAAGCGAGATCACTTTGCTTCTCGATATACGTTCAGGATTAATACAGCGGCAGGATCGACGGGGCAGAGCGACCCATAGATTTTCTGCTTATTAGAAAAACGAAGAGCAACGCAACGGTGAGCAGTATGATTCTCTCGATTAACGATGGATTGGTAAAGCATTCATATATCCACATTATACCAACGGAGGTAACGACACAAAGCAACCCCACTCCCAGCGCATGCGGTACGGTTGTGAGATGCCCTCCGCTACCTGTCGCAGTGAAAACCAAAGCAGCAGTGATGTAAATATCCTGGCAGCAACAAAGGATCCAATCGCTGCTCCCCAAATACTGAAGAAAGCAACCAAAACTAAACTAAGAGCAGAGTTGACAGTCGATCCTAGTGCGGTAGCGAGACTATTACCACGTGACTTCATACTGACCATCATAACGGTTTTCTTCCTCTAACTGTTTAAGGCGTTTGGCATCGATATTTCCATCTCAACAAACTTTGAACGTCAATGGTAAATTGACCATTCAGCCACTCCGTGACGGCGCGCAACTCCGGAACCGGCATGCCGGCTTCGTTTCCCTTCAAGATTGCAATGATCTGTTCTTCGATGTGTGGCTTGCGTCTCATCTAAGCACCTACCATGAGTCAGAACAGCGGGAAAACCCGCAATGCGCATGTGCCAGTTTATGGGGAGAAGATTAAGTCGTGACTAATAAATTTTATTCTTTCTTTGCCACAACTGTTATTCCTGCCTCTTCCACTTTAATCCTTTCTATCCCCAGTCCAGCATTTTTACAAAAATATCTGATTTCTTCTTCAGTATGCCTATGACAATTCAATGGTCTATACCAATCAAAATTGATATGGTTCATTTCATCCAAACTAAATTCGTCTCTATGAAATAATTTGCATATATTCCAGTATACAAATCGTTGTATGTCCTGTTTTCCTTTTTTTATGCCTAGGTATGGTATATCTTCCGGAACTTCGATATTTACTTTCAACTCTCCCAAAGCCTTCCCTAATTTAGTCAACGGTTTCAATGCTTCCCAAGCTTCATCATCGCTTAAGGTGGCAATGTGGTTCCTGATATGGTCATCTGAAAACTCTCTTAATATTGCTTTTTTAACGTAAACATAAAATAAAAATCGCCCACCTTTTTTAAGCTTTTTTACCAAATAATTTATAGAATCTTCTGTGCTATCCGTATGGTGCAATGTGCCTTCGGCTAAGACAATGTCGACTGATTCTTCCTCAATATTCTGAAGGTCTGTCATAGTAAATATCCCCCCGGCAAAGCCGGGGGCTTTATTTGTGAACCGCTCAAAGCGGTCTGTTAAACGGAGCCTTCCGGCTCCTTGAGCCCCTCAAAGGGGCTACGGCATCAATTCCAATTGGTCGACCCTACGATCTTCCGCTTCCTGGTGCCGTATATAGTCCCGGATTACCTGCTCATCCCGGCCCACCGTCGAGGCAAAATAGCCCCTTGCCCAAAAATGCTGACCGACATAATTTCGCTTCCGCCCCGCGTAAGTTCGGGCTATATAAATCGCACTTTTTCCTTTGATAAACCCAACCACCTGGGATACTGCATATTTGGGTGGAATCGAAATCATCATGTGCACGTGATCGGCCATCATATGCCCTTCTTCTATCAAACTCTCTTTCTGCCTGGCCAGCCGATGGAACACCTCACCAAGTTCCTTTTTGATCTGCCCGAAAATTATTTTCTTACGGTATTTCGGGATGAACACAATATGATACTTACACTCCTAGCGCGTGTGGCTTAAACTTTTTACTTGTCTCATGGTTTCTCCTTAGCGTGTTGCTTGTCGGCTCACGCTTTGGAGTTACTATGAGACTCCTGATTACTGTCAAACTGTTGATGCCTCCCCAGCAAAGCTGGGGAGTCTCCTTTTTTATCTAGCCTTTAATGGACGCGTTTCTTGTCGACGTTAGTTGCAGGATGGAGTTTCTGGATATCAGATAATATTGCAGACAGGCGATTAGTCCTGCGTTTACGGCGTAAGCGATCGCAGCTCCGATCACGCCAAACCTGGCAATAAAAAAGACATACAGCAGAGCTGATAGGATGCTATGAGCCAGTGATGCCTTAAGTGCTAGATCGGTTCTCCCTGCGGTCAGGAAAATGGGGTATGCCCAGAGCAGGGGTATCCAGATGACAATAGAGCTGACCATAATGATGAACAGTGTGCCAGCTTTGGAAAACTCGTCCCCCATAAACAATTGAACTACATATGAAACAGCAGGGCTGCTCCCGACGATGACAAACAGACTGAAAACCAGAAGAAACCCACTGACCTTCTTGATGAAGTACAGCAATCCTGCTCGATCATTGTTAGCCCAGAATTTTGCACATTCAGGGTAAATCACCAAATGGATCGGATCTGTAATGGCCCAGATTGAGCTGATGAAATTCTTGGCAATTTTGTAGACCCCTATATTTTCAACTGTAGTGAAAAACCCCAGAAGGTTTATGTCCAGCTCTTTACCCGGAATTGTTAGCAATCCTGTTAAATAGTTGTTTCGTACAAACGTCTTCATTTCTGGAATCATCGCGTTGACGTCGGGGTCGCGCCACGGGGCAGTCTTGACAAGGAACTTCTTTAATGGCAGCAGCCTTGACAGAGCGGCAAGCAAGATACTGAAGGTTAGAAAGCTTGTTGAGGCTGTTGTAATGACCACAAACATCAATCCCATTTGAAAATGAAAGAGGCCGATGTAGGTGACGGCAAGTCGTAAGACGGATGATATCAACTGCCCAATTGCAAAAACGCTGAGGGCATGACGAATCCTGATATATCCCAAAATACTGTCAGACAGAAACATCTCCGAAATCAGAACAATGGAATAGATTCTGATCACAGATACGCCTTCTGTGGATCTAATGAGCAGGTCGTTCAAAAAGGGAGCAGCGGCGAAAACCAGAAGAAAAAAGAGGGTTGCTGCAATCAAATTGATCAGTATACATGACGTCAAAATTGCAATTGCCGTATCAGGTTTTCCCTTTGACAGAAATATTGTCACATATCTTATGATGGCACTCTTCATGTTCAAGTTGAAGAATTGAGCGATGATCGTAGTCACGCTGGCGCCAAGCGCTATAACGCCAAGGGATGCCGCACCAAGCTTACCGGCAATCATGATGGTGTGAACAAAGCCGAAAATCACAACGCTGAGAGTAGCGACATACTGCCAGGAGAGTTGGTTCAAAAACCCGGTCGGAAAATCAGACACTAGTTTTCTAATCTTCATGGATGGGTCTTATGTCTGCAAGGGATCATTAATCTTCAGATCCGCTCTTTTCGATTGTGTACACTGCCAAATTGTCGTGCCGATACAACTCATGTATACGGTCCTTCTTCTCCGGATTTTTCGAAAGAAAGTCTCCTTCGAGGTTTTCGTCGATCACGCAAACATTGACACCATATCGAGCAATAATTTCTTCAAATACAGGCATTCTAATGAATGGGTATTTGTAGAATGTTTCTGAAACGTTGAACCCTGCAAGAGGGTTTCCAAACGACCAGTACCGCACGAAATTCCAGTCTTCAGTCATGACGTATTTCGTAATTTCCTCATTGTTAGCTGCAAATCGAACCGCTCCCTGTTCAAAATTGTCATTTATAACCTGGATCACCTTGTCGTATTGACTTATATTGCCCTCTAGGTGGCCTGCCAACATTTTGGAAATGAATATTTGAATCATGACGGCTACAAAGCAGTAGGCAAGAATGGCCATCACCGGTGCCAAACCGAACCAAATGTATGTGTAGTAGATACCACTGATATTGCCAAACACGCTGGCCATTTCCACATAGCGTTCGGGCTCACCATAAAACCTGGTTTTCCGAAATGACGTTGCAATAAAAACTACCAGGGCAAGGGTAATGATCATACCTGAATAGGCCAGTAGTGGGGGGGCTCCGGTGGTTTCGGAAAACAGAAATCCGATAGTGCCAATTAAAAAAAACGGATTCAGAAAAATGACAATGATCGCCGAATTTTCGTAGATATAACTTAACGATTTTTTCAACGGGTTGGTCGCAAATTGTTTCCAGAAGTCCCAGACAAAATCACGCCAGATGCTGTATCTTCGCACGAGGATGAATATGGCGGCCAAATCTGCCGAATAGGCCTTGGAAAAGAGAAAAGTATGCTTGATGTAACTCCAGCCATAGCTCGGATGAAGCGCCAGAAACAAAGCGAGCGATAGCAAGGTCGCGGCTGGCATATACCAATTGGAAAAAATGGCGATGGACAGGACGCTGAAGGTCAGCATTGTCTGGAGGGCGAATGTATTAAAGGCAATTGCCCAGTAGCCGACAAATACTGCCAATGCGAAGAGCCAGGGGTTGCCCGGATTATTGAGGACACTGTATTGAGCCATCAATAACAACAAGACCAGCAGCAAGCCTAGAGGTCTGG
>JAADHW010000301.1 GCA_013151695.1 Gammaproteobacteria bacterium
TTTTTATTGATCTGCTGAGACGAAAATGGATAGGTTTGTTACCAGAGAGGTGCTCAACAAGTAGTTTGCGACCTTAATTCTGTAAATTCAGTCTATAACGTTTGTTTAAATAGTAGAGTACTAGGGGTATCTGGCCATCGGCTACAGTGGATAACGCAAAATCTTTTGATATACCGCCGCGGAAAGGCTTTGCAGTTGAGCCTTTCAATTTTTTAAACTCACCGTCTTGTTGCTTGACACAATATTTTATTTTCACAGCATCCTGACTTCGGCCTTTGTAGATTTGTTTACCAAGCTCATATACTTGATCAACCTCGCGTGGTTCGGGTACGGCAAGAGGAAAACTAGTGCCGCCGGAGGCGTACGCAAGCGAAGTGGACAGCACGGCCGTTGCAAGTAAGACGTAAACAACCAATTTTGATGTGAACTTATACAATAGGTTTAGCTCCAACAGGAATATTAATAGAAAGGTTAGGTGCCGTGACGATATTCGACGATTTATTTGACAGGAAGTTCATTTTTTTAGGTGTGTTATTTTGGTAAATCGAAAGGCCGTTTTGTTCGCTACAATAATTGCATTTAGTATATCAGCCGCATCTGAATCTACCTACGCGGGAGAAACCGCTGAGCGAACCGAAAGCTCGCAATTACCCGTTAACACCGCCAACTCTACAAAGAGCCCACCTACCGATCGTGACAAACGTTTTGCCACGCTGCGTAAAAAAATAGAGGCGACTTTTCCTGATGTTAAGCACCTTTCTATTGATACCTTTTTGAGCGATGCGACTGAAACTTTGCTGATCGACGTCCGTGGCGAGGAAGAATATGCCGTGAGCCGAATTCCTGGCGCCGTGCACGCAGTGGATTACACTGCGTTGGCAAATTTGGTTGCTAACAAGGGCACTCGGCGAGTAGTTTTATATTGTTCGGTGGGATGGCGATCTGCGCAGGCAGCCGAACACCTACACAACCTTGGCGCAACAAATGTTTACAATCTGCATGGTTCAATTTTCGAATGGGCAAACCGCAGTTTGCCGCTGGTAGACGAGGCGGGCCAGACAGCCCATGTTCACCCATATAACTTCGTTTGGGGATGGCTTTATCTGCACGAAGATTTGCGGAAATAGCAAGATTATGAGTTCTTGACGATATTTGTAGCAAGCGCAATCATCGAAGAAACATCACTAAGGTTAGCCGGCACGACCAGCGTATTTGCTTCCTTGGCTAATTTTCCGAACTGCTTAACATAGTCTTCAGCAATGCGTAACCGCATAGCATCGACACCACCTTCTTCTTTGACAGCCAAGGCCACGTTCCTAAGCCCTTCTGCGGTTGCTGTAGCGACCGCAAGTATGGCTGCAGCCTCACCTTCAGCTTCGTTTATTTGGGCTTCTTTAACCGCCTCTGATTCCTTAATAACGCGCTGCTTTTCTCCTTCAGCTTCGTTTATTTTGGCGTCTCGCTCACCTTCTGACGTCAACACTACGGCGCGTTTTTCGCGCTCTGCACGCATCTGTTTTTCCATCGCACTGAGCACGTCCTGGGGCGGATTTATGTTCTTAATTTCATAGCGTAATACCTTTACACCCCAAGCATCTGATGCCAGATCCAGCTCACGTACAACGTTACCATTAATTGCGCCTCGTTCTTCGAAAGTACGGTCGAGTACAATTTTACCAATCTCACTACGCAGAGTTGTTTGGGCCAGTTGCGATATGGCAAATGAGTAGTCGGTGATACCGTAGGAGGCCCTTTCCGGATCAAGTACCTGCATATAAAGTACGCCATCTACACCAACCTGAACGTTGTCTTTTGTAATGCATATTTGCTCGGGAATGTCGATGGCGATTTCTTTCAAACTGTGCTTGTAGGCAGACTTCTCAAAGAAAGGAATCAATATATGAAAGCCCGCACGTAAGGTTCGATTGTATTTGCCCAGATTCTCTATCACAAAAGCACTTTGTTGTGGGACGATAATCGCTGTCTTGGCAACGATAACTATAACCAAAAATGCCGCAACCAGTGCGACAATCAAACCTCCATCAATCATATGTAGATACCTGCTTATGCTGTTGAGTATGTAATTTGTTAGCTTCCAACTACCAACGTTAGCCCGTCAACGCTGATTATTTTTGTGTTGCTACCTTTCTCGATTAGAGTTGTGCCTTTGTTTTGGACTGTCCAGTTCGAGCCTCGATAGCTGATGCGACAACTGTCACCAGGAGATAGGTCGGCGTCTAGTTGCAAAAATTCACCTTTTAGAGAGGAGTCAAAACCCGGTGCATCACCTCTTAGTTTTTCATAGAGCCGCTTGCGAAACATCACCATTGAAGTTATTGCAAGAAATGCAAACAATAACCATTGCGCCCAAATATCCAGAGACACACCAGTCAGCCCGACTGCGCCGGTGATAAGCGCTGCAATGCCGATGAACATTAGATAGAAAGCAGCGTCAATCAAAATTATCTCAGTCGCCATTAGAAGGCCACCTAGCACAAACCAAGCCCACCAATCCATTAACCTACCTCTCTGTTCTGCACGCCATGACATTTTAGTTTGCAACCGTAAGTGTTATACCACGAATTCGTAGGGGCATGCATTTTCCCCTAAGTAGAATTACCTTCAAGCGCTTTCACTGACAGAATACCTATTCGAGCGCGGGGCTTTAGATAGCACACCGCGGATGGATCGTTGGGGCAGTGGGGTAGTGGGGTAGTGGCAATATGCCCCTTGATCGTCAGCACTCAGATTGGAGAATGCAGACTTTAGAGCTTGTCGATTTACAATCAGGTCGCGGCCAAATCGCCGGAATCGCGAGACGCTAATTTTGCGATAGTTTTTTGCGCGATCAAACCTAAACCAACAATGGTGAGCACCACGTTGATGATTCCGCCGATGAACGGCAAATTCACTGCAACGATGACGATACTCAACCCTGCCAGTAGGGTCCATGCGAGGCTGTCACTTTGGCTTAACAACATGCGGCCCACCACTGCACCGACGACAATCTTGGCCAAGTAGAGGCACAACAACCAAGCGGCAACGGCAATAAACGATAGCGGTAGCCCAACTAACGTGAATGCTACCAACACCGCCATGATTGGTACACTTACCATGATAAGGAACCCAACACCTGCTGTTTTTAATGCTTCGACTCCGGCACCTATCGACACGGAACGATAACCAGGTACAAACCACACAAATGCCAAACCCACTAGAAACGCCGCGATCAATCGCGCGACCTGCCACAGATAGAACTCAACGGTGGCATATCGACTTTTGTCCTCAAACTCCTCAGGCATGTCTAAAAATTCCACGTCGCCGTCTATGCGAACGTTCTCTGCACGATGCAATCTATCTTCGTTGCCAGAGCGAAACCGGACATTGCCACCCACATGAGCATCGCCGAGTAATTTCACCCGGGTAGCGAACGCTTCTAGGTCCTCGCCCAGCACACCGCTGAGTTCGACAGTTTCCGCAAAAGCAAACAGATCTTTCTTAACAGAGCCTTTCACGGTTGCGGTTTGCGTCGCAATGATTGCATTCCTGCCGACTCGGGCTTCATCATCGATGTCGACATTTTCACCAGCGGCCCATAAATCGCCGCCCACTGTTGCACCGTGAAGGTCATAGGACGAAGCTGCCCCCAACGCGAAACCACCCACTTTGCCGCTTAGGGTGACCGATTCTGCAAAGGTCAACACATTCCCCTCAACAGATCCGGAAATGTCAATCCTGCGTCCCATCGCCACTAAGTCTCCGGTAATTACGCCCTCAATCAACACGGTTTCCGCCGCAACGAAGAGCGTGTCGTTGATGGTTTCGGATTTGTTAATGGTTACCACATCTTTGTCCCGCCTGATCTCTAGTGCATTGGCAGGTGTTGGGGTCACCGTTGTACCAACCATGATCACAAGGAAACATACACCCATGGTGGAGCGGGTTTTGCGGTACATCAGCAGGAACCCCAATACGGTGATGGTCAACAAACTCACGATAACAAAACCAAGATATGCATCTAACATGGTTGTTCCTTCTTCTAATAAATATAGTGCGGTAGCGCTCACCATCGCGTAAATGTCGGGCACGTATATGGATGTAACCCAAGTGGTTGCGTTGACAATCAATTCACCGAACAAGGTCTTCCACAAAAACTGGGCCAACCAGATCACCAAACCTGTCCCCAGGTTTGCTAGCGCAAATCCGCGCAGGCTCAATGGTCGGGAAAACTTAGGCACGGTCACTTCCCAAGGCTCTTCTGTAGCTTCAATTTGCAGTGCAGTGACAATGAACCGTGCTTCATCTCGAACCGCGGCCATCCTGGTTTGGCATGTTGGACACAATTCGAGGTGTTGGGTGACGGCGATGGCTTGGTCCGCAGACAGTGCTTTGTCCGCGTGCATCGACAACTGCAGATGGCTGGGATGAGTCATCGCACAACCTCATCACCGTCGGTGGCAAGCTCGGCCCGCAGTCGTTGTTTAGCACGAAGCAGCAGAACGCCGACGTGATTGCGGCTGATATTCAACTGTTCGGCGATCTGGTCGTAGCTGAACTGATTGAAATATGCGAGCACCAGAGGTACTCGGTATTTCGCGGACAAGTTTGCCACCGCTCTGTTTACGCAGTCGGCTTCTTGAAACGAAATGAGGTCGCTTAGCACCGGCGTATCTGCGGCCGCGAGTTGTTCAAGTTCGGCAGATTCATCACCAAACAGCGCATTGGTTCGGGTTCGTTTTCGCAACAGGTCTATGCAGTGGTTGTTCGCTATCGTGGCAATCCACTGCCAGAAAGGTTGTTCTGTACTGTACTTGCGAAAGTTCTTGTACGCTCTCATAAACGTTTCCTGAGCGGCATCCTCGGCTAATTCATTGGAATTCAATAATCGGCGGCACAGTCCGAACACTCGAACGTAGTAGTCCCGGTAGAGAATTTCGAATGCTGTGTTTCTCGCCACTTACATTTTCCGATCGTTCAAACAGTTATACGATGCCGAGCAGAACTTATTACAACAAGATGGAAAATAATTCAGCAATAAACATCGAGGATAACGGCGGTCGTCGATTTCGATTATAACGTTTGCCTAGATGTTTGTGCGGCTAGTTTCAGTAAGCTTCACCGCGCAGACGCCTAGGCGTGAGCTGTTTTGGTGTGGCGTGATATTTAGTCCACCCCAATCAGTTCTGCGGTACTGACCACTTCGACGCCTCCAAAAATACTGTTACGGCGATAGAGTGAGCCGAATTGGGCAGATAGATCTCGAGTGCGGACAATATTGCCGTCAGGTGTTGAGGTGGCTGAGCTATTTCGTCAGCTTGGGTTCTCGGACAAAATATCTGCAACTGGAAAAGCAAAGGTGGCTTCTTGCAAGTGAACTTCTAGCAAGTGGACGGTTCTTGCAGCCAGGCCATGTTGCGCTTCCGTAACACTCTCAAACGACCAACTCCAGACGATG
This sequence comes from Gammaproteobacteria bacterium, assembly GCA_013151695.1. Taxonomy (GTDB): domain Bacteria; phylum Pseudomonadota; class Gammaproteobacteria; order Pseudomonadales; family Azotimanducaceae; genus UBA4421. The sequence continues at coordinate 5,456 of JAADHW010000301.1, forward strand.
GGCACCCTCAATATCGTTCTCAAAAATGCACTTCAGCCACTCGGTTGAGCATAGTGGCGTCCGTTCAACAACTGGCGTGAAATGTGCTACTTTCCCAGAGCCACATTTGTTACGGAAAATGTCAATTTACGATTATGCTGACAAGACGCGACATTCTAGCCCCTGTCGATCGGTGGCCACACTCTGTAGACCTAGATCGAACACTGCGCCTTACAGAGGCGATGTTAGCGATTACCCAGAGTCTCAGTGAGATTTAATTTACGAGTGAACAATTGTTAAACTATGCGTTTTAAACCATTCAAAACATCATGCCAGTTCGTTTTGAAGATACTCTCATCTGGCAATCTTGGGGCTGAATAACATGCGTCGACGAAACTTATTGGCAGGGTTGGCTTACCTACCTGGATCCCTTGCCCTTACGCCCGCCTTCGCTGCGGATGATCCAACCTGGTACGCTGGCAAGCTCAAACACCTCATTCCGGCGGCGAGCCACAACCGAATACAAATTAAATGTTCGTTTACTGAATCGCTCAAAGAAACACCATTTTTGAAAATCGGCGGGCGCAAGATCAAGGGTGTAAATACTGATTCTGCCCGTGCTTTCTTTTGTTTCGACGTGACCGATTTGCAGCCGGATCGCGTGTATCTTTTGCAGCTGGTAAATGAACACAATAAAACACTGTGTGACGAGTGGCCTTTGCGTACATTTCCCTCGCCAGATGCTAACCCTTCTGACATGCGATTGTTGTTGTACACCTGCGCTGGCGGCCATCCGCTTATGGACACTGGAGAAGGTCCAGCCTTTTTGCCATTGGATATTCGGCAGCGTCTTTTACGGCGTGCTTTGTCCTTCAGTCCCACCGCTGTGGTAGCCAACGGGGATCATATCTACTGGGATCAACGCACCTGGCTTGAATCAGAACATCCAGGGCGGCGGGCAATATCGCAAGCGTTGTACACACAAGTTGGCTTACTAGACAGGGAGGCCCTCGCCCGAAGCGGATCAAACGAAGTGGCATTGAAGGCTGCAGCGGGGCCGCAAATAGCTGATCTTTATGGAGTTATGTTGCGTTCCACCCCCGGGTATTTTGTGAACGATGACCACGACTATTTTGAAAACGATGAGGCGACGGAACACTTTGTTACCCTGCCGCCTGCCCGTTACCAGATCGAATTTGCGCGTTATGTACGAAACCTATACCTGCCGGAGTTTCTCCCGGACGTATCTCGTCCGTTGACATTATCTGGTACTGGTGCGGCAGACCGACCCTTCGGCGTTTCTGAGAGTTTTGGTACCCTGCGCTACGGTAAATTGTTCGAGGCCTGCATGTACGACTGTGGTCGGTTTTTGTCTCTGAAGGGAAAGCATGGGGGACTGGTACCGGATGAGGTTGAACGATGGCTTATTGCCCGTACCCAAGATGAATCTATTGCACAACTCATCCACATCCCCTCACACCCTATGGGTTGGACCGCCGGTAAGTGGCGAGAGTGGTACCCGGATGTTGCCGACCGCAGCAACACCATACCAACCGAAGTTGGTGACGGGCGTTACGCTCTAACTACGGACCAGCCCAAATATATGTGGCAGTCGGGTTGGTGGAAACAGCACCAACGTCTGTTTGCGGCGCTTACACAACAACGTCGACGACCAGCGTTGATGTTTTCAGGAGATCTACACGCCTCGGCCCATGGTATTGTTGAACATAGTGGGTCTTTGCAGGGTGCTGACAATCCACTACACACCTTCCTTACTGGGCCTATTGGAACCCGGGTTGGATGGCCTTCACAAATGCGCGGCACCGCACCCCAAGTAGCAAAACACTTACAGATGGTTGAAGTGGCACCGGTGATTGAAAAAAACGGTTTCACGCTGCTCGATGTCACCAGCGATGCAGTACGAGTGCGGTTATTCGCCTGGCGGGAAGGTGAAAACCCATCTGTCATCGACTCGCTCCAACCGTACCACGACACCAAAATCGCTAGATAGTTGGTCCTGAATTCGCCTCAATCCGTTGAAATATATATGCTTTTAGCTGTTTTTGCAGTGTGGAAATTGCCAGGAATCCACATGTTGCCGTTAACATGAGAGAGAGAGCAATAGGTGGCAATCACGTGTTGATGATCCATAAATGCTGTTATGGCGGAAGAGTAAACCCGATTGGCTAGATAGATCTCAAACGAGGGTTAATCTAAATACTTGGAGGTAGGTCTACCCAGAATGGGAGGCAAAAATAACCAGCAAGACCATATCTTCTTCAATTTCAAAAAAACTATGATCTTGGGTGGCCTGAATATACATAAGTGTGCCGGGTGTCACCTGCCGCACTTCGTCATTCAACTTTAGCTGAGCCTTGCCTTTTAAAACGTAGTACATTTCATCTTCGTCATGTGGGCTTTGCATATCTGTTGAACCCGCGGCGAGTCGATATAGACCGCAATGCATAGAATCTACGTTTAAAAATTCTTCATAGCTGACAGGATGATCGCTTGTCATCTCTTGTAACGCTTTGACGTCGATAATTTCCCAGGTATTTGTTGTCACATTTTTCTCCTACTCGTTTGCCTTAATCAGTGTACTCAGGTACGACGCCAAAATCCCGCAAAAGAACCGTTATTGTCAGTAGCCCAATAACCGAACCTAAGGTCGCAGTAAATACAACGTTGGTCTGTAAAAAATCGCGGTCGGGGCTCACGCGCACTACTGGTGCACCACCAGTGTAGAGCAGATAGATCCAATAGCAGGAGAGGTATTAGCCGTTTTTGTGTAGCGTGATATTCAGTCCGCCCCAATCAGTTCCTGCGGCGCTTACCACTTCGACGCATCCAGAAATGCTGTTACGGCGGAAGAGTAAACCCGATTGGCCAGATAGATTTCGAGCGTGGACAATATTGCCGTCAGGTGTGGTGACCTTTGTTCCTGCCGTGACGTAGAGGCCTGCTTCTACAATACAATCATCACCCAACGAAATACCAATGCCGCCATTTGCACCCAGCAAGCTACGCTCGCCGATCGAGTTAGTTTGCTTGCCGCCTCCAGAAAGTGTTCCCATAATTGAGGAACCCGCACCGACATCACTACCTTCGCCCACGATGACTCCTGGTGTGACCCTTCCTTCGATCATGGCTGCACCAATTGAGCCTGCGTTGAAATTAACAAATCCTTCATGCATGACAGTGGTGCCAGGCCATAAGTGTGCGCCTAAGCGAACCCGATCAGCATCGCCGATACGTACCTCCGGGGGGATAACGTAGTCGACCATACGCGGGAATTTATCGATGGACTGAATGCTCAAATGGTGGTGTTCGCTTGCTATATGATGGCGTAGTTGGTCAACCCTGTTTGGTAGTACTGGTCCAGCAGATGTCCAGGCGACGATCGGGAGTAGATCGAAAATTCCCTCTAGATTAATTTCATTCGGACGCACAGTGCATTCGGATAATAGATGAAGCCTCAAATAGGTGTCTTCTGTCGAAGTGGGTGTTGAGTCAAAGTTGTCTATAGACACTTCAACGAAGTCGGACTTGATCAAACCAACTTGTTCAGCCAGACAGCTACGGTGGTCACGCTGGTTAGACCTGGGAAACCATGTGTCCAAGGTGATGCCGGTTTCACTGTCTCTATATCTGTGTCCGGTTCTGATCATTTTCGTGCCTCAAGAATTCTATAACATCACAGTAACTGACTCAGCATTGATATTCAGGCGTTAATGGGTAGCAGCAAGCCATGGTGGCAATAGGCAATCTGGTGCGCACTAGTTATAACAAACCACTTCAAACTCGATATCATCAGCGTCGTTGAAATAGAATCTTCTTCCCGGATCATAGTCGCCGTGGGAGTGCGTTTTAAAACCAGCATTGAGCACGCGCTGTTCGGTTGCATGTAAATCTTCAACCACAACGCCGATGTGGTTGAGACCACCCTTGAATCGCCCGGTGTTTTGAGGGCCATTGTCTGGGTTGCCGTAGGTATATACGGCAACATAATCATCCTTGCCGCCTACGTGAACTGTATTGCCGCCCATAGAAGAATCGCCAGCCCAGCGAATTTTCCAATCGAACAGATCGCACAACAACTTAGCTGTTTTTTGTGGATCGCTAACCGTTACATTGACGTGCTCTAACTTGCTCATGACATTCTCCAATATTGAAATTTGGGAGTTGATTTGGGTATGCTAATACCTCAACCTTACTTGAGGTCAAGGATTATTTGGAGGGTAAAATGGTGTCTGCATTGCTTTCGATTGGGCAGATTTCTAAGCGCACAGGCGTTTCCGTATCAGCCATTCGTTATTACGAAACCGAAGGGCTGGTGAAACCCAGTCGAAATGCCGGTGGTCAGCGTCGTTTTCGCCGATCTGACATTAGACGTTTGTCGTTCGTACTCATCGCACAGCAGCTTGGCTTCAGTATTGGGCAAATTCGTCAGCAGATTCGCACGCTTCCCGATGAACGTACGCCTACTCAAAGAGACTGGGCAAAAATTAGTAAGAGGTTTAGGCGCGAACTAGATGACAGAATTGCTGGCCTGACCATTATGCGCGACAGGTTAGATGGTTGTATTGGTTGTGGATGTTTGTCCTTACGCAACTGTGCACTCTACAATGCGCAAGACCGAGCGAGTGCAAAGGGCCCCGGCCCTCGCTATCTAATGGGTGATTTACCGAGCTAACTAGTGCCTGTACGGTATTTTTGGGGCAGACACTAACTCAGGACAAAATATGATGGCAGTGATAAAAACCTATCCAATAACTATAGTTGATGTTTTTGCAGAGAAATCTTTAGCAGGAAACCAGTTGGCTGTAGTAGACCACGCAGCGGACTTGTCCACTGAGGTCATGCAGGCAATTGCGCTTGAGACCAATTTTTCCGAAACAACATTTATCATTGCAAAACAAGCGGGTCAGGCGAAAGTGCGGATCTTCACACCGGCATTGGAACTGCCGTTCGCTGGGCATCCTACCATTGGCACCGCTTGGGTACTGACGCAAGGTCGAGGTGAGATAATTCTAGATCTTAAAGTTGGTACCGTGCCGGTTAAATTTGCGGATGATGGTATAGGTTGGATGTTGCCCCCTGAAACAATTTTTACAGGTTCGCTTGAGCGTCACATTGCAGCAGAGCTGATCGGCGTAGCCGCGCACGCATTTTCAGATCAGTTACCTATAGAGTTGGCTGAAAATGGACCTCGTTTTCTGATGTTACCGGTTAAAGACTTGGCAACTTTAAAATCTGTAAAGTTCAATGCGGCGCTTCATCGAAGTTTGTTGCAGCGCGACATCGGTGTGCAATGTGTATTCATTTTCACTCAGGATGCCTACAGTGATGCTGCGAATTATGCGTCGCGTCTGTTCTTTGAGTCTCATGGTGTACGTGAAGATCCTGCCACCGGTAGTGCAAATGCGGCATTTGCCGCCTACTTGCGAAAACACTGTGGTGAAATAGGCGATGTTGTGGTCGATCAAGGTGTCGAAATCAATCG
>JAADHW010000234.1 GCA_013151695.1 Gammaproteobacteria bacterium
CGTAATTTGCGCGGCGGTTGTGTAGTGACCACCGCCGCGGGCGCCGCCATAGGAAGGCCAGTCGTGAACATCTGCGGAGGGTTCAGCCAAACATTCCCCCATTGCGATTGTGGCAAGTAAGAGTAGTAACGCCTGCGACCGACCCATAGTTAGTTTCCCTTCATTCATGTTAAAACATTAAAGCAAAACACTAGGCAGATGAAAGACTTTTAGGTGGTGCGGCGAAGTAGAAACATATGGCACCAGATAGAGATATGAAAGCCATGCTAGTGAAGGCTACTTGGTAGTTACCGTAAAGGTCGAACAACACACCACAAACAATGGGTCCGGTTGTCATGCCTAGCATCACGATGAGTGAAGAGAAACCCATGATAGTACCAAATGATCGCGGTCCGAAATAATCCGCACGTATTGCCACCATGAGGGGGCCGCGAACACCCCATGCCAGGCCATGCATGGACACAAACACAGCTAGCCACCATACGTTAGTAGCGTAGGTGACCGCTAACAGACCGATAAAGTGGCCGATCATGCATACCACAGAAATCATTCTTTTTTCGAAGCGATCACCAAGATACCCGCCCAGGAAAAGACCAATAAGTTGAACGCCCGTCATAAAACCAAAGACAACGGCAGCTTGAACTGTGGTGTAGTTTAAGCTGACAGTCAGGTGTGGGATGAGATGCGCCAACATCGAAGAGACAGTGAGTAGGCTAAGACTGTGGCCTGCTGAGATCAGCCAAAAGGAGGGTTCACGCACAGCTTGTCGCCAAGTAAACGAAACCTCATTTTTCACCGGCCTGTCTTTATCTTCCCGGACATGCCCAATACCATCAGCGATTTCGCCAATTTCCTCAGGCCTATGGAGAACCAAAAATACCAGCGGGCCAGCAATAAAAAGCACTGCAAAGCCACTGACGGTAGCCATGGTACGCCAGCCCAGAACTTCTATGCCGTAAACAGCGAAAGGCACACAAAGACCACCCAGTGAAAAACCGATTTGTGACCATGCCACCGCTTTGGAGCGATGCACATCAAACCAATTCACGATGGAGACCATCAAGGTTGCCCACCCACCAAGGCTCGATCCTAAGGCGATCAATATGAAGGCGATGAAATAGGTGGTAATCGAATTGACTTGGCTAAAGGCGAAAAAACCCAATGCAAAAATAATGGTACCAATGAGGAGAATGGGTCTTGGACCAAAGCGATCGGCCAGCCAGCCTTGCAGCGGACCCAACAAGCCACTTTCAAGTCGGGTCAGCGCAAACGCAAAGGACAGGGTGGTCATACTCCAGCCGAATTCTTTTTGCAAAGTTATGGCATAGGCGCCATAAGAATGCATCCAGGTGAGGGCAGCCAGCCACTGTATACTGGCTGCCGCAGCAACAATCCACCAGCCGTAGAAAACCTTGCCACTGGGACGAAACAGGGCATCCATCCGCGGCTTCACTGTGCGCAGATGTTGAAGCATGCTCCATCATACGTGATTTGAATGCTGATTCTGTAATAAATGAGTAATACACCCCATCCGCAGGCTATCTGCTGCTAGGATCAATGCTGATTTCTCGAGTTTAGAGTGAGCGTACAAACACGTACAAATTGGTATGGATCAAACAGCCGAAAAACATGCATTGGTGTTGAGTGGTGGTGGCGCTCGCGCGGCCTATCAAGTCGGCGCACTGCGCTACATTGCCAAGGCAATTCCAAATTATCGCCCGCAAATTCTTACTGGCGTTTCCGCTGGTGCGATTAATGCGGCGCAGCTTGCTTCCTATCGAGGTAACTGGCCAGATGCGGTAGAGACTTTACGCGGGTTGTGGCTACAACTAGATACCTCACGGGTTTATAACACCAAGCTCAGCAGTATCATGATGCGCGTCTTTATATGGGGCTTGCGCATCATCAGTGGTGGTCGGTTAGGGCAAGCTGATGTGCGCGGCATGGTAGATAATTCTGCTTTGCGAGAGTTCTTAGGTACTTACCTGCCTGTGGAAGGGCAAAGAATATGTGGCATTCAAGAAAACATTGACGATGGCCTGCTTGAGTCGCTAGCGATTATCACCACAAATTATGGATCTGGCAGATCGGTAGCGTGGGTAGAATCAAGTCAAGAGATGCTGTGGAATCGTGGTCAATTGCGAGGTAACCTCGCCGAAATGACCATTGATCACATCATGGCGTCTGCAGCTTTGCCAATGTTTTTTCCTGCTGTACAACTTGAATCGGCTTGGCATGGTGATGGCGGGGTGCGTTTAACAGCGCCTCTATCTCCGGCATTACACCTCGGCGCCACTCGCATCTTAGCGGTATCACCGCGAGCCAAACCTGTTACCAGCCTACCTGAAGAGCTTCGCGCACCCTACCCATCGCCAATACAAATTGCCGGGGTGCTGCTCAATGCCGTATTTTTAGATTTGTTAGACTACGACGCGTTGCAAATGAACCGAATAAATCGACTGGTTGCGCAAGTGCCAGAAGACAAGCGGGCTGGTTTGCGACAGGTAGAAGTGATGGTGCTACGCCCCAGCAAAGACTTGGGCGCACTGGCTGCTGAGCACGAGTTGGGTATGCCGCGTTCGCTTAGATTTTTCGAAAGTGGGCTAAACAATCGCTTCAACCGCAGTTCTGATGCCATTAGTATGGTCAACTTTGAGCATGAGTACCTGAGTTTGCTGATGCGCTTAGGTGAAGAAGACGCCGCCCAACGTCATGATGAGATTGAAGGTTTTCTAAACGGTTCGTTGTGTGCAATTCCAATTGGGTCTTGAAACTTCATAAGTCAAAACAGTTGGCGTAATAGGTCACAGTACCTGGCCAATCTGAGAATATACCCTTGATGCCAATTTGCTTGGCGAGCATATCTAGCACACCGTACATGTCTCCTTCTTTTTCCATGATGGAGTGCAGTTTCGTGTACATCCAATTGTTAGGTGAGGTGGCGCTACCTGATTCGAAGGTCCACGTAATGATGTCGAGGCCAGCGGCCTTTGCCATGGTCGCATACTCGCTGGGCTGTAAATTTCCTTGATTGTCTAAGCTCAATAGCATCGGCATAGGTGGCGCGATGGTGTTCACCCCAGATGCCTTCAGCGCTTGCATGTCTTTTAGGTTGGCCACAAAATCTGTATCTCGTCCACGAGGGTCGAGATACACCGCTTGCTGTGCAAATTGTGGATAATGTTTGATCCAGTACAGCACATCGTTGAGGTTAAATGACTGAGGGTGCACCTTGCTTGGTGAAATATCGGCCGCCACATATTCTTCAAGCATCTTACTGGCGTAGTCTTGCTGGCTAAAGGTGTTGTTGAAGGGCATCTCTACCATCGGCGCTTTCAGCTCTGGTGTAAAACTGCTACCAAGCTGGCCAATCACCTCGATACTCTCTGCGTGGGTTAACAGAGTTCCGCAGCCCACGTTGTCGACTTCAACTTGGGTAACAGGAGATTGTAAAAAAGCGTCCACAGTTGTGGCTGTGGAATCAACATGGTCGTGCCTAGCACACAAAGTACGAAACTGCGCCAAGGTGATTTCGCTTGTACAGCATTGGGCTGAGGCTGGGCTTTCATCGGTGGCGGGCCTAAATTCTTGACGACATTGTTTGGCAAGATCGGTTTGCAGAATGTTGGTGGTACGATGTAAATCGCACTGGGAATGTCTGCATACCAAGGCTAAATCTTGAGTAAACGTAACGTCGCATTCGATGACACCTGCACCCTGTTGCGCTGCGGCTACATACCCTTCTCTAGTGTGTTCTGGGTAACCCAGCGGTGCACCTCGGTGTGCGATGGAAAACTTGGTGCGTGTGAAAGGACCGTCTGCACAACTTTCTAATTGGGACCGTAAGGGTCCGGCTGACATGTTTGCGATGAGTTCTAGTGGTCGATCACTCGGGTTGATTTGTGTGCATGCAACTGTTTGCAGGCCAATAAAAGCTACAGCAATAGCCCAGATAGAATTTCTTCCCGTAAGAATTCTGTAAGATGCGGTGATGCAAGATGTGTTGGTCATACAAAGTTATCGCGATGGCGCCGTAGATGATTGGATATCTGTGTGTAATCACAGTGTACGTAATTGGGCGGCAATGCAAGGTTACCAATATTGTTTCCAAGGAGATGAATTGTTTGACTTGCTGCCGCAGTGGTACAAACATAAATTGCCAGGACGCTTACCCATATGGGCAGATCTTGCGCGCTTACTTTGGATACAGAATTTACTCAACCAGGGTCGCCTACAATTGGTTATTTGGGCCGACATGGATGTGCTGGTGGTGTCGCCCAAGCTGTTGCACATCGCCCCAGCCTCTACCTGTATTTTTGGTTATGAGCATTGGTTACAACGAGACAACACTACAAAGTCCAGATACCGCGTATATAAGAATGTACACAATGCTTTGTGCGGATTCCGCAAGGGTTGTCCAGTATTACCGTTTCTTATAGAAGTGATTCAGCGCATGATAAAAAGGGTCGACGCTGAATTTATTGCACCACAGTTTGTGGGCCCAAAGCTGCTAACAAGTTTGCACAATACGGTAGGCTTAGAGGTGGATAGTAGGTTTGGTGCAGTGTCTCCAGATTTGGCCACTGCTGTGCTTGAGGCCGATCACTCTACGCTTGATTTTTATAAAGCTAAAGTGGGCTCTCCTATTCTGGCACTCAATTTGTGCGCAAGCTTGAATGCGGGCAACAACTTGCTACCTTTAGTTGAACACTTACTCTGCGGTTCCCTAGGGTATGAAAACGGCCTTGGTTAATGTCTAGAAGGCTCGAACTTGACGTCTCTAAAAGTGCAAAGAGAAAGACAGAGAGCCAAAAATATCCCGTTGGTTTTGTTGTACAAACTCTTTGCTACGCACCACGTAGGTATACCCAATGCGAAAACTCTCGTTGTTCCACACAAACCCTGCTTGGAGGTCAGCGACAAAATCTTTTCTATCTACAGAGTGGCTTTCGCGAAAGTTGTTTCCATCGAGGAAAATGTTATGCATCACCCAGCGTGTATCCACCCCCACAAAAAAATACCAACTTGAGCCAATACCTCCATCGTAGAACTGTGACATGGGCATGCTTGGCCTAACCTTGGGTGGCCCGTGATCTTTACGCAAACCTTGGCCAACCCGTAACATGCCACCTATACCAAGATGCGTGCCTAGATTGCCTGTCGAACCTGTAAAGTGGGGGATGAAATCAAGTTCGATGGCACGACCGGGCGAACTAGCCCAAGCTCTATTTAACCACTTCTTTTCATAGGCGATGGATATCACCCACTCATTCTTGAGCTGGTTACGCCAGCCTTGAGCCTGATCAACGCCGATGGCTTTGTGCAGGGTATTTTGGATGTACTCTGCGCCTGCGCCGGCACCCACTAAACCTAAACTGACGCGCCAGGTTTCAATCTCTTCTGGATTTGCAGTCGAAAAACCTGCGGCTATGTAGGCGTGCCCAGCGTAAGGGCGGTCTTCGACTAGTAGCTGTGGGCTATCGATGTTGGTGGGCGTATATATTTCATGGCCTAAGGAGATAGACACGTGCATCTTGTCGTTTTCATCAATGCCGGGAAAGTAAATCCCCCACTTCTGTAGCTGACGCGGTCCGTCATCAATCCCACTGACGTAGTTGATCATGAGCCCTGAGGTGTAGTGTCTGTCAGTGCCGGTGAAAACATCGTTTTCAACTAAGATGTTGACCACGTGCTCAGCCCGGATGGGTGGTGCAACACTACATAATGTAGCGCACAAAACCAGGGTGATGAGGGTGAAACTAGTGTTACTTTTCATTTGGTCGAATATGGGTAAGGCTACTACAATAGCGACTTATCCAGTGGGGATCAAAATAGAGGGGTTTAAATGCATACATTCGCAGATCCATTATTGCGAGCTGTTCAGATCGCGCCTAATAAAACTGCCGTGCAAGACAAAGGCATTTCATATACCTATGCAGAGCTTTATGAAAGGTGTCAGCGTTTAGTGGGAGGTTTACGTGGGCTTGGCTTGAATAAAGGTGATCGTGTTGCGATATGGTCAGACAACAGCCACGAATATATAGAAAGTTATGTGGCGATTCCCGCTGGCGGATTTGCGGTGGTGCCGTTGAATACTCGCCACGCTGAAGCTGAGTTGCGATATGCACTTGAAGATTCTGGCACCTCGGTGTTGATTACTGATCGTGATGCCAGCGGTCTTAGTGACGTGGTTGATCACATCATCAACACCGGTGAACAATATGAGGGTTTGCTCGGTGCAGCCCCAGCCCCTCTGGGTGTTGATCTACTTGAAACGGATCTGGCCGGTTTGTTCTATACCGGCGGCACTACTGGCAAGTCTAAGGGAGTTATGTTGAATCACCGCAACCTGTTGGCCAACACCTTCCATTGGCTTACTGCGGTTCCTCAAAGTATCTCCGACGTCACCCTCGTTATGGCACCGCTATTTCATGCGGCGGGTTCAAATGGTGTATTGGCATCGATTTGGACCACGGGTACACAAATCACCTTGGGTACTTTTACGCCAACGGAAGTGTTGGACATCATTCAACGTGAGTCGGTCACGTTGACCTTAGGCGTGCCAACTATGTTTGCGGCTATTGCCGAAGAACAACATGCGAGCCCACGTAAAGTAGACACAGTTCGGGCCGTTGCCCACGGTGGTTCGCCAATCGCCACAGAGGTGATTAGAAGAATGTCCAGTGCTTTTCCTGGTGCTGAACTGATTGAAGTGTACGGCGCCACAGAACTCTCCCCCCTCACAACTGCGCTGCGGAATGAACAAAATTTGTTGGATCATGATCGCGCTAAATCCTGCGGGCAATCTATCATAGGTACCGATATTCGAATCCTAGACACCCAGGGCCAGGAACTGCCTCGACGTGAGATTGGCGAAGTGGTTGTGCGCGGGCCTAATGTGATGGTTGGCTATTGGAACAAGCCCGAGCAAACGGCAGAAGTACTGAAAGAAGGTGCTTACTGGACTGGCGATTTGGGATATATGGATGAGGAAGGATTCGTATTTCTGGTAGATCGCAGCAAAGACATGATTGTCACCGGTGGTGAAAACGTATATTGCACCGAGGTTGAAGAGGTCTTGTACAAACACGAAGCAGTTCTAGAAGCCGCTGTGTACGGCATTCCTGATGAGAAATGGGGAGAAGCTGTGCACGCGACCATTGTGCCCAGACCACAGCATAGCAATATCGACCCTGAAACCCTGATCGAGTTTTGCCGTGAACACATTGCCGGGTACAAAGTGCCCAAGGGTGTGACTGTTCGTCAGGAAGAGTTGCCTAAATCTGGTCCGGGCAAGGTACTGAAGCGAGAGCTTCGAGCACCTTTCTGGGGAGATTCAGAACGCTCAGTTAACTAATTCTTGTATCTGAGCACTAGATGTTAGGCCCCTGAGGGAAGTTAGGCTTGCGCTTTTCCTTCAGGGCGGCGACACCTTCTCGAGCCTCTGGCCCACCAAAGCCTAACATTTCTAGGGCAGTTGAGGTGTCGTAGATCGGACCCGCCATGCGCAGCCAATTGTTCAAAGAGTATTTGGTCCAACGTATGGCTGTGGGTGCACCCTGTTGCAACTTGCGGGCCACTTCCATAGCTTTGTCTTGTAGTTCGTCGTCTTCGACACAAAGAGAAACGAGACCAATTCGCTCTGCTTCTTCGCCACTCAGACGATCACACGTCAGTAAGTAATACTTAGCCTTCGCCATCCCGCATAAAAGTGGCCATATGATGGCGGCATGATCACCTGCTGCAACGCCTAAGCGAGTGTGACCGTCGGTGATCGAGACCGACTTGGCGACGATGGAGATGTCTGCGAGCAAACCAGCTACAAGACCCGCGCCAACAGCCGGCCCGTTGATAGCTGAGATGATGGGTTTGCCACAGTTGATGATGTTATATACGAGATCCTTCGCTTCCTTCCATATTTTGACCCGTAAATTAAAATCTTCGGTGATTTGCTCAACCATGTCGAGGTCACCTCCGGCAGAGAACGCGCGCCCGGCGCCGGTAATAATCACCACATCGATATCGGGGTCGTCGTCTACTTCGCGCCATACATAGGTGAGTTCATGATGGCCGACGCCGTCTAGGGCATTAAAGCGGTCGGGTCGGTTGATAGTAATTTTGAGAATGCGTTCTTGTGGGTACTCGAACAGTAAGTGGGTGTACCCTTGATAGCGTTTTGTCATTGTTGTGCTCTCCCGATTCGTAGAGGGCCATGATAACCTTCATTCCCCGATACAATCACTGATTTGGAGAACAACAGATGTCTGATGCAGTCAAAAATGCAATAGAAACGCTTTCGGCAAAAATTGATCAGCCTTCAGAGCCTACCGATTGGTTTGAAATGACTCAAGATCGTGTTAACACGTTTGCTGACGCAACTCTCGATCAGCAATGGATTCACGTAGACCCCGAGCGTGCCAAGGCCGGTCCGTTTGGGGGTCCCATTGCCCACGGCCAACTGACCATGTCGATCATGAGTTTTTTACCCGGTGGGGCTGGTATTGGCCTGCCCGCACTCGAAGGGATGAAGATGGGTATTAACTATGGGTGGAACAAGGTTCGCTTTATGTCTCCTGTGGCTGTTGGTAACAAAATTCGCACAGTGGGTAAGCTTAAAAGTGTGGTAGAAAAGGGTCCTATGATTGAGGTGGTAAACGAACTTACCGTTGAAATTGAAGGTCAAGAGAAGCCTGCTTGTGTGGCGCAAAGTGTGCTCCGTATTGTTTTCTAGCCTTTTCGATTGGAGTGATGTATGGACCTAGGGGTTTGCGTAGCCTCTCATATAGGCGACATAGGCTATGTTGTGCGCGCAGAAGAATTGGGTTATTCCCATGCGTGGCTCGCAGATTCGCAGATGTTGTGGTCCGACTGTTATGCAACGCTGGCTTTGGCGGCGGTTCAAACATCGACCATTAAATTGGGGACCGGTGTCGCAGTGAGCGGCACGCGTCCTGCCGCTGTTAATGCCGCCAGCATAGCAACTATTAATGCCCTGGCACCCGGACGAACTTTCTTCGGTGTTGGGACGGGAAACACAGCCCGGCGAGTCATGGGTTTACCTCCACAACGCATCGCGGCGTTTGAGGAATATCTGCAGACGTTGATACCGCTATTGCGGGGTGAAGAAGGCTTGTTACGCCACGGTGACACCGATATTCCAATCCGCCACATTATGCCGGACAAGGGCTTTGTGAACTTTGAAGATCCTATTTCACTGTACATATCTGGGTTTGGACCTAAGTCGCTGGCTCTGGCCGGTAAGTATGGCGACGGCGCGGTGTTGGCATTGGTAAGCAACCCAGCAGCAATGAGCAATGTTTGGCATATGCTGCAACAAGGTGCTCGTGAGGTTGGTCGAGAAATTGGGCCGAAACAACATTATTACACCACCGCTTTGACCACGATGGTGGTGTTGGAAGAAGATGAGGCCAAAGATTCTGACCGAGTGAAATCGCAATGTGGTGCGATGGCTATGGCCGCTCTACACTATGCCTATGACCAATTCCGTAATTTTGGCCAGCAGCCGAGCAATGCCCTTGCAGGTGTGTGGGACGATTACACTGCGCTGTTAGAAACGTACCCTGCGCAACGCCGGCATCAACGCATTCATGCCGGTCATAATTGTTGGGTGCTCGAAGAAGAGGAGCGGTTTTTGACCGCCGAAGTGTTAGCGGCCTCCTGCATGATAGGCACGCCAGATGACCTCATACACAGTATTGGCGAGCTGCAACAGACGGGTCTAAATCAACTCATGCTGCTGCCGAATTTCGAAACGCGCTACGAGGTCTTGGAGAGTGTCGGTGCACAAGTATTACCTTACGTCTAAGTTAAGAGTCTCATATGTTTACTTACCTAAATCCTGATATCCGCCGCCGTTTGATTGATGAGGGCAAGTTGGTGCGTGTTGACCAAGAGGGGCAGTTGATTGATGCGCATACCCAAGAAGCACCGGGTGAAGTGGCAGTCAATTTGTTGGGTCCTATTCCATTGCCCATCGCGCTGTCTTCAGTGCAGGTGACGGTTGCTTGGTACGCGGCGGTTCGAAGTACAGAACTTGGTCAGGTCGAAGCGCTTGCAACAGAGCTACGAGCCCGCGGCGGACAACACTTGTTTTCACATTTGGTTTCGCCGTTAGCTGTCAATAGCGTATTGGTGATCGGCCACCCAACTGAAAACCCTTTGGTTCGAGTTCACAGTAATTGTTTGACAGGCGATGTATTTGGCTCCCAACGATGCGATTGTGGTCCACAACTTGATGGGGCAATTGCCAAGATCAGTGAAGATCCGGCTGGGGGGTATTTGGTGTATATGGCTGGGCATGAAGGGCGTGGTATAGGTTTGTGGGCAAAGGCGGCAACCTATTTATTACAAGACGCAGGTGAAGACACCTACCAAGCGAACCGTTCTTTAGGCTTGCCGGACGACTCTCGAGATTTTTCTGACGCGGCCATATTACTGAAACACTTCGTCGGATTTGATCGCTTTCGATTGTTAACTAACAATCCAAAGAAAGTTGAAGATTTGGCAGGGTTTGGTTTAACCAAGGTTACTCAAGAAAAACACGTGATTGGAGTCAGTGACTGGAACCGCCGCTATCTGCATGCTAAACAAGGGTGGGGACACCATTTAGCTGATCGAGACATAGAGACATAGAAGTATAGAGGCAGAAAGAAATGAAAGCCCTTGTCGTTATCTGCGTAGTTGTGCTGTGCAGTGCCTGTACCCAGGCGCTACGTATCAATCAAGTTCAGTTCATAGGTAGTCATAACAGTTATAAACAGGCAATGTCTGCCGATTTCTCTGATGCGCTGCGTGCACGCAATCCTCAAGCGGCAGATGCTTTGGCTTACTCGCATATTCCCATAGCCGAACAACTCGACCTGGGTATGCGAAAACT
>JAADHW010000359.1 GCA_013151695.1 Gammaproteobacteria bacterium
ATTTGAACCTGCGACCACTTGACCCCCAGTTATCACTGCAGCCACACCGTTTCCCCTTTTATTTCAAAGTCTTAGGTCAATTTGTTTATCCTAAACAACACAGGGTTTCACCTCATATTGATCGTTGCTTAGGAGGTCCCGAATCTGGAGCCACTGATGGGATTAATTGCATAGCTACAAGCGCGATGTGCAACGATCCGCGACCACGGCAGTTCCATTTGCTTAGAACGACTTAAAGTTTAATTGGATGGAATTGGAGGCAGAAATGGATTACGGCATCCGGACAGACTCGATAGTTATCACCCTGAAGATCCTCAAGATGATTGCTGAGGCACCGCCCGCATTGATGCGTGTTACGTTATGCGCTACACTGCATTCATGATCAAAGACTTTAAGCACAAAGGGCTGGAGAAGTTTTTCGTTACCAATTCAACCCGAGGAATTCAGTCCAAGCACGGCAGTAAGTTACGAATACAACTCGCAATGCTCAACGCTGCTACAGAAGTCGATGATATGTACAAACCTGGTTGGAATCTGCATCAGCTGAAAGGTCAAAAAGCCGGTACTTGGTCAATAAAAGTCAGCGGAAATTGGAGAATGACTTTTGGATTTAAAGAAGGCGATGCTTACATTGTTAATTACGAGGATTATCACTAATGAAGCAACACAATCCACCTCACCCAGGTGAATTTATTCAATCGGTCTACTTGGACCCTTATTCGGGCAAAATTTCTCGCAGTGAGATAGCCAGAAGGCTAGGCGTTGCGCGCCCGACTTTCAATAGACTGGTCAACGAACAAAGTAATGTGAGCCCTGAAATGGCTATTCGCCTGTCAAAGGTGCTTGGTGGCTCGGCTCAGAGTTGGTTAAACATGCAAATGCACTACGACCTTTACCATGCTGAAAAATCTGCAAGGTTAAACAAACTTAAGAAGTTGGATTTCGAGCGATTGTCCGCCTGAATATCACCATACATACCACCTAGGTGGATGGAGCGCCTGCTCATAGTCAATTGTGCAAATCATGTGTTCGGTGAAAACCGTAAGCTATCTGTCGGGTAGCTCACAATTAGGCACACGTGATCACGGATCTTGCTGACATCTTTTCCGCGCAGAACCGTTGAAATTAAGCAGCCCATGACACCAAGCTGCCGTCTTGCCAAACGTTGCACCCGCTCCATATGCTCGTCACCGCCCGGAACTGACGCTGCTGTATCAGGTCGTCGAGCAGGTTCTGTCCCAAACATTGATCTTAACAAACAGTATAAATCAGACGCACTTAACCTGTGGCAGCTAGTTTGTAAAATTGCGCCCGTGCCGACAATGAACTTCTGTTTTGACCCTTCTTCAACATGCGTCAGAGTTCAATTTATGACAAGGTAGGACACGCAGACCGAAATGACTTGAAGACAAGCATGGGGCGAATTAACCGTTTTATGAACCTGTGATCTTGCTCCACAATGTTGTTCAAGTATTTACATTGGCGAATCTTAACCCGCTTGTTTTTGTCTCTGTTGTACTGTTCGATAGCCGCAGTATTGGCACCACTTTTGTCTATATTGATCAGGCTGGGTTTGCTGTTGGATCCAATCGCTTTGTTTAGAAATCGTAAAGCCGCCTTTTTATACGCTTGGTAGTGAGTAGAAAATAAATGGTGGCGCCTTGTTTGTCGACGGCGCGATAGAGATATTTCCATCCACCTTTGATTTTAATGTACGTCTCATCCAGTCGCCAACGAATGCCAGCACGCTTTTTGTTTTTTCGAAAAACTTTCTCGATACGAGAGGCGTAGTGAACGACCCAGCGCTGAATGGTGCTGTGATCTACTTTGTAGCCTCGTTCCTGCATCAATTCTTCCAGATCTCAATAGCTCAGCGAATAGGCAACGTACCAGCGCACGCACTGCAAAAAGAGGTCTTGCTGGTGATGGCGACCTTTAAAGCTGATCATAATCTATCCAAAACAGGGAGTTCCGATGGATCATTGTAGATCGAGGTGTTTGGGTAGCCAATTTCGCGACAGAACCCTATATCGAGCGCTTACGCGGCACTAGTACTGCAATCATGCTTCCAGTTTCCTCTCACTGCTGGAACCGTAAATCTCATCACAGGGCTATCCGTCCGGTTCAGTCCAAAATACCAAGGTATGAAAACTCAACTAAGGTAGTCTTCATCTTATAATCGTGGTTTGGATGCTAACGCCGCTACGGATTTGCGGTCAAAAAATTAGCTTTAGGAGGAACTAGCGAATTTAGGAGGCTTCAACAAGACATCAAACGGCGTTGATCCGTAAGGTCATGATTTTCTTGTGAATTTGGTCGGGACGGCAGGATTTGAACCTGCGACCACTTGACCCCCAGTCAAGTGCGCTACCAAACTGCGCTACGCCCCGAAATTGTGCTGCGAAATGAAAGACCATCTGGCCTCGTCGCGGGCCGGGCATAATACCACTCAGCAAATCTCCCGCAATCACCAATCTGCCACTTCATCTGCTATCGTGCTGCTTGCGTCAATTGTTTACCCAATACTTCCCCAGGCATCTTAAGTTTGAACACCGCGTCAGGTAGAATCGGAATCTTCGCTCGCACTTGTACTGCCACTATCACGCCTAACACATCTGCCAACGATACAATCACGCGGCGCTTACGATTTTTTTGGTCATAAACCAAATAATCGCAACTGCTAACAGGCCCTGCATAGTAATCTGATCCGCCGACATAGATATGCTCTCGTTCGCCGCGCAATCGCAATGTGTAGGTGTCTTCCCCATCATGTACTTGCCCGCCTTTGTAACAGGTCGGGCTAAAAAATAACGCAGATATCAAATCGATACCGCCGGGTTTTTCGACGTTCTCGAACTCACCACTTTTGCTGTCTAGAATGCGCGTGGCATCAGGATAGGTCAGCACTATTTTTAAATCTTCGTCTTTGCTGGTGGTTCGTGCCATATAGGCTGTGGTCACGGGTCCACTGCCCTGCCATTTACCCACCGCAGCAAATACACCATTCCAAGTGTAATAACGGCTCATGGTTCGAGAAGTCTTGAACTCGCCAGCCACTTCATAGGTATCGCCGTCACGGTTAAACTGTAGATTGAGTTCACCAGCCTTGATGAAGGCCATGCGCGCATCATATCGATAAGTTTGTGTAGCCGTAACATCTGCAAATGCATGAGCGCTCAGAGTGAGCAGAAACACGAGGCTGGCACGACAGGGTAAATTCACGTCAATCAGGTTCCCGGATCGTAAAGGTTAGGGAAAGAAACTATCGGTACGATTAGATCGCGTCTAGGACTTTAACACTCGCAAAACGTCTTCTAGCTCTACAATCATCTGCCGAACCAGCAACTTGAACTGGGTTTGATCAGCTTTGGCATCTTCGTTACTTAATCGCTGTCGTGCGCCACCAATGGTAAAACCTTGGTCGTAAAGGAGCGCTCGAATTTGCCGAATAATAATGACATCTTGGCGTTGGTAGTAACGACGATTTCCTCGCCTTTTGACCGGGTTTAAGTGAGGAAATTCTTGCTCCCAATAGCGCAGCACATGAGGTTTAACCTCACACAAAGTACTTACCTCACCTATCGTGAAATAGCGTTTCCCGGGGATTGGGGGCAGTTCGTTATTGTTGCTTGGTTCCAGCATCTAGTTCCATCGCCGCCAGTTCTGAATTAAATTCTTGCCTGTTGTCGTCTTCGTCAGAGCTTTCTCCTGCATAAGCCTCAACTCGAGCCTTGAGTTTTTGCCCGGGCCGAAAAGTGACCACTCGTCGTGCAGTGATTGGAATTTCTTCGCCCGTTTTAGGATTACGCCCAGGACGTTCGCCTTTCTCGCGCAAGTCAAAATTACCAAAACCGGAAAGTTTAACCTGCACCTTGTCTTCTAATGAATCTCTGATTTCATCGAAAAACAACTCAACAATCTCCTTTGCTTCTCGCTTGTTGAGGCCCAGTTCCTCAAACAATTGATCCGCCATTTTCGCCTTGGTCAGCGCATTCAAATTAGCCTCCCTGAAACCAATTTACAGCATTTTCGCAGCGGCATTTCGTGGGGCTGATCTTTGTCAGCTCTTATACGATTACCTTGTCTGCTATCTAACTGCTCTTTAGCTTTTTTCTAGCTTTTTGCTATCGCAGATGGCCGCCGACTTTTTCCTGCAAAGCCTGCACAGCAATTTGCTCAAAGTGTCCAATGTCTTCTTCGGTAAGGGTGGCTGTTTGACTCTGTAACGTCAAGCCTAGACCTAGACTTTTTTCATTAGAATCAACACCTTTGCCTTCATATACGTCAAATAACCTGAAGTCAACCAAAATACCACCCAATGCTTCACGTACAACGCCTTCTACCACTGCTGCGGGTACAGCTTTGTCTACAACCAAGGCTAAGTCACGCCGCACGCTCGGAAATTTGGATATACCCGTATGGGTTCGACGGGTATTTGTGAGGGCAATTTCGCTATCAATTTCGAATACGTAAACGCCTTCTATGTCTAACTTACTTTCAATTTCTGGGTGTAGGCGACCCACCCGCCCCACAGAAACGCCTTGCACGTGAATGGCGGCAGATTGCCCTGGATGTAACACAGGGTCCGAAACCTTGCTGAACGTTACATCTAGCAACCCGGCCCAATCTATTAACGCATCTACCGCGCCTTTAGCGTCAAAGAAATCCATTTTTTTACTTTGGCCAGCCCACGACTCCACCTCACGACTTCCCCAAAGCAGGCCGGCGAGCCTAGAGGTTTGTTGTAATCCACTTTCTTCTTGGCGAAAAACCAGGCCGATCTCAAACAATTGAGTGCGATCTTGCTGTCTCGACCGATTAGACAATGCGGCATCAACCAACCCGCCTAAAAGGTTCGTACGCATCACAGATTGCTCCGACGACATGGGATTGGTTAATGTGACTGGAGCGAAGCCAGGGTCGAGCATATCTTGCAGGACGGGGTCAATGAAACTGTAGGTAATAACTTCTTGAAAACCGATGGCTGCAAGTTGTCGCTTCAAAGCCGATTCAGTGTTCTTTTCTAGTTCGACATGCCGAAGTGCAAGTGTTGTAAGCGGCTGTTTGCTGGGCACATTGTTGTAACCGTATATGCGACACACTTCTTCAACCAAATCAGCTTCAATCGCAATGTCGAAGCGGTGGCTGGGTGCCAGTACTGTCCACTCGACAGATCCATCCACCTCATCGCGGCTAGTCATCTGAAAATCAAGCCGGGCAAATGCCTCATCTACTTGTTTGGCAGCAATATCAACGCCTAACAGTTCAGTCAGGCGTGATTGACGAAGCCGAACCGAAACCGCTTGCGGTAAGTGAACTTGGTCTAGGCTTTCATGCACTGGTCCAGCTTCGCCGCCGACAATGTCTAACAGCAGCTGAGTCGCGCGCTCGATGGCCTCACTCTGCAAGGTAAAATCTACACCGCGCTCGTACCTATGCGAGGCATCAGTATGCAGGCCATAACGACGCGCCGTCCCCGCGATGGTGAGAGGATTAAAATATGCACATTCTAAGAAAACATCCTTCGTATCAACCTGAACACCGCTACCATGGCCACCCATCACGCCAGCAATGGCGACAGGGCCATTAGCATCAGTGATCAGTAGCGTCTGGTCGTCTAGTGCCAATTCTTGCCCATCAAGCAGGCTCAGTTTTTCACCAGCTTGTGCCATACGCACAACAATACCTTGCTTAATATTCTTTAAGTCAAAGGCATGCATAGGTTGACCAAGCTCTATTAACACAAAGTTTGTCACATCAACCACTGGATCAATACTTCGCAAACCACAACGCCGCAGACGCTCACGCATCCAAAGTGGGGTCGAAGCGCTAGGGTCGATGTTGCGTATTACTCGACCAAGATAGCGCGGGCAACCTTGAGCATCTGCTAAAGACACCGGGAAAACGTCATCAATGGTGGCTGCAACAGGTTCAATTTTCGGATATGCCACTGCCGTGTTATTCAGCACCCCTACCTCTCTAGCAATTCCCTTGAGGCTCAAGCAATCTCCGCGGTTTGGCGTTAGATCTAAATCGATGGTGATGTCATCGAGTTGCATAACGTCTACAAGGTCTGACCCTGCCTGCCACTCACTCGGCAGTTCGATGATTCCGTCATGATCATCACCGAGACCAAGTTCGGCTGCACTACAAAGCATGCCTTGAGATTCTATGCCGCGAAGTTTTGCCTTTTTAATTTTAAAATTGTCAGGCAACACGGCACCAATACGGGCAAAAGCGGTGACCAACCCTGCGCGTACGTTGGGCGCGCCACACACCACTTGATAGGTATTGTCGCCATCGGATACCTGACACACAGAAAGCTTATCGGCGTCTGGATGTTTGGCACACTCACTTACCACGCCCACAATCACGCCGGTAAACTTTGCCGCTACCGCTTCAACCGCAGCCACCTCTAACCCCGCCATGGTCAGTTGTTTTAGTAATGCATCACGCTCTATATCGGGGTCAACCCACTCACGCAACCATGCTTCGCTGAACTTCACTTCAAGCTCCCTATTGGCTATTTAGTTGAACTGCTGTAGAAAACGGACATCGTTTTCAAAGAATAGTCGCAGATCATCCACTTCATATAACATCATCGCTAAGCGGTCACCGCCAAAGCCAAAGGCGAATCCGGAGTACACCTCAGAGTCTATCCCCGACATATTCAACACGTTGGGATGCACAAGCCCGCAGCCCATAACCTCAAGCCAGCCAGTTTGGCTACACACTCGACACCCGTCACCTAGGCAATGCACACACTGCACATCAACTTCTGCCGAAGGTTCAGTAAAGGGAAAGTAAGAAGGACGAAAACGAACTTGGAGGTCTTTTTCAAAGAAACGTTGCAGAAAATCTATCACCGTCCCCTTTAGATCAGCAAAGCTAATGCCTTTATCAATAACAAGCCCTTCGACCTGATGAAACATTGGGCTGTGAGTTAAATCCGAATCTCGTCGATAGACACGGCCAGGGCAAATGACTCGAATGGGAGGTTGTTGTCTTTCCATAGTTCTCACCTGGCTTGGAGAAGTATGGGTTCTCAGCAATGTGCCATCGCTGAAGTAGAAAGTATCATGCATCGCCCGCGCGGGGTGGTGAGACGGAATGTTTAGCGCTTCAAAGTTATAGTAGTCGTTCTCGATTTCCGGACCGGCCACAACATCGTAACCAGCACCTAAGAATATCTCTTCAATACGGTGCAACGCCTGGGTCACAGGATGTAACCCGCCCAATGTAGGACTTCGCCCAGGTAAGGTGATATCAACCGCGTCGGCGTTTATAGCAGCAGATAACTGTTGCTGTTCGAGTAAGGTTTTGCGCGCATCTAGGGTGGTTTGAAATTTGACCTTGGCTTCATTGATCAATGCACCAACCTTAGGACGCTGTTCAGGATCGAGCCGCCCTAGCCCTTTCAGCAAGCTGGTTAGCTCACCTTTCTTACCTAAGTAAGCTACCCGAATCTCGTCCAGGCTGCGCAAGTCTTGTGCAGCATCCACCGCTGTTTGAGCCTGGTTGAGAATCTCGTCTATGTCCATAATGCAAATATTCCTCTGGCACAAATGTAGCGCATCACAAATGTGCGGCAAATAAAAAAGGGAAAGACACTGGTCCTTCCCTTTCTTCTATGAACGCGAGTGAGCTCGCGCTCACATCCCTATGCTGCCTTTGCTCGCTCCACTAGAACGGAAAAAACTTCTTTTTCATGCATGGCAATATCGGCTAGCACCTTGCGGTCCACCTCAATTCCCGCGCCCTTGAGACCGGAGATAAAGCGGCTATAGGACAGACCATGTTCACGTGCGGCAGCATTAATACGCACTATCCATAGTTGCCTAAACTGGCGCTTGCGTTGGCGGCGGTCGCGATAGGCATATTGCCCAGCCTTAATAACCGCTTGCTTGGCAACTTTAAAGGTTCGACTTCGCGCACCGTAATATCCGCGTGCTGATTTGAGTATTTTTTTGCGGCGGGCTCTAGAGGCCACGCTACGCTTAATTCTTGGCATAGTGGTCTCCTATCGAGCCTTGCTGTGGATCATTCGCTTAACCGCACGAACATCCGCAGGCGATACATCTGTGAAACCTCTCAACTGACGCTTACGCTTAGGCGCCTTCTTGGTGAGGATATGATTCTTGTTTGCTTGTTTGTGTTTAAAGCCTTTGGCTGTACGGCGAAATCGCTTCGCTGCGCCACTGACAGTTTTTAGTTTTGGCATATACCTATTCTCCACGCAATTTGGCGCCGGTTAGCCCGGCAATACATCAACTCAGTCAGAGGCAGTTAAAAAACTGTGAGGGGTTAACCCTTCTTCTTTTTCCTAGGTGCCAACACCATGATCACTTGTCTTCCTTCAAATTTGGGTTCAGCTTCTATTGAACTCAATTCGTCTAGATCTTCAGCAATACGGGCCAACAGTGCCATACCAATTTCAGGGTGAACAACTTCTCGCCCTCTAAATCGTAATGAAACCTTGGCTTTGTCACCTTCTTCTAAAAAGCGTTTCAGGTTGCGTAGTTTGACCTGATAGTCGCCTTCCTCTGTACCTGGTCGAAATTTCATTTCCTTGACTTGGATCTGCTTCTGTTTCTTTCGTTGAGCTGCCTTCGTTTTCTTCAGCTCAAACAGATGCTTCCCATAGTCCATTACTTTGCAGACCGGTGGTTCGGCTTCTGACGCAACAAGCACCAGATCCAAACTTGAAGCTCTCGCTTCAGCCAACGCTTCTTCTCTCGAAACGACACCACGTTGGCTACCGTCAGCGGCGACTAAACGCACACTGCTGGATTTAATTTCTTCGTTCAGTAGCGAGCGCTCGACGCGCTTGGAACCTTTTTTAATGAGTATCTCCCTTCATTCGAATTTGGATAATCTCCTTTAAATATCGTTTTTCATACGGACAGCAAAATATACCACGCATACGCACAACACGTATAAAACGTAGGGCGCGCATTCTACTTCCGGTTTAGCAGGGCTTCAAGCTAATTAGACCCATAAAACTATAGGAAATTTACTATTTTGGGGGTCTAAAACGGTCTTCAGCTTGTCTTGAGCCACGCTTTCAGGTCGAATATCAGCAGTAGCACCCCATCAGATGGTATATCTAACTTCTAAGGCACTTATGAGCAAAATTTCTGAAGATATTAGGCTCGACCCACGCAGACGGACCATAATGGGCAGGTTCAACACAATACTGTTGCTAGGCATAGTGGCCAACTTGGTGGTGGTTGCAAATACCCACGCGGAAAAAGTGCTTTTATGGGGCGATACACATTTACACAGCTCTTATTCGTTTGATGCATTTTTAAACGGCAATTTGTCCGCAGACCCAGACGTTGCCTATCGTTACGCCAAGGGGTTACCCGTCATTCACCCCTATAACCGCACCCGTGTACGCATCAATACCCCATTAGACTTTTTGGTGATCGCAGATCATGCCGAGTTCTATGGCGGCATCAGAGACATTTACCTTGATGGTGTTCAAGACCCAGACCCTAATTTGTTGGAGAAACTGGCCTATTGGTATCGCACCAATGAAATTCGCGATGCCATAGATTCAGAGACCGGCCCAGCCTTCTTCGCCAACTTACTCCCCACCCAAGGCGACCCACGCGAAGCAGCCGCGCTGTGGACTGAAACTATAGCTCAAGTGGCACCTGGCGCTGACTTTTCCGCCACCAACGCATGGCAACGCATGCGAGAGATCGCTGAGCGTCATTATCAACCGGGGCACTTTTCCACCATCATCGGTTGGGAGTGGAGTTCTATCCCGGCCGGTGCAAATCTGCACCGCGTCGTCATGACCGACGCGGATGGTGAAACCGCCGGGCAGTTCCTACCTTACTCTTCGACCGACAGCCCTTACCCAGATGACCTATGGCGCTGGCTAGAAAAAACCTCCCAAGACACTGGGGCTAACTTCATCGCGATTCCGCACAATCCAAATATATCCAAAGGCATTATGTTTGCCGACACCACCCTACGCGGGCACGCGATTGATCTAACTTATGCACAAAACCGCATCAAGTGGGAACCGGTGGCAGAGGTCACGCAAATTAAAGGCGATTCCGAAACCCATCCAGACCTTTCGCCCAATGATCCTTTTGCAGATTTCGAAACCTACCCTTGGTACATCCAACAAGAAAGGACTGAAAAATACATAGCTGGCCGAGGAGACTTCATGCGTTCAGGGTTACTCAACGGCTTGCGAATAGAACAAATTGTTGGGCATAATCCTTTCCAGTTTGGTGTCATTGGTTCAACAGACTCTCACTCTGGCTTGGCTTCGGCTGAGGAGCCTAATTTCTGGGGGAAAATGGCCTTCGACTCCGTTCCAGAAAGAAAGCAGGATTCTATGCTTGCGATTGGACCCACTGGATGGTCTATGCAAGCCGGAGGGTTAGCCGCAGTATGGGCTACTGAAAACTCACGCGAAGCCATTCTCGCCGCCTTTAAACGCAAAGAGGTATACGCCACTACCGGGCCGCGCATAAGACTTCGGTTTACCGCCCAACTTGGGGAACTTTCCTTCGCCATGGGTGCAAGCATAAACAACACAACGGCAACAGCACCCGAATTTTCCATTCTGGCCCAACGCGACCCGAAATCTGCAAGCCTAGATCGAATTCAAATTATCAAAGGCTGGGTCGACGATAACAATAAAACTCACGAGACCATATTTAACGTAGCCTGGGCCGGAGACAGAAGCCTTGATAACGCCGGGCAACTCACTGCAATTGCTGACACCGTCAATCGACAAACTGGCACTTGGGACGACAGTATCGGCGCGAACGAACTGCAAGCTATCTGGAGTGACCCTAGCTTCGACGCCAATACCTCGGCTTTTTACTACGTGCGTGTTCTACAGATACCCACGCCACG
>JAADHW010000297.1 GCA_013151695.1 Gammaproteobacteria bacterium
AATATGGGCTCTCAAAGGCCGGGGGATTAGCGCTCATGTGCCTCGCAGAAAGCTTACTCCGCGTTCCCGATAGTGCAACCGCAGACCGACTGATTGCCGATAAAGTTGCACTTGCAGACTGGGCGGCTCATTCCGGCGCAGCGGACTCACATTTGGTAAATGCGTCAACTTGGGCACTTTTACTAACAGGCAAATTGGTCAGCGTCGAAGCAGAGTTTTCCCAAAGTCCTGGGCAATGGTTTTCGCGGCTAACCAGCCGGGTAAGTGAGCCGGTTATTCAAGCAGCAGTACGCTCGGCAATGCAAATTCTGGGACGCGAATTTGTGCTTGGACAAACCATCGACAAAGCTATTCAACGTTCATCAAAAAACTCACGCTACTCCTACGACATGTTGGGAGAAGCTGCTCGCACTTCAAGTGATGCGAAGCGCTACTTCGACGCATATGCAAATGCCATACGCGCACTTGGCGAGAAAAATTCTGACCCCACCGCCTTCCCATCGTCGATTTCTATAAAGCTCTCAGCACTACATCCACGTTACGAATTTGCGCAACGCAAGCGCGTGCTAAAAGAATTATACGAAGATGTTCTGACCCTGTGTACTGCCGCTTCTTTAACTGGCGTGGAGGTGACCATCGATGCAGAAGAGTCGGATAGGCTGGAACTGTCACTAGACATTTTCCAAATGCTGGTGACCGAAAAGAGTCTCGCAGATTGGAACGGGCTCGGAATTGTTGTTCAAGCTTACGGCAAAAGAGCCAATAAAATTATTGAGTGGTTGGCTGAGTTGGCCTCAGTCACAGCAAAACGCATACCAGTTCGCTTAGTAAAGGGTGCCTACTGGGATTCTGAAATCAAACAAAGCCAGGTCATGGGTTATGCAGGATTCCCAGTCTATACGCGCAAAGCATCAACCGACTTGTCATACCTAGTTTGCGCTAAACGAATTTTGCAAAACTCAAAGTACCTACGTGGCCAGTTCGCAACCCATAATGCGCACACCGTCGCGGCCATCTATTCAATGGCGCACTCTACCTCAGACATCGAATTTCAACGTCTTCACGGAATGGGCGATGGCCTCTACGCGGCATCTAAGAAAATGTGTCAGAGTTTTCCGCCAATTCGCATATACGCCCCTGTTGGCGGGCACGATGTTTTGCTCGCCTATTTGGTTCGTCGATTGTTGGAGAACGGTGCAAATAGCTCTTTTGTTAACAGATTTTTAGATGCGAGTTTGCCCCCTTCTGAAATTGTTCAGGACCCTGTTTTTCTTGTCCGCAAACAACCCATAGTAAGTCATCCAGGAATTTTATTGCCATCGGCGCTATTCGGGCTTAACAGAAATAATTCTACTGGTATTGATTTGCACAGCGAAAAGCAAGTGGTCGAAATGGAAGCGTCGTCTGAGGCAAAATTGAAGCGCGAGAAGGCATCATCGATCTTGTTTACGCAATCGGCATCCAACACACATAAAAGTGTCCATTGTCCATTTGATACGCGCAAAGTTGTTGGGGAAGTAGCATTACATACAGGCAACGATGTTGATGAAGCTTTCCAACACGCCTTGTTCGCACAGAAAAGCTGGGGCACACTGAGTGTAGATGAGCGAGCGACTATACTCGACCGTATGGCTGACGAATTGGAGGCTAGGCGTGAGGTCTTCATTTCCATCCTCTGCCAAGAAGCCGGAAAGACTATTCCAGATTCAATATCAGAAATTCGAGAAGCAGTCGACTTTTGTCGTTATTATGCCACTCAAGCTCGAAATCTATTTGGCAGCCCAAAAATTCTACCTGGACCCACCGGCGAGCTTAATGAACTCGTTTTGACCGGCCGCGGCGTATTCGTATGTATTAGCCCCTGGAATTTTCCGTTAGCAATATTCGTCGGGCAAGTAGCAGCAGCCCTAGTAGCAGGCAATGCTGTGATCGCCAAACCATCACAAGAAACGTCAATTGTCGCATTCATGGCAACACAGTTGATGCATGTTGCCGGTATTCCCCGTGGCGCTTGCCAACTCGTTTTGGGCGATGGCCTAGTAGGAGCAGCCCTTGTCTCGCACCCTCAAGTGGCAGGCGTTGTGTTCACAGGCAGCACCGCTACGGCCGCCAAAATCAACCTGGCATTGGCAACAAAAGGTGGCCCTATAGTGCCGCTAATTGCTGAAACGGGCGGCCAAAACGTTATGATTGTAGATTCGACTGCGTTGTTAGAACAGGTTACCGACGATGTCATTCAGTCTGCATTTCTAAGCGCCGGTCAGCGTTGTTCAGCATTGCGCATCCTCTATCTTCAGGAGGATATTGCCGATAAAACTATCGAGATGATTGCGGGGGCTATGGATGAGTTGCATGTGGGTAATCCAACCAAGGTTCGAACAGATGTCGGCCCTGTGATATCAGCTACTGCGGCCACCAGACTGAATCAACACATTCAGTTGCTGGAAGCACAGGGGTGTCTGTTACACAGGTCCCCGCTCTCACACGAGTGTGCACACGGACATTTTGTTGCTCCAGTCATGTTTGAGATAAATGGTATTGAAGACCTGCCTGAAGAGCATTTTGGACCAGTTATGCACATCGCTCGCTTTCGCCAAGAAGATCTGGCCGAAGTCGTTGCAGCGGTAAATTCATCCGGCTTCGGTTTGACCCTGGGTATTCATAGCAGAATCGACAGTCGAGTTAGACAGATCGCTCAAATGGCCCGAGTTGGCAATGTGTACATTAATCGCAACATGGTGGGAGCAGTTGTTGGGTGTCAACCCTTTGGTGGGCAAGGCCTCTCAGGTACCGGCCCAAAAGCCGGAGGCCCAAATTACCTTTACCGTTTTGCTACCGAGAAAGTAATTTCCACCAACACTGTTGCCACAGGCGGTAACGCAGAGCTTCTGCTGTTAGAAAGCTAATACCAACTAAGATTTCAGTGCCGACCGCTACTTGATCGCAATCGTTCGGTTTCAGCGACGTTGACTTCAAGCAACTCAGTGAGGCTGACACCATAGGCGTCACGCGCATGATCGACAGACACATATCCGTCGATGGCATCTTGTCGCACTGCTCTGGTATCTCGCTCGAACGCAAGCCCGTAGCCACCACCACCGCCGGTAACACAGCGGATCACCGTACCGCACTTGACCGGTACAGCGTTGGCTTTAAGGTACTCGGCGGCTTCTTCTCCAGGTATCTCAACCTTGACAGAAGGAGGCATACCAGCGCTGCCATCAAACAACCCCCATGCCGTTGTTTTTGAGCGCTCAAACCAAAGGGATAAATCAGAATCTGTTAACACCTCATACTCTCGATAGGTACCGTTGCCGCCTCGATACTTCCCCGGCCCGCCAGAGTCTTTACGAATTCCGTATGAGAGCAGGCGCAGCGGATATTTGCTTTCGAAAATCTCTACCGGAATGTCCTTAAAGCTGCCATTCACATTGTTGATCAGCGAGTTCTCACCGTCGCGTCCGTTTGATGCACCCCAACCCCCAGTTGTAGGCTCAATCATCAGATAAAACTCATCGTTGTGTCTGGGGTCTTCTCCGGCGACCGTGATAACCATTGAGTCGCCGTAGTGGGCCGCAGCTACTTTATCTGGCAGCGCAGGTGCAAGCGCCTTGATCACCAGGTCGATAAGCAAACCAAGTGACGAGAAATACCAACCGCACGCTGCCGGTTCCTGCGCCGAAAAAATAGTGCGTGCTGGCGCAGTGACTTCAAGCGGCCGGAAAGAGCCGCCGTTGGGTGATACTTCAGAGCATATGAGTAACTTGTAGGCAACCCTAGCCGCAGCAATTGTTTGTGTCATACCACAATTGACCGGGCCTCGAGCCTGTGCTGCTGAGCCGGACAAGTCGATGGTCATAACATCGCCCTTTATCGTCAATTCTAGATTGACTAGCAACGGCTCGCTTTGCAACCCATCGTCGTCCAGATAACCATCAGCTTTGTAGATACCATCAGGAAGCGCTTGTACCGCTTCTCGTTCCAGTGTCTCGGTGCGTTGAAAAATCTCGTCACGGGCTGCCATTATAGTTTCCAGCCCAAAGCGATCAAACAGTGCGCACAGACGCTTTTCGCCAGTCTTACCCGCCGCGACTTGTGCATTCATATCGCCAACCGTGGCTTCACCAAAGCGGCTATTGCGGCGCAACAAGTCAATGACATCTTCTCGCGGCTCACCGTTTTCATACAACCGAGTGGGGCCCCAGCGCACACCTTCCTGGTAAATTTCGTGGGAATCGACCGGGGTGCCAGGATCTTTTGCACCAACATCCAGCCAGTGAGCTCGTGACGCGGCAAAACCGATCCGTTGTCCCTTCCAGAAAATGGGCATGATGATGGTTGAGTCATTGAGGTGTGTGCCGGTCATATATGAGTCGTTCATATAGAACACATCGCCGTCTTTGAAATAGTCCCAACCAAATTGTTCGGCGATAAGTTTGACGCAAATTTCCAGATTACCGAGAAACAGCGGCAAGCCCAATGATTGACCGAGCACATCGCCGTTGGCATCGATGAGAGCAACCGAACAATCTTTACCTTCGTATATAACCGGCGTGAAGGCACTTCTGATCAAAGTGGCATTCATATCATTCGCAATGGAGATAAATGCATTACGGATAATCTCCGTGGTGATCGGATCTATCTGACTCATGAGCTACCGCCACGTTGTAGCAGCACACTACCATCCGCTTGCAACTGAACTATCCAGTCAGGTGGCACAACCGTGGTTGCACTTTGTTCCTCAATAATTACCGGACCCACGGTTTTAAACCCCGCCGGCAGTTGTTCTCGGGACAATATAGGTGTTTCGTGTAATGTACCGCCAAAGATGATCGACCTTTCGCCGATTTGTGGCTCCGAGTCCGGCGCCTGCTGAGGCATACTGTGAGAAAATTTATCCAGCGCGCCGTAGGCTGCAACTCTGAGATTAACAAACTCAACCGGTGCTTGCGGGCTTGAGTGACCATAACGGGTGGCATGGGCCAAATGGAAATTTTTGACTGCGCATCCAATGCCATCACCGCTTGGAATGTCAACATTGATCGTGTATTCCTGACCGACGTAACGCATATCTGCTGAGCGGACGTATGATACGCGGTCCGCTGTGATCCCTTCTTTGAGGATGGCGTCATGTCCAGTTTGCTCAAGGGTAACAAATACTTCGTTTAACTGAGAAACAGTAACGCTGTCTGCAGCGCGAAAAAAGCTGTGCGTGAAATCTTGCCGCAAATCAGTTTGCAACATCCCCCAGGCAGAAAATGTACCTGGAAACCTAGGAATCAACACTTCGCCAATATCCAGTTCTTCGGCTAGAAATACTGCCGCCATTGGGCCAGCACCACCGAATGCGACCAGCGTGAACTCTCGTGGGTCAACGCCCTGACTCACCGTAATCGTACGCATCGCGTCGGCCATCGCTGCATTTGAGATCGACAATATTCCCTCAGCAAACGCAACCAACTCCATATCGGCCTCGTCAGCAAGCTGCTTAAGGGCTGCGCAAGCCGCTTGGGTGTCTAGCGACATGTCACCTCCCAACAATGACTTAGCACCCAATCGTCCGAGAAACAAATTTGCATCAGTCACCGTAGGCTCGGTGCCACCACGCCCATAACAGGCCGGACCGGGTATAGAACCGGCGCTGCGCGGACCAACCCGAACTGCGCCCTGCTCCATCCATGCAATGGAGCCACCACCCGTACCGATGGTCGCAATATCGACAATCGACATCAGCAATGGCAGCCCTTCCAACTCGGTTTCCAATGTCGCATTGGCTTTTCCGTCGATGACCAAGCTGAGATCAAAGGATGTACCGCCCATATCGACGCACAACAAATTCGGCCGGCTTGTCGCCGCACTCAATGCGGTGCCAGCAATTGTCCCACCTACTGGGCCGGACAACAGCGTAAAGACCGGATTCTGTCGGGCACTGTCTGCGGTAGACACACCACCACTAGACTGCATGATATGAACTGTAGCCTGCATATCCATGTCTCGTAGTTGTTGCTGCAAGCTACTCAAATAGCGCTCTACCACCGGAGCCACATAAGCATTCATCACACTGGATGATGTTCTTTCATATTCACGCCACTCACGAGCGACTTGGTACGATAGCGAAACTGAAACCCCAGGCAGTTTCGCTTCGAGAATTTTACCAGCAGCCAGTTCATGCTGCGGATAGGCATAGGCATGCACAAAACAAACCGCAATGGCTTTAATACCCTCTGCTTTAACCTTTTTAATGATGGGTTCGAAGTCGGAAAGATTCAGCGGCTCTAATTCTTCCCCATCCCAGCACAAACGACCACGCACCTCATGAATGTCTCGTCGGGCGACGAGTTGTTCCGGTTTTTGGTAACGCAACTCATATAACGAATGCCGATTACCGCGGGCGATCGTATACGAATCACCGAGCCCTGCGGTCAATACCAGCAAAACCCGTTCACCTTTGCGTTCAAGGAACGCGTTGAGTCCAACGGTGGTGCCATGCACGAAGAACTCTACGTCGGCAAGATCCGGCACAAGTTCTTTGATGCCGTTGATAACACCCTCAGCAGGATTTTCCGGCGTCGTGGCCACCTTACCGACGAACACCGGAGCGTCGGAAGGTTCAACGACGATGTCGGTAAAGGTACCGCCGATATCAGCTGAAATTCTGTATTTACTCATCAGATCAGAAGAAATTGTGTCGATACATAACATTCCAAATTCGTCCAGGCGCCGCGGCTGAGAACCCACCCGCGACCCACTCTGAGTTGTATATCTCGTCGGTCAAATTATAGACTGCCCCTGTCACTGACCATTTGCCATCGCTACTTTCTATACCAATGCGCGCATTGACCAGCTCTAACGCATCTCTGGCGGTGGAGTTATCAACATCCCAAAATTGCTCTCCGCGGCGCTCGTAGTCGGCACGGGCAAATATTTGCAGATTGTCTGAAATTGCTGCCCGATACTGTAAGCCTACGTTCGCGGTATTCTCAGCAATGTACGGTGCATCATTGCCAACCGCAGCAGGATTTGTTGGATACGCATCGATTTCAGAATTGGTAATCCCGTAAGCTGCGAACAAACTGAGGTTTTCGGTCGCTTGGAATACCACATCGACCTCTACACCGCTAAGCGATACTTCTGGGATACTGGTCAAAATCTGTGCACTGATCGCGCCGATGAAAGAGAAGAATTGCTGATTCTCAACGTCAGTTGAAAATATAGCTGCGTTCAGACGCAACCGCCCATCTGCAAACCGGCCTTTGAAACCTAGCTCTATCGATTCTGATTCTTCTTGCCTCACCAAATCGGTTACGCCGACTAGACCTGCACCCGCTGCAACGACAG
Source organism: Gammaproteobacteria bacterium (assembly GCA_013151695.1). GTDB lineage: Bacteria > Pseudomonadota > Gammaproteobacteria > Pseudomonadales > Azotimanducaceae > UBA4421. The sequence goes on from JAADHW010000297.1 coordinate 7,339, forward strand.
AAATTCCGTTCTGGTTAAACTGGCCGCTACGGAACCCTTCTCCCCAAGTCAAATATAGATTCATATCATCGCTGGGTTGGTATCTAAAGGTAACCTTTGGTTGCAACTTGCTGAAAGACGCTGTATTTCTAGCACCCGGAACACCGGCAGGAAATTGCAATGGTGAGACCTTCTGTTCACGATCTTCATCGTCGTATCTTAACGCCAGCAACAGATCGAGTTGGTCGGTTAAATCGAAATCGACGCTACCGAATACGGCCCATGCACTGTTGTTATTGTCATCTGCGAGAAACGACGTCGTAGGATTTCGAGCATTGGTGGTTGGCTCTCTCTCCAGCCGAATAATGCCTTGCCCGGTATCGGTACCCGTTGATAAGGAAACAAAGCGCTCCCAGTCGAGATAATACGCACCTACTTCCCACTGGATGTTGCTGTCGCTCAACGAGCTCAATCGCAGTTCTTGGGTGAACGCGCTCAATTCGAAGAATCCGGTTTGCGTGCCATCGAAACCAAACAGTGCCGCAGAACTCCTTGCATTGGTGTAAGGAAATTGATCAGAGTCGCCCCATTCTTCGATATCTGTGAATGACGAGGTTGATACTATATTGCCGAACGATGTTTCCCAATCGAGTTTCAATGTGAAATCAAGCATATCGCGTTCGCCCGTATCGACATTATTATCGCGCACCGGAAGCACGTTGTTAGCGTCAATTGGCCCGGTATCTGTACCAAACCCAGTTGCGGTAATTCCATCTGGCGCGATATTGACGCCCTGGAATTGAAAGCCAATACCGCGTCCTTTGTGCTTCGAAACAGCCACTCGAAAATCTGCCGAGAAGGCATCTGATGGTTCGAAAATCAGGCGACCACGAATGGTGGTGTCTTCGAATCGATCTGCTTCTTCACCACGCGTAATGTTGTCTAGATAGCCTTCGCGATCTAAAAAGTTTGCAGACAATTGACCATACCAGCGGTCCTCAACTATAGGTCCCCCAAAGGAGCCTTGCACTGAATACTCTTCGCCGTCACCAGCTCCAACTTGTACATAGCCGTACTTTTCATTGGTCGGCCTGCGAGTATTAATAATGATCGCGCCACCCGTCGCATTGCGTCCGTAAATGGCACCTTGAGGTCCTTTTACCACCTCAATGCTCTCAACATCAAACAGCTCTCGGCGAAATTGGATCGCGCTAAATTGCAACACACCATCTACCACGGTGGCGACTGGACTCTCTCCATTCCTGACTTGGGTGACGCCACGAATACTAAGAAAGCTAGTGCCAATTCCTTGCGAGGTTGCCATAGTCACGTTGGGGGTTAGCGCAACAAAGTCTTCGACACGTTGGATACCTGCATCCTCAATCATCTGCGCATTAAATGCGGTCACCGCAAGCGGAGACTCAAGTGCAGTTTCGCTGCGGCGCCTTGCGGTGACAAGCACTTCCTCGATCACCTCAGCACCATTGGACAAACTGGACTGTGCGTTCACCGGCATCACAAACAGCAATGAAACGGGCACTAACAATATTAAGCGAATCAGTTGATGAATTTTCATATCCGGAACTCCCCCCCAAACAAGGCTTTTATGAACTCGCATTAACTTTACTTAATTTTTTAACTAATTCAACTATTTTTGACAAAGGCACATTTGTGGTTAGAATTGTCACTTCTCTCAATGCGACGGAACAGCGGCGGCTATGCCCACTAGTGCAAAGAAATCCAATCCAGTGAAGCGCTCGATCGGCAGCTTGTTAAAAGCCCGTCGAACCATGCTTGGACTAACGCTTCAAGAACTTGCCGATGGCGCTGAGTTGTCTGCGGCTTTCCTTTCGCAAGTAGAACGGGGTAAGGCAACCCCTTCCATTGTCTCACTCATCAATATTGCCGGGGCGTTGGAAACCGACATTCATTACTTCATTACACCACCTGCACCGACCAGCTTGGTTCGACGTGCTGACAATCCCCACTATATTGATATCGATTCGCCAGTTGTCTACAAAAGGTTAGACGCCAAAATTCGCAATCAGCAAATGAACGCGCTGCTCATGGAAGTACCACCGGGGGTTGAGCTTCCAGTAGTTCATCGAGCCGAGGGTGAAGACTTCTTTTATGTGCTAGAGGGGGAGGTTGAGCAGAGTATTGGCGACGAAGTTTTCACCCTAAGGCAAGGCGACAGCGCCCACCACAATACCCAGGTTGACCACAGTGTTGTTAACAAAAGTGGTCACGTTGCAAAATTGCTTTGGGTAGGAACTCCATTGCTGTTTCCGCCTAGCCAAAACGAGATCGACAGCGATTAACTCGGCACGAGGGATGAAGTTTCTAAATTTCCATTCGACATTTGGTGATGTCAGCATTCTGATGCACTTGGACCACGCGCCTGAAACCTGTCAATACTTCATAGATTTGACCAGAAACGGAGCGTTTGAGCCTGCTAGTATTTTTCGAATTGTTACCACCAGTGGAATTCAGCAAGCGCAAGATTCGCAGATTAATGTCTTACAAATCGGTCCGTTACAAAGGTTTGAAGGACCTCGCCATCTCATGACTCATGAAAACACTCAACAGACAGGAATAACGCATCGTAAGTGGGTAGTCTCTGCGGCACGTTTTGATCTCGGTGAACTGTACGGTAGCTTTTTCATCTGCCTAAAAGACCAACCTCAACTTGACTATGGTGGTAGTCGCCAGCCAGATGGACAAGGTTTTGCCGCGTTCGGAAAGGTCGTCAACGGCTTCGATGCCCTAGAACATATTTTCTTACAGGCAGAAGCGTCGGAGCTGTTGTCACAACAAATTCCGATTAGCCACGTTGCCGTGAGTGAACAAGGTGAATAACCGGCATGAATGCTGACCAACGCTGTTTCTAGATGGGCAGCGTCTATGATGAACTATCCCCAGACCAATTTGCTCTATCGATTGCCGCTCGTCGTAACGGTATCTAAGCAACAACAACGATGACAAGCGACCAAACCACCTATTCTACTAGCAAGGCAGTCGGGTATTGGTTCGAGAACATGCCGTTGACCAAAACACACTGGAGCGCCGGTTTGGTACTGATGGTGGCATTTGTCATTGAGTCTTGGGAAATGATGATCATCATCTTTTCGAGCGGCGCGATTGGCGCCGATTTTGCGCTGACTACGGCAGAAATCGGCTCGCTCATCGGCGCAATGTTTCTTGGCATGATTCCCGGCGCCCTGGTATGGGGTAAGTTGAGTGGGACACTGGGTCGAAAACGGTGCATGGTTCTAAGCATTGGGCTGTACGGCCTATTTCCACTGATGAGTGCATTCGCCTCGAGTTATGAAGTACTTTGGTGGGTTCGTTTTGTGTGCGGACTTGTGTTGTCCGGCGCACTTGTCGTGACCTTCCCCTATTTTGAAGAACTGGTACCGGTCAACGTAAGGGGCAAGGCAACAGTTTTTTTGTCCGCAGGTTGGCCGCTGGGTGTGTTGCTTGCGATCGGCATAACCGTGTTGTTTATGGACTTTGGCTGGCGCTGGGTCATTGGTACTAGCACTGTG
>JAADHW010000342.1 GCA_013151695.1 Gammaproteobacteria bacterium
CTTCACCACCAAAAGTACGGTTTCTACTGGCGGAACTTGCCACCCCCTGCACCACCATCGAGAAAGCAGCATACCCTGCCCCATTTGCGAACTTACCGCTAATAGCAATAGGTGGCGACAAGTCTTTAGACATCTGTCACCACACTATTTAGCCGCTAAGGCACCTGCTAATTTAACAAGCGCTTCGAAATCTAAAAGAACCTGCGATAGGTAACCCCTAGTGTACGAGGCGTGTTGGTACGAAAACCAAGTCTCGCCCGGCCACCGCGCTCTCTATCGAATGACAGATCAGCATTTTCATCGGTGACGTTAGTGATATACACAACAGCCTCCCAAGCTTCAGTAGAGAGACCCGCGTTGAGGTTTACCAATGTGTAGGCATCCAACTCCAAATCTAACGTGGTTACTTCGCCACCCGTTGCGCCCGCAAAGGCTAGACCACTGGTAAATATACCGGCACCCGCAACTTGATCACTAGGTTGAGTGAATCGATCACCCACATGCTGCACAGTTGCCTGAACGAAGAATTCAGTGCCCCCGAACCAATCTGTGGGGAAGGAGTAAGTCGCATTACCAGAAATCTGAAATTCTGGGGTTGACGCGAGACGGTTGCCGTCTGCCACACCACCTAGCACAAGGCCATTGGCGTCCAACACTGTGCTGTCGAACTCAGATTCCACAATACTTCCTGACAGACCTAACTCTAAGCCCTCCATTGGACGTGCGGTGAGTTCAAATTCAAAACCGGTGGAATGTGCATCTTCAACATTAAAGGAGATGCGTGAGGAACAAGAACCAGCATCCAACGTCACTTGTAGATCTTCGATATCAGCTTGGAACACAGCAACTTGTAACGACACGCCGTTATCAAATTCTGCCTTCATACCCACTTCGTAGTTCCACACCGTTTCATCATCATAAGACTGGAAACCACCGAAGATGGCGGCATCTCCAGCGGTACACAAAGCTGTATTCAGTGGATCGTTAACCCCACCTAGACGAAACCCCTGTGCGGCTTGAGCATTAAAGGTGATGCTATCGGAAAATTCGTAGCTGGCGAGGATGCGAGGATTGAAACCATCTGAACTGGTTCTATCAACGCGCCCGGAATCACCTGCAGCAAATAGTCCACCCGTAGTAATTGTGCGTTCTTCTTCAAAGTCATAATAACGACCGCCCAACGTCAGTCTTAAGGCTTCAGTAACATTCAACGAGACTTCACCAAATAGTGCTAATTGTTCGATGTCATAAGGCAAGTCAGAATTGAAAGGAGAGTCTGCACCAAAACCATTGGCCACAGCAGCGGACGTACCTGCGCCTAATGCCCAATCAGTTGCTGCATCATAACCAGGAGTGGGTAGACGTTGAGCGTATACTCTTTCCGTATCGGAATAAAACACCCCCACTAACCAATCGATCGCACCATCACCGTTAGAACTGATACGAAATTCTTGCGTGATCTGCTCTACATCTGTGGTATCCAACAAGTTGGAAGGCAACAGGGTATCTGCTTCGAGATAGGCTAAGTCGATGGATACACTACCCGTGAGCGCACTGGCATCTCTGCTGACGAGGATATCCCGTTCGGTATAACTGGTCACAGAAGTTAGATCAAAGCCATCAAAACTTATCTCTGCAGTTAGGTCGAGCAACAAAGTTTCGTCTTCGAATTCCTCATTTAGCAACAAAAACTGCTCTCGCTCGCCAAGTTGTATAGCAGGCCGAGTGGTCGTGAATGGGTTAGCAAAGAGATTAAAGGCTTCCTGACGGTTGAATCCATCCGTTTCGGTCTTTTGATAAACGAGCCGAGGTGTAATGGTGACCATATCGTTAGGCTCGAACCTTAAAGCTGCACGAATGCCGTTTGTGGTGCCGTCATTGACGTCATCACTTTTACCCGAGTCGCTTAGGGCATCAATAAAACCAGCATGTTGCGTGGTATACCCGACCAGGCGTAAGGCTGCCTTGCCATCGGCGAACGGAATGTTAATCATGCCTTTGGCATGACCACCAATCTCTCCGTCGGTCACAGAATTTAGATCCAATTCAAAAGAACCTTCCTGTTCTTCAAGATTAGGTTGGTTGGTGATGTAACGAATGGTGCCACCCACTGAACCAGAACCAAACAACGTACCTTGCGGGCCACGTAATGTTTCAACTCTATTTAGGTCGTATAAGTCAAAGTCTGGTGTGAACAAAGACAGTGAGATCACCGATTCATCAAGGTAAACCCCTACTTGTTCTTTAACCCCAGGCTGATCACGAACAATTTGCCCCGCTGAAACACCCCTTATGGCAACCTGGCTTTGTCCAGGACCAAGGTTCTGCACGGTTAGACCGGCAATATTGCGAGACAACTCTTCAATGTTACTCGCGCCTGCTCGTTGGATATCTCGTTGAGTCTGCACGTTTAGGGAAAAGGGGACTTCTTGTACAGTAGTTGCTCTCTTAGTGGCGGTGACCACCACTTCTTCGATAACTTGGTCATCACCATATAACGGCATAGATACACTGATGGCTAGACACAGCAATACTAGTTTCTTCATTAAAATTACACTCTCCAATGTTCGTATTTGAAACATTGCGCATGATATTGATTTTATATTCAACGTAAAGCTTGCAAAAAACTTTGTCTAACATACGCGACGGCGCGAATTATGCAGATCTATAGATGAATGTATACCCAAATCGCAAGCCCGAGTTAGATTGTGCTTTTTGTATTAGATTGTGCTTTTTGCATTAGACTGTGTTTTTTACAGGAGGTAGAGGTTTCACATGCGCAGCTTGTTGATACTGACAGGGTTGGCAACATCTTTTGCGGCTTGGCCACTGCAGGCTGCATTGTTAGATGTCGAATCCCGTATAGATGCGGTAGTCGTTTATAACAACGGTGCCACGGTAACTCGAATCGCACAAGTCAACTTACCTACCGGAACAACAGACTTGAGATTTTCCAATCTAGTTTCTAGTGTCTCCCAGGAACGTTTGCAGTTGGAAACCAACCAGCCAAATATCACCTTGGGGCAAATTCGCCTGCAAACGGTTCAGCAGCGTGATGCCTACAACGCGGAGTTTCAGCGTCTGCAAAGAGACATCGAAGCCAAGCAGTTGAGCATTAACACAGTCGCAGACGCCTCCACAACAGCCCAGCTCAAACTGAAGTTCTTAGAGGGCATCGCCCAAGGTTATGCAAAAGAGTCTTGGTTTGAGGGCGCAAGAGGATCAGCAGATGTCACCTCCTGGCGCCAGGCCTTACAGGTACTAGAGGACGGCTCAACCCAGGCAAGGGCTACACTGCGCAACAACCAAACCAAGACCAGCCAACTCGAAAAGGAACTGTCTAAGTTAGGTCGAGAACTTGCAGCGCTACACGGGGGTACCCTCTCCTCTAAACAATTGAACGTGCAAGTCACTTCAAACAAAGCACAACAGATCACTCTGAAATTACACTACTTCCAACACCAGGCGAGTTGGTCACCTCAATTTGAAGCCAGGTTAAGCAGCGAAGCCAGTAACCTACGATTGGTCCAAAAAGCAGTGGTCATACAGGCCACGGATGAGGATTGGAGCAACATTGCGCTGACACTTTCTACTAGCGAACCCAGTGGCGCACTTGCTTCTCCACAGCTGCCCAGTGTGTTCTTAGATTATCAACGTGCACAGCTGCGCAAAGAAAGAGCAGGCCTAAGGGCCTTGGCCAGCCCACAAGCTTTGGAAGAAATTATTGTCACCGGGTCGCGTCTTGACGGTATTGAGCAGAACGACATAGACATGTCCACCGTGCGCAATTACAGCATAAGTTACGACATTCCTGGTCGGGTAAACGTGACCAATCGCAACCATGAACCCCAGCTCTTCGAGATCACCAGCAATTCCTTCAACGTCAACCTAGTCACTCAAGTTGTCCCCCAATTTAGCCGCGGCGCCTTTCTCACTGCTCGCTTCACCTACAATCAAGACACTCCGCTGTATGGCAATGATATGCGGGTTTACGTAGACGGCACCTACGTCGGTGAAACCACCATGCCAACAGCATTACCCCAGGATGAAATCACCTTACCCATGGGGCAGGACCGACGCATTGATGTTGAGATAAAGCCCCAAGGTGCACAAAAGGACACCGCAGGCATCGTCGGCAAAAGAAAGGAAGAACTCACTTCAACGGTATTTGTCATCACCAACCGTAGAGCAAGTGCTACCGCTATCGAAGTGTTTGACCGATACCCGATTGCGCAACACAAAGACATTCGTGTTGAAATACCCCGTGACGCTACCCCGCCCACCGATAAAAATTGGCAGGACCAACCCGGTATCGTAATGTGGCAGCGTTCTTTAGCCGGCGGCGAAAGCTGGCGCATCAATCATCAGTACGAAGTCTCCTATCCAGCAAACAAACAGATCGAAGAAAGCTATCGCCTACAATTAAACCCAAAAAGATAGGAATATGAGTAAAAAGCCCTCATTTAGAACGCAACGCGACAGCATGGGTGAAATCAAAGTACCCCAAGACGCCCTTTACGGCGCCCAAACCCAACGCGCCATTAACAACTTCCCCATTAGCAGCCAAACCTTGCCCTTGGCCTTCATCACCGCGTTGGTGAAAATAAAGGGCGCAGCTGCCAAAGCAAACAATCAGCTTGGAGCACTACAGCCAGAGTACGCCAACGCCATTATCGGCGCATGCGAACAATTATTATCGGACAACAACCTGCTGGCTCACTTTCCCGTAGACATCTTCCAAACTGGCTCTGGTACCAGCACAAACATGAATGCTAACGAGGTGATTGCTACCTTAGCCACCCAGCACTTAGGTCAGGTTGTCGCCCCGAACGACCACGTGAACTGCAGCCAAAGTAGTAACGATGTTATACCCACTACAATTCACGTAAGCGCGGCGTTAGAGTTGCACAATCAGCTATTTCCCGCACTCCAGCACCTGATTGATGCAATAGATACTAAAGCAGATAGTGTCGGCCAATATTGCAAAACCGGACGCACCCATCTGATGGATGCTATGCCCGTCACTATGGCGCAGGTTTTATCTGGCTGGTCGGCTCAAATGGTGCAAAATCGCAACAATTTAGCCGACTTTAGAACAACCCTGCAGACCCTGGCCCAAGGCGGAACAGCGGTAGGCACTGGCATCAATGCGCACATTGATTTTGGCAAGTGTTTTGCGCAGCAACTGAGTGCCGACACTGGCTTGACCTTTGTACCAGCAGACAACTACTTTGCCCTGATTGGATCCCAAGATACCGCGGTTGCTATTTCCGGGTTGTTGAAAACTACCGCCGTAAGCTTGATGAAAATTGCCAATGATTTACGCTGGATGAATTCAGGACCCTTGGCAGGGCTAGGCGAAATCTCCTTAGAAGCTCTACAACCCGGATCTTCCATTATGCCTGGAAAGGTCAATCCAGTGATTCCTGAGGCTGCTGCCATGGTAGCTGCTCAAGTCATTGGCAATGACGCAGCCATTACCATCGGTGGGCAATCGGGAAATTTCGAGCTCAATGTTATGTTGCCCATGATTGCTGACAATCTGTTAAGCAGCATTAACCTGCTCAGCAACGTTATGCCGCTGCTTGCTGATCAAGCAATAAGCACTTTCACCGTTAACCAGGCAAAACTCGATAGCAGTTTATACCGAAACCCAATATTAGTGACCGCCCTTAATCCCGTGATTGGTTATATGAAGGCGGCGGAAATCGCCAAACAAGCTTATCGTGAAGGCAGACCGATCATCGAAGTCGCATTAGAGAACACAGAATTGTCAGAGGACAAACTACGGCAATTATTAGACCCGTCTTCACTCACAAAGCCGCAAGCTTAGCGCCAGCAGATGTGAAACTAGCAACAGCGCGTATAATGATCAATTCAGCAGCACAAACAAGTGGGTAGAATGGAGCTTGCAAAACCGGCCTTAGATGTTGGCCTATATACCAACAATCTAAATGACATGTTGGCATTTTGGCAGGACCAGGCCCATGTCTCTTTTAGCGAACTCCTCAAGGTGGGCGGCGGCGTACACCAACATCGTCACGCCATAGGTGACAGTGTGTTGAAGATCAACCACAACCGCAATGTACAACCACAAGGCCATCCCACCGGCCTACACAAACTGCAGATCTATACGCCTGCCGTAGACGCATCCATTGAACTCCTCGACCCCGACGGCAATGAACTAGAACTTCTGCCTGCAAGCGCAACTTCCCCAAATCTATGTTTGCACCTTTACGTCAATAACTTACAGGCTCAAACTGATTTCTACGGTGGCGTGCTAGGACTTGAGCAATTATCTGCACACACCTACGGCGTTGGCACTTCACAGATCAAGCTGGTGCAACAGCAAGTAGCTCCATTCGAACGAGCTGGCATTGGGTATCGGTATATGACTTTTCAGGTTTTCGACGTTGTGCAAACACACCAGCAAATTTTGTCTGCCGGAGGCAGCGAAGGAATGGCCCCAGTGCGACTCGGCGAAGTAGCCTATATCTCCTTTGTGTTAGATCCTGACGGGAATTGGATCGAACTTAGTCAGCGAAAATCTATAACGGGCTCGCTGGAATAGAGCAACTGTTGTTACTATTAGTCACACCAAATAACTTCAGGAGTTAGTTGATGGGATTCTTCTCATTCATCTTATTGTTAGCAGTCACGTATCTACTGTGGCGCATTAGTGACCAAATTCCAGACATCTTATTTCGCCTCAGCGAAATTCAGCGAGATATCGCCGAAATTAGGCGTCGAGGAGATGCTCCACCTAACGACAGTGAAGCAGACGAGTAAACCATTTCTGCTATGAATTGGCGAATATGGCTCGGCGTAAGCCTCACCGCTACGTGGATTTCGCTGGGCTTCATCTACATCACAGCAACCATCGGCTGGCGTGCCTTTGCAGTTCTTCCTGCTGAAGAACTAGGCAACTTTTTAGAAGGTGCCTTCGCCCCGTTAGCCTTTCTGTGGCTTGTTATTGGTTACTTTTTACAACAGAAGGAACTAGCGGAAAACACGGCAGCAATACGTGCTCAGGCGACAGAGATTCAGCGCACTGCTGAACAGGCGGTGATTCAATCTAAAAATTCTGCCGCCAGTGAACTGCACGCCCGCCAAGAAGCTTTCTTGCAAATCGCCAACTCGGTAAGAGCACAATTGGGCTCTATCGCTGGTTTGTTATACCTATCAATTCAAGGTGGCACGAGCGCTGGCACAGCCAGCTCCGAAGAAATGTCCCGCTTGTTCTCAGCGCAAGGCTCGGGTGCAGACCTTGAAGCATTCTCGCGTCACTTGCTAATCGCACACCTTCAGGAACAGGACCCTGAAACACAATTCGAAATGTTCTACAGTACCGAAGTTCGCGCAAGACACACCAACAACTTCGTCTTCACATTTGAGCGCATGTTGCGACGAGCCAGCGAAGTAGACGTAGAGAATATGATCAGTGACGCGTTATCAGCCAGTGCGCATGGCTTTTTATTTCGAGTGATGAAAAGACATCAAGCCAATGCCCCAACACATTGGTCAGACCACACAAAAACCGGTACACATATTAATTTTTAGAGGAATCGCTATGCAAACGTTCAAGCCACTGTTCAGCGCAATCGCCATAGTTTGTCTATCTAGTGTAATGCAGACGGCAGCAATACACGCAGCGCCCGCAGACCGATTCGCAGGCGTGGAAATGAAAGCCACCCACATCAGTGGCTCTGTACATATGTTGGAAGGTGCCGGGGGTAACATTGGGGTGTCGGTAGGCGAGGACGGAACATTGATCATTGATGATCAATTTGCGCCTTTAGCTGACAAAATTGCCAACGCGCTCAATCAACTCGGCGGTGATCGCCCAAAGCTTGTCCTCAATACCCATTACCACTCCGATCATACCGGTTCCAACAATGTCTTCGGTACCAGCGGCACGATTATCGCCCATGACAATGTGCGAATTCGCTTACTTACCCAGGACCACATTACGCGTACCGGTTTACCACTGGTGACCTACGCAGAAAGTGTGAACATTCACTTTAACGACGACGAGCTAGAGATGATTCATATGCCTGCCGGGCATACTGATGGCGACAGTGTTGTTTGGTTCAAAAAAGCCAATGTCATTCACATGGGGGATCTCTTTTTCAATGGTCGATTCCCCTACATTGACGTCGCCAGTGGCGGTACAGTAGATGGGTTTATCGCCAATGTAGAAGGGGTAATTGGCATGCTGCCAGCTGATATCAAAATCATTCCCGGCCACGGACCGCTGGCAACACTAGAAGATCTAAAGGCGAATATCGAAGTGGCGAGAAAGACCAGTACTAAAATCCGTGAGGCACTGAACAAGCAACAAGACGTTACTGACATTGCCGCCCAAATTGAGCTCGACTACCCCAACTGGGGCAGCGGTTTCATCAGCGCAGAACGCTGGGTACAGATCATCCAAGCCGATGCCAACAACACCTAGCAAGGGAACTCGCATGCTTGATCCTGTTACGCAATTTACCCATGATCGAGCGCGCGCTTGGCAACAAAAGGACCCCATGGCTGGTTTATGTACGGTAGCCAACATCGACGCTGCCGGCCAAGCACAATTACGAACCTTAGTGCTACGCGAGGTAGAAGGCGCCCTGGCTATTTTTGTTAACGCAAGCAGCCCAAAGTGGCGAACTTTACAACAAGCATGTGCCGTGCATACATTTTGGCCAAGTGTACAAATTCAGTATCGCCTGCAAGTCGAAACTTCACCTGTGGGGGATGACTTTGTTGCCAGTAGCTGGCAGCTGCGACCCGATGCGCCTAAGAAAATGGATTGGTTTTACCAGCTAATTGAAAGCCAGAGCAAGCCCATCGCCAGCCGCACAAAACTACTCCAGCAACTAGACCAGCTAGATCTCCCCAACCCATTGGTTGCACCTGAACAAGCCAAAGGTCTGCTGCTACACATCATGCAAATCGAACGATTAGACTTAACCCAACCCAATGGGGTTCACGACCGCCAACTGTTCATCCGGCAAAAGGATGAGTGGCAACAACAGACATTGGTACCCTAAATCAACTATTTCGACCTCGGTCTTAGCCTGTCTCGGCTGTCACAATACCTTGCAAGTTTTCAAAACAAGTGGACTTTGCAACCTCAACAAATCCCTTAATGAAAGTAGAATCGGCCTGATCTTTTCGCACAGCTGCATAAAGTGTCGGCCATACGCCTTCTTCACCCAAAGATTTCACCACCAAATAGTCTTTGGCGTTGTATTCATATAGCGCCCAGTTAGGTAAACAAGCCACCCCCCGACCACTGGCAACCAACTGCACAATCATAGTCGTAAGTTCCGCATGACGAATCCGTTTAGGCTCCACCGCAGCAGGCTCTAGAAAACTGGTGAAGATATCGAGCCGAGACCGATCAACCGGATAGGTAATCAAAACCTCCGATGCTAAATCACCGGGGTCTACCCATTCTTTGACAATCAATGGGTGTCCCTTGGACAACGCCAACTGAGCTTCGTAGCTGAATAAAGGAAAGTAGGTGACGCCTAACTCTTCCATCGGGTCTGCGGTAATGACTAAATCAAGATCACCTCGACCTAAGGCTGGCAGCGGCGCAAAGCGAAAACCACTGGCAATGTCTAATTCAACATCTGGCCAGCTGTCGCGATATTTACTGATGGCTGGTAACAACCATTCAAAGCAACTATGGCATTCAATGGCCATAAAGATACGACCAGACTCACCGCCCGCCAAACGCTGAAGGTCGAGTTCGGTACTGTGCAAAAGAGGCAAAACCTCATCTGCCAAGCGCAGCAAGCGATTACCCGCGCTGGTAAAGCGCACCGGCCTGGTTTTACGCACAAACAAAGCACAACCCACCCGGGACTCTAGCTCTTTGACCTGATGGGACAAGGCCGATTGGGTAAGAAAAACTCGCTCGGCTGCCTCTACCAAGCTTCCCGTATCACGCAAGGCTACCAAGGTGCGAAGATGTCGTAGTTCAAGTTTTGACATGAATTTCACTCATCAAAAAACCTACTTGCATGCATAATATTCACTTTTAATTACACTGTCACGTCTACGAAAAATATGTGTACCAGTGCACGATGTCTATTTGCTCTCTGGCATACACTTTGGCCATGTTCAATCCCAACGGTACCGTTATCGACGCCTTCGTCGTACATACGTTAAACGAGTTCCAACGTTTGTATCCCGAGCCCGATAACAGCCAACTGCAGTCTTTGCAGCAAGCGACGCGTATCGCGTTGGAAACCTTGCTAAATTGCGACTGCCCTTACCATGACCTTCAACACACAATTTTGGTCACCGATGTCGGCCAGACGATCCTGCAGGGACGACAGTTAGCCCGCGGCGATCTCAGTGCCAATGAATGGATCCAGGCGGTGGTTGCCATGCTATTTCACGACATTGGCTATCTGCGCACTTTGCTGCCGCAGGACAACGACAACTCTTGTGTGGTCGACCCAGCCGGAAATAGAGTGTCACCACCGGTTGGTTCAACCGATGCTTACATGACCCCCTATCATGTTACCCGCGGCGCAATGTACGTGAGCAATCGTTTCGCAAACGATCCGGTGATTGACACCGATGTGGTTGCACAGTGCATCGAAATGACGCTATTTCCAGTACCTCAAGCTCGCCGCTACCAAGACACAGATACCCTACCTGGATTAGTGAGAGCCGCAGACCTCATTGGACAAATGGCAGACCCCCAGTATCTACAGAAACTCTCTCGTCTTTACGCTGAATTTTTTGAAACAGGCGAAGCACAGCGCCTCGGCTTT
>JAADHW010000024.1 GCA_013151695.1 Gammaproteobacteria bacterium
CTCTATTGGTCGCAAGGTTTAGGGATAAATAAGCCATGATTCGACTTCTCTTGACGCTAAACTTCAAATACAGGAGAGCACATGTCTAATTTTGCTAGTAAAACTCTAATGCTGTACATGGTAAAAATGTCGCGGAAATATTTCAACAAAGATTGGGAAAACGGTCTAGAATATATTCTTTGGCATTGGATACATTACGCCTCTCGTATGAGCCAGTCGGACAAGCATAAATTGTATATACTGCACACACGAGCGCGAGGGTGGTTTGCGATTCTTGACCCAGCAAAGGGGCAACAGTTTATGAAGACCGACAAATGGGTTAAACTTTTCCAGGATGAATTTGATGGCTCCGTCAGCTAGTGTTGCTCTCGTTACTGATCTTTACCCATTGTCGGATACATGCACCATATGTGAATGTGAGTTTAGTCTAGATGACGAGGGTGGGGCCAGCGGAGAGCTTCAAAGAAAAGGGGCAGTAGGTCATCTTGGTATTCTTCTAGTTGTGTTTTGTCCAACCTGTCATGCAGGTCTTTACGATATGTATCACAATTGGTACAGCAAAGACGACGATGGTCAGATTTCAGAAGGCATATAGGTGAATTAAATGGGTACAAATTATTATTGGCACGAAAAATCCAGCCCTTGTGATAAGTGTGGTCATGATGAGGCAAAAGAGATTCATATAGGCAAGTCGTCTAACAGTTGGGTTTTCTTTTTACATGTTGACTCCGAAGAGGGGATATTCGGATTAACAGACTGGGTAGACAGGTTTGCCGAAGATGGCTCATACATTATGAGCGAATACGGGACGAGAATTCCAGGGGCTACTATGCTTGCTGTCATTCTTGAGCGCAAGAACACTGAAAATTCTTGGTCTGCCGAAACCATCAAGCGAAATCACGCAAAACCAGGCCCTAGCGGTTTGTATCGAGGCATCGACCATCGTCACTTTGATCCGCCCGATCCAGACACAGACGTATATGATCTGGTAGAGGGCGAGTTTTGCTGAAAACTCAATTTGTCGTGCAAAAGCAGCATGGTCTAGAATGGGTAAATATGGTTGAATTTGTGTCCAAACAAAAGGCTTGTGGAAGAATAATATCATTGAGAAAAGATTTAAGACGAACAAATATAGGGTGAAAAAACTGTGAATATATCAAAAGAAGGTTCAGATTTATTAAAAGCCATTGAGCAATTGAGGTACAAAACCTATGATGATCAAACAGGAGATGATATCGATTCCTGGGTTCATGGCGCAACTATAGGTTACGGTCATTTGATCGACAAGTCTGAGTGGTCGGTTTATGCTGGGAGAACAATTAGCGAAGATGAGGCTAATGATATATTTATTAGTGATCTGGTGCCTTTTGAGATCGCCGTTTCTGTTTTATGCCCTCAATATTTGAGACCACATCAGTTTGATGCCCTAGTTATCTTGGCGTTTAATATTGGCATAAGAGGCTTTACCGACTCAAGTGTCAGAAAAATGGTTAATGATAGAAATGCAAGTGTTGCTTATAGTTCTTTAACGGCTGCTTGGTCCGCCTGGAATAAATCTCAAGGTCAAATTATGCAAGGACTAATAAACAGAAGAAATGCGGAAATGAATATCTGGGACTTCGGGAAATATGAACGCTGGTAGCTCGCTATAATACTTGCGACATATAGACGCAAACAATAAAGAGGGCAAAACGATGGAATCACAGCAAACACCAATTAGAACTGCAATCATGCGTATCATGAGCGACATGCTTGATAGTCCCGATTCAAGTGGTATTTACGAAACTACGCGATTTATGGATCGCATTGAGCAGTTGATTTGCGACATGATGGCGGCGCCAGAAACAACTAAGTTGAGTGGCTCAGAGGCTCTATACGGCTTTATTGGTTGGCTTACAACCAGAGAAGGTACAATTATGGTTGGGGAAAAGCACGTAGCGACGCCATTGCCGAAGTTGATTGACGAGTTCTGCAAAAGAAATAATCTGACAGAACCTAGAGAAAGTTGGGCTGATCTTCTGGTTCCCGAAATGTCTACAGAAGTTCCCAGCGGTCTTGATTCTTTACCTACTCCTCAAGATATTCTTGATGGCAAATGTAGCTACTCTGACATTAAGAGGCTTAAGAGGGCTTTGTCAGGCGTTCTACTTCCAGCATGTGATAACCCTGAGTGTCGGGCGTGTCAAGCCAGGAAGATAGTATTATCTTCTACCTTTTCTGAGAGTGATGATGCCTCTACGGACGATAAAATAAATAAATTCGCCATGCATGTAAATGGTTCTTTCGAGGAGTTTTCAGGCACCGTCGAGGAGATTGCGGAGATGATTCGCAAGGGCGCACTCTCGTAGGGTACAGCAGTATGGTACAGTGTAGGTTGTTCACTTCTTATCTTTGGAGACCCTCTTATGCTTTCTCTTACTAAAATAGCAACAACACTTGTGGCAGTAGCATCTATTGGTGGTGGGGCACTTGCTCTCGATAGAATGCACGTTGCCACAGGTGACTTCAATGAGTACATGGAGCGCCAACGTGTTTCGGATGAAAGAGATTACGTCTTGCAATTAAAAAAGGACATTAGAGGGATTATGAAGTCCTTAAGTACCCGCCCAAATGACGAATATCTCATAAATTCTCTGGCGGACGCTATTGATGATCTTTGTGACCTTCGACCGGCAGATAGACTATGTGGTGCGTGAAATAATTTAATGGCGAATATTAAAAGGCAGTTTATTCACAGATATAATCAGCGCATCTAAAATCACGCTTTATTTGGCATTATGCAGGTTAATGCGTGTAAAACAACACATTAAGAGGGCAAAATGAAAGAGATTACAGCAAAAGACTTTGACAGTCATGTTTCAAAAATGTGGATGGGCGGTATTCATCCTTTAGATCAGCAGGTGGCAGTAACGGCCCTGGGACTAGCAGGAGAGTCAACCGAGACTATGGAAAAGGTCATGACTGGAATATCAACAATGCTTTCGTCCGGCACCCACGCTGAACGAATCAAGAAGGTTCATCGTGGAGATGATGAAAAGCCCAACCATAAGGAAGGTGTTGGTGCTGAATTGAGTGACATTCTTTTCTATGTTACCAATCAGGCTAGACTCCACGATCTTACACTCCAGGACATTATGCAAATAAATGTCCTCAAATTGAGTGGGCGGTTAAATCGGGGCACAATGCGTGGAGACGGTGACAAGAGGTGAAAGGCAAGGCTCACATTGAAAATTGGGTGAAAACAGGAAATACACTGATGGGTTCTATCTCAAATCATGATCGCCAAGAGGAATTTTTCGCCAAAGACCAAAGAACAAGCGAGCTTGTTATGTTTGACGGTAAAGCCGGTATTGCGGAAACTGAAAACACCCACTACACACTTGGTAAGGAGTACAGACTATGAATCGTCAAGAGTATATAGAGGCAGTCGAACTTGCCAAAGGTTGGCAGTTTGTACCGGCTGCGCAGTTAATCAAAATTCCCGGCACTACGGAGCCAGCTAAAGACATAAGTCTCAATGACGTACACAAGGGCGCTTTGGCTATGCAGCTTATTTCTCAGGTTGATGAAATTGACGGGGTAACATTTGACTCAGATATTAACGGTCGAGCTACCGTTGTTAATCTGAGAGCTACCGTTGATAAGCCAGATGTGACATCGCATCACGGGTCTTCTCGCTCTGATAATGCCATTGGTGCCATTTTAGATTCCGGGGTTCTTAAGTGAATTTGCAACACCACAGTTCACCTGTTGTTTGTCATCTATACGAGACCCACAAGAATAATCGAATAGTGACCTTTCTTTGTGAATTTCGAAATGGAGACTGGAAGCCAAAATTGTGGTTTTCCAATGTGTTATCTGTAGCGGCAATTGTTGTCGCAATCTTTGTTGGTGTTGCTATAGGGAGGGCATTATGAGTGAAATTATGGAGACCGGCGCTTTATTGATTACCGGTTGCCCAAGAAGCGGCACAAAATCTGCTTGGAAGTTTTACCAGGAACGTAATGTCTTTCTTGGTCATGAATGTCCGGGTGAAATGGGCACTATTGAGTGGCGCAATGCTTACCAGAATTTCAATATGGAAGATGAGGATCGTAAATGGGCCATTGTGAATGTTCTCGTTCGCGATCCACTGTCTACCGTTGCCTCTCTAGCAGAGCTATTGAGAAGCTCCACAACATCGCCTAATATACACAAGCATACGCATCGTGATATTCAAAAAGTCGCGTTAGATGGTGGCTGGTTGGGGCTTCTGGATGACCACAACCATGTTGACGCTGCTATTGAGTGGTGGACAACTGTATATGAGGGACTATTGGGACTACCAACGCTCAGAATTGAAGATTGGCCAAACCTTCCTCACGAACATCAAGACACTCACTCTCGCAAATGGCTGACAGCCAGAGATACTGGCGACTCTATGGCCCAAGATCACCATTTCTGGACGATTGCAAAAATGTACGGCTATTATCGCGACTGACAATATTAAATAGAGGCATAGCGCAGCCTGGTAGCGCACCTGCTTTGGGGGCAGAGGGTCGTAGGTTCGAACCCTACTGTCTCGACCATATCTATAAATAGGATATTAAAATGGAAAATGAAAAATTAGGAGTGACTTTCTATCTTATCTTGAGCGGCAAGAAGTGTGGTAATTGGAATTGGCGAAAACTCAAAGCCGAAAGGATCGTTCAGAAAACCATTGATATACCTACAACAAAGCAGGATGAAATAGCGATTAAACTCTCTATTGATTTACCAGAGGCTCTTTTTCAAAGACCGGAACTTTCTGTAAAAATCCAAGTTGACTCTGATGCCCCCCGGATAGACATTGACGCCGAAACTATGGACGACATGGCTGAGAATATACAAAAGATGCTTGGTATTCCGGTACATATCACCTGTGAGGTTCCAGAGACATAATATGATTCACTCTGAACACATTAGACGCAAACATGTAAATATCCATGTCGAAGAGATTCGATTCAAGCTAGGCTTTATGGTTTTTGTTTGGACACTTGTGTTTGTTTTTTCTTAAGGGTTGATATTGGTATGCTATATAACTCGACATACTTGATATCCATCTAGTCTAAACGGAGTTAAAATGAACCTTTTTATCGCAATACTTTTAATCGTGGGATTAGAGTTCAGTCTGTGGTGGATTGTACCTGCGATTGGTTTACAAATCATCAGCCTTATTTGGGTGGCTAACTGACTTTTAATTTGAGGAATAATTATGAATGTGCGGCCTTTTACTGAAAAACACATACCGGATGGTATGACTGCTAGATTCAAGCACTGGCGCAATGACACCAGAATCGTCTCTACCACCTGCGAGTTGATTGAAGATTCGACCAAAACAGTCATCGCAAAAGGAAGTTCTGTGGTGAACCCAAAGGACAATGCCAGTAAAAAGATAGGTCGAGCGATTTCACTTGGGCGGGCGCTCAAGAGCCATCACCAGGCGTTTTCGTCATGAATCCTTTGCATGTTGTCGCCGAAGAAACTCTCATAGTTGTTAGGGGTTATCTTAACGTTACCCCTAAACGAAGCGATGATGGCAAGGGTATTCGACATGCTTGTTGGATGCTTGAAGGTATTGCAAGTAAATATGTTCAAAATGATAAAGCCCATCGATGGCTTGGTTATGCTCAAGCAATAATTATATTGAGTGGTGAATTACCGTCCATATATCTTGATACAGTTGAGAAGATAAATGAGGAAACGCTGTGACCGAATACAAAGGCTGCTTGAGAAACAGAGGGTGTATATTGTGTGGGGCAAATAAAGCTAAAGATCACACTTGCGGGATGCGAACAACGTCTATAATAAGAGACTCAATAAGATAAAATTCAAATAATTTAAGGTGCAAAATTAGAATGACTTATAAAGCGGTCTCATTGCAACGCGATGCACAGACGCAACTACGCGCCTTAATGGCGCATATGGGGCCAGTTCACGATGGCGCCCACGCTCTGGCCCGGAGCGCCACTGTGCAGGGCACTACAGGAGTAGAGGATGACTGACCCAACCATTCAACAGCCAAGTATTACGCTCTCAAAAACGATTGGCGGATTCTATCGCGTCATATTGCATGGCCCGGACAACCTGCAATCACAGTCTGATCGACCAAGATTCTGTGAGATGGATATTGCCTCAAGTTGGGACAAAGACAAGGCACTAAAGCAGGCCGCTGATTGGTTTAATAGCCTTGAAGATTAAGGCGCCCAACAACCAGGAGACCCCCAATGAATAAAGCAACTGATAATTTACCCATGAAGGATGTTGACGCTGACGACCCGGAAGTAAAGCGTCTGCTTGATGCTGGGTGGGATCATCGCGGCAATGATAAGTGGGCCCACACTAAATCAACTTTGCGATACCCGGTGCGTCGGGATACGGCATTACGAATTGAGGACGCTCTATCGTGAGTGGATGCAATAAATGCGACGTCACTGGTGGCGCGAAAACCTACGCCAATCAAGCCTCTTTGCCGATCAATGGCAAGGTCAGATGCATTGACTGGTGCATCCATCATATCGTTGCGGCACTGAATGCTGGTGGCGTACAAACTGTTGCCAGTTGCTGCGGTCATGGCAAGAAAGACGGCATCATCACCTTATCGGATGGTCGGACATTAACCATTACAGTCACCCCGAACCCAGTCGCACCGAAAGAGTATTGGGCGAATAAATATTTAAGCCATTTGGGGTATGTCTACTTAACCCGCGATAAAGCAGTCAGTGGTTGTGTCTCTGGCGGCAAAACAATCCGTCTCATTGAGGCACCGGAGGAAGGGTTATGAGGTGCCTTAAACATGGTTACGACTGGTCGCATGACAAGGTGTGTCTCTATTGTGCGCTAGACCTCCTAACAACTCGGCTTGAGGCTAAAAACAAGTCATTTCGTAATGCCATTAACGTAATTAAAGAGCAGCGCACGAAGATTGAAAGCCTAACCACCGAACTCGATCAAGCCTGTGCCGACATTGCGAGTATTCGGGGGTACACGGGCCATATGTACTCTTGCCAAACACGGCGACCAGTTGACGCAACTCATTGTGACTGTGGATTCTCTCAACAGTTTTGCGGTGGCTGTAAGTGTGGATCGCTCGTATGTACATCTCTTTCAACCACCAACGAAGAACCAGTAGCCGCTCAAGGCCAGCCGAAAGCGGATAACCATAGGTTTTTTGTCGAAGAATCGAAAGGTTTTTTCTGGATTACAGACCGAGTGACGAAACATAACCATGCTCAGACCGACAGCAAAGAGCGGGCCAATCAGATTTGCCTAGATATGAATAATGGGATTCTGGCATTCGAAGAAGATGGATGCCCTGTTGATAACAATCAAGACCAGCCGAAAGCCGAGGATGAATGTGAACACGGATTCAAAATTAAGACTCAAGACTGTGGCCACTGTGATCGTTACCTATGTGTCGTTTGCGGTACACCAAGAACTAAGCAGAGGGCGGCACGACCTTTTCACATTGCGACGATTGTTGGGATAAGCCAACACCAACGGAGGGCGGACAGTGATTCACTTTAACGGACTAGACCCGGCAGAGGCCGAACGCCTGTATTTGCTTGCCGAAGAATGCGCCGAGGTAATTGTTTCGGTCAATAAGATACTTCGTCACGGCTACGCGTCGCACAACCCCGATGCGCCAGAGGACGGAGACAATCGAGAGCAATTAAGCCGAGAGATCGGTGATGTTCGCTTTGTAGTTGACCTGATGCTCCACCGAGGCGATGTGGACGCACATTCAATCAGTGCATACGCAGCATTGGCGAAAGATCGCAAAGCCAAGTACGTGCACCACCAAGATGGATATGGCGATAATTTCTTTGCGCCAATAGAGGACGGGCGGTGAGCAAAATGCGAATTTGCAATAGCGAGCACAGCATTATGATTCCGCTGATATGGACCTTCGCGTTCATGGGTTCTGAGTGCTGGTGTCCCGTATGCGGATACACGTCAGGAATGTTGGGTGCCGGTGAAATTGTTGGCGAGACTGACATTCTCAAGAAAAGGCTGGCATTTTTGGAGGCCGAAACAGCCGACTATTTAAGGGCTAGAAAAACACTGATTTGCTCTTCTCTGGAATGGATGGGGAAGCGAATTAAGCCACAGGACTTACCGAAACATGAGATAAAAAGGTTGACTGGAATCGTAAATAATTGGAATGGCATCGACGAGTCGAGCGTTCCGCAACAGAAATCAAAATGAGTGGCAACAACCAAGACAGAGTACGCAATCAGAACTTCTGGTTCATCGTAGTGATATTTGCGATTGGGGTTTTTATTGGGTGGATTATTTTTTAGGAGAGTGAAGTGGGACAAGCATTTGATGAGAGTGGAGATTTATTGGGTGAAGCTATTGGTAAAACGAAACGCGAGGTGTTTGACAAGCTCATGGCTGAGCACGGGGAAGAGGCTAACGAACTCAGGATTCGTAAGTTACAAGAGTCAGTTAAAGAGATAGAGGGCAAGTTCGACACAGAGGCCCGTGAGATTGTGCGGAAAATCGACGAAAAACTCGGTAGCGGGTGGGCCAAGGAACTGGCCGAAGCTCTCGGCTATGCGCCATGAAAACCAACCAAGAGTACATGCGAGAAGGTATTGGGCTGGCTGATGGGTTTTCTATTAGAAGCTTCCATGATAACGGGTTTGTGTTTGGGTATGGAGAGAATGATGACCTAGCTTATAATTTTATTTGCGGTCTAGATAATCTACCAAAATGGTTCCTCCCCGCATTGGCATCTCAACTCACGGATCAGGTGGATGCGCTAGATGACTACTCTGTATCTGTAGACCAATTTACAGCAACGGTACTATATTTACAGGGTGAGCAATTAAAGATTGGCGGCCATGACCGATCAATGAACACCATTCGTGTAACCGTAGACTCGCGAGTGTTGGTTGAGGAGGAATCAACATGAACCCACTAGACAAATGGAACGGTTACTCGTCGTTAGTTAGACGAAAAAGGAAGTCGGAATGAACCAAGACAGAGCAAAACACTTACAGCCTATTATCGAGCATCTTGCAGACGGAGGGTCGATTGATGATGTGCAGGAGCAGTTCAAGGAAGATGGCTGGGAATATTGGGATGGTGTATTCACCGATGGCTACACCTACCGCCTGAAACCGCAGCCGATCGAGCGTTGGGTGAATGAGTATGAGACTGGATTTGCTGATGTTCTGTACAATTGCAAGGTAAAAGCATTGAGAGGTCGAGCGAGTGATTGCACGGCCACTCGCAGAGTCTTGATAATGCCAGAGGGGGAATAGTGAAAACCATAAATATAATATTTGATGGCCGATTTGTTGAGGTCGAAAATGCGGCTGGAGAGTCAATCAGCTTCGGTGAATGGGTGAAGCATGGCGACGGCCTTTGGAGTCTTCGCATTACCGCGAATGATGTCTTATCTTTTTTCCACGATAAGTCAGTATTCATAGCATGGGGGAATGATGATTTGACGGAGGGTCGAGGGCTTCAATACCCATTGTTTGTTTGCGCTTCACCAACAACCGCTGCTCGCCTTGGAAGCAAACGATACGTTCAAGGTTGTGACTGCCCGGTTACGGAAGAAAAAGCATTTATCTTTGGGGGGCAGGTCTATGCTCCTACACGAATAAGGCCACCATCAAAAGAAGATATCAGCGAAGACAAAATAGCTGAGAAAAGCCGGATTGCACAAGATAAAGCGCTGAAGGCTGGCCTAACCGAGGAAGACATTGCGGCACTGAGGGGTAGAGCATGAAAACCATCCAAGAATTAGCAGAGTTGATTGTAGGTCATGGGGTTGGCGAATGTATTGAACTTTTTAATGCTAACAGAACATCAGACATCTACTATCAAATGCCGGACAAATCATTTTCCACTGACGCAGAATTCTTTGTCAACGACCCACGAGTCGCTATGGCTATGATGGAGAAAGTGCGGAAAATTAGCGTTGAGAAATGGTGCCAGTTACTCAAACAGCTTATGCACGAATTTGACAACAAGAACCTATCCCGCGCAATTAACGCGGCCTGCGACGAGGCACTCAGTGATGGATAAATATGGGGTGCCTACATCTACCCTCTTGCGACAATTGCTGTCAACTAAAAATGCCGTTACTCGCGGTGTATTGGCAGACATCATAGGGGATCGTATTGATCGCCAAAGGAAGGGTAAAGATGAATAACGAAGCCGCTAGAATATTATTGGCAGAGTGGCAAGGATGGGTGAAGTTACTCGTTCCTAAAAACCACCCAGAGTACAAGTTCAATCATTTTATTTGGGAGGAACCGGGTTACAATGGAGGTGAGTACTCTTGCCCACCCAACCCTCACGAAAACGCCAATGACTGCAACGACCTGATTACGTTTTTGAATGGGTTGGGCATTCAGGTCCATATCCTGTTTGCATCCGATGCTTCCATAGTCACATTTATTGACGTTGGAAGCGCCAAGACATTACATGCAGGAGAATACAACAACTGGCTCCACGGCGTATGTGAATTGGCTGTCAAGATTCGGGAGCGGGAGATTGATTGACCAAACACAGTCTGAAATAGAGCTTGCCGAAGCATGGTCGATGCGGCGTTGGAAATTTAAGGCGAACGTATGGTGCTGGATTCTCGGTTGTGGCTGGG
>JAADHW010000302.1 GCA_013151695.1 Gammaproteobacteria bacterium
CCGCTGTCATGGTTGATCTGTAAATGCTTTTGCCCCGCACTGCTGGCAAAAATCACTTCAAGGTTGTTATCGAGAATAACAAGCCCCATGTTGTAAATCTGTTTCTTCAGATAGCTAACAATAATGTTGTGATCACTGAGCTGGGTCTTTAGTTCTAAATTGTGTAGTGCATTAGACAACATGGGCCCAAAGTAGGACGAAATACGCGCGTCAGCTTTCTTAAACGCATTGTTAGAGTATCGATGAAACCCCAATGCATATACCAATGAGTTGTCTGTGACGGATGGAATTCCGACAACCATTAAATGCCGGATAGAGTTTGGCCGAAGAAATTCGTTGTAATATTTGCCACGGGAAAATTTCTTGAAATCGATAATATTTTCCAACGCAACAGAAATGCTCTTGGATATGCCCCGTTTGTAATTCACTTTTGCTGCGTTAAAAACATAGGGCAGGGCAGGATCACTACTCTGGAAATTTTCTACGTAACTTAAGCTGGCCTCATAATCAATGCTGCTACTGATTAAGTTATACGCTCGCATGCCATTGTCTGTTTTCTTTAGCATGACAAAAAGACTGGTCTCTCCGCCGACAAGTTGAGCCAATGGGGAAAGTATTTTTTTTGTGATGTCTTGAAAGCTGGAAGTGTCAGATATTTCGTTGTTAATGTGGTAATAGTCAGCCACATTCAATCTATTTGAGGATTGCATGCCCACCTCTCAGTACCTTGATTTTGTTAAACGCTACTTAAAAAAGCAACCTGACTATAGCAGCATTTCTTACTTGGTAAGTGGGCGAATTTTTTCTGCAAAAGCAGTGTTTGTCCGACATACGGTGGGTCAACAAACAGTACAAGTCAGTGCGAAGAAAAATTTTGGATCGAAATAGGGCCAAAAATTATTTAACTGTTAGAAATTTTTCCCAATTGTTAGCCCCCACTCGCGTGGGCGGCCATATATAAGATTTGTCGTCCCAAAACTCCCTAGAGTTTGATACCCATTGGTGACATACGTCTCGTCGGAAAGGTTAGTAACAAACAACGCCACTTCCCAGTTGCTGTCATAATTTAGGTACACAATTCGCGCACTAATTAGGCTGTAACTGTCAGCTATGATTGCTGGTGTGTTCTGCACGTCCTGTTGCGTTTCACTTTGGTAGGTGCCGTCACCACGAACGGTGAGATGGCTATTGTTGCCGATGTCCCAAGTATATTGCATACCTAGAGAAGCGTTCCATTCTGGTGTTTTGACGGCCACCGTATTACGGTCGAAATCCTGAACACCTGCATCAAGTTCTGTGATCTCAAAATCAACATAACCAAGGCTGCCGATAATTTCGAAATTGGCTATCGGCATAGCTTGAAATTCTAGCTCAAAACCTTTGATTTCAGCTTTTCCGGCATTTTGTATTCGCAGTGCCAGATTACCAGTTGCATCCGCACTGATGCTGCCAAGCTGCATGTCGGAATAGTCTGCGAAAAAGACCGCACCATTTAGCCGTAAGCGGTTGTCGTACCAGTCAGTCTTAAACCCAAGTTCGTAAGACAGCACCTCTTCGGGATCAAATGAAGATATAGCCCCTTCCGCTAGCGGGCGACCATTAAAGCCGCCGCTTTTGAAACCTTGCGTCACCGACGCATAAACTAGAGCGTCATCGTTAAGACTATAGTCTACGCTGACCATAGGTGTGAAAGAGTTCCAGTCGTCGCTGACAGTGGTTACTGGCACTGTGTTAACACCAGCGTTTATACGACGGTGGTCGAGAAAATAGTCTTTCTCTTCATAAGAATAACGTGCCCCGGCGGTGATGCTGATTTTGTCAGAAACATGAAAGCTACCCTGGGTAAAAATCGCGTAGCTGGTAATGTCAATCTCATTAAAGACATCCAGCTCAAGATCCAGCCCAATATTGGCTGCGTTGTTGGGACCGCCTGGGACCGCACCTGTTAAAAAGAAAGGATCACCGGCGCATGGAGGAGGTGCAGTAGCGGGGTTTAGACAAGCCAGCGTTGCGGGCAAAGCCTCAAGCGCGTCATAAAGGCCAGCTGCCAGTCGGACTCGATTGTCGTCACGACCAAATTCGTCAAAGTAGAAAGTGCCTAACACCCAGTCCAGCCGACCGTCAAATGACGTGCCAATCAACTGAAATTCCTGACTAACCTGGTCCTGGTCTTGATTCTGGTCAGTTTCGGCGTACTGCAAAGGAGAGCCGTCGGTGTCACTATTAAAAAAAGCTTCCATTTCCCGATATGCTGAAATCGACCTAAACGTTAAGTTGTCGTTAATTGCCCAGTCTAGGGTCATGCTGAAGCCAAACGCATCTAAGGTGTTCTTGTTGCCAGCGGTTGCATATGAATCGTACCGGTTGCTGCCACCCAACACGAAGGCATCACTAATGGGCAGGCCCGCGGGAAGGCCAACAAAGCCATTCCACAAGCCCGCAAGGCCAGCAGCATTATTGAATGTGTTCAATACTACAGGCACACCTTGTTCGCGCTCCCGGGTGTAGTCGGCACTAAAATCAATAGCCACATCAGGTGAGGCTTCCCACCTTAGTGCTAGGCGGGCTGAAGTGGCGTTTTCATCACCGGTTTCGTCAAGTTTTTCGTTGCTGCCAAATTGCAGACGTTTACCATAACCATCACGATTCTTTCTGGACACGGATACTTTTGCCGCAAGGGTCTCGCTCAAGGCCACATCTAAACTGGCTCGAAGGTCCAGCCGATTGTATCGGCCCGTAGTCGCCTCAATATAACCACCCCCTTCGCCGCTAGGCTTTTGCGAGGTCAAACTGATGGCCCCACCGATGGTGTTTTTACCAAACAGTGTGCCTTGGGGGCCACGCAGGACTTCCACCCTTTCAAGATCAAGCAGATCCATAACACCGCCGAGAGTCCGTGGGTGGAAGACGCCGTCTACATAGATACCCACGCCCGGGTCCGTTGTGAAGAGAAAATCTGTTTGGCCAATGCCACGAATATAAACTTGAGCATTGTTGCCGCCGCCGCTGGAGCTTGGGGAAGTGTTCATCACCACATTGGGTGTATAAGCACCAATTTCGACAAGATTGGTAAGGTTGCGTTGTTCTAGCTGATTGGCTGAAAACGCCGTAATGGCGATGGGTGTTTCTTGAATGCTTTCAGACCTCTTTCGTGCGGTGACAATAATTTCTTCGATTACCCCACGATTTGTTGCATCAACCTCACCGCTCTGTTGCGCGATAACGTCGTGAGCTGGCGCGGTTGTTAAGATGGTGGCAACTGCACAAATGCTGGTAAAGCGTACAAATTTATCAGACTTGAATTGAACGTTTACCGCATGGGCAAACTTGCCAAGACGTTTAAGATTATTGATGTAGTCCCCTACCATAGCTCTTTACCCTTGAAGAAAACGCGCTTTTACGCACTTAGGAGTACGCCATAGGATTAAAATGACGGCCATAGCGGAATATACTCAATTTATCCAAGTCGCATTGATCTTCGCTATTCGCCCATTATGCGCACGGGGTGTTGGCCGTCCCAATTAACCGAGGGTGCTTTTAATGCGGAGAAAAAATCTTCGACGGCGGGGTTTATTTCAATGAGTTCCAACATGCCACCGAGATTGTCCATTGTATCGACATAAGCTGCGCGGGCATCTACAGCCGCCACCACGCCATACAGAACTTCTGGATTCCCGGAAGCTGCATAGTCCACCAGGTCATCATCGAAACGGGTTGTAGACACTGCCCAATGATGGAAACCATATCCCTTCTTTTCGATGACGTCGGTGTAAACTGAGGGGCTTTTGCTGTGCTGAACAATCAATTCAAAGCACATTGAGCCGGAGAAGCCTAAGGCGAGTGTGATGTCGAGATCCCCAGGCTTTCCCCGGTAACGATAGTCATCAAGCGCAAAATGCTCAAACAGGAAAAAGGGACCAACACCCAGTGTCTTTCCCCAATGTTTCATTGCGCTTTCGATGTCCTCGACGATATAGGCAACCTGCATGATGGCCCCGAGAGGTTGTCCAAAAGACAAAAGTTTAGTCATGGCGATTTTACCTTGTGTTCACGACGATTATCTGACAACACTCGAAGGAGCAAAACAATAGGCCAAGTTACTCAATCTTAAGTATGGATTGTTGTTGTGATTGTCCTAATTTTCGACACCTGCTAGCCCTGAAGTCTAACCAGCAGCCGCTTTGGCCCGCGAAAGGCAATGGTACGAATAATATCGATCTCTTGATCTTCAACCAAACTCATATTGGGAAACCGGCTGGTCATCTCTTCGAGCAACACCTCCATTTCTAAGCGCGCAAGCGGCGCCCCCACACAGAAGTGTTTGCCGTACCCAAACGAAATGTTCTGATTGGCATCTTCACGCATGACATCAAAAACATGACCTTGCTCGAACTTGTCTTCGTCTCTGTTTGCAGAGCCCAAGGCGAGTAATAAGTTAGCGCCCTCAGGAATAGAAACCCCGGAAATATCTACTGCTTTCGTTGTCTTACGGCGCCAACAAACCACAGAACTGTTGAAGCGTAATGCTTCATGAACCGCATTAGGGATGAGCTCAGGGTCGGCACAAATCATTTGCCAGTTTTTACGATGAGTAAGCAGCGTATGAAAAGCGTTTGCAGAAGCGTTTGTTGTTGTTTCATGGCCAGCAAGTAACAGGCCAAATACCACGCTAACGATTTCATTGTGAGTTAAAATGGAATCATCTGAATTGCGCAACCTCAACAGATGGCTCGGGTAGTCATCAGCAGGCGCCACAGCGCGCTGCGCAACCAATGCCTCGGTATAGTGCCAGTAGGCCACCATATCTTTTGCACACTTTAGCTGCTCGGCCGGGGCCAACTGCCCAAAAGTAAGGAACAACCGATTGTCTGCCCATTGCTTGATCTTCCCCACGTCGCTATCAGGAATGCCGAGAATGAGAAAGAGGATATGTGCAGGAAATTCGTAAAAGAGCTCAGCAACCAGGTCTACTTCTGATTTGGACGCAAATCGATCGATAAACTCTTGCGCAATTCTTCGGATGTCGGGCTCTAGTTTTTTGAAAGCCGTTGGATTAAGTAACTGTTTAGAACTTCTGCGAATGCGCGTATGGGCTTCGCCATCAAGGTTTGATTGTACAGGTTGCGCTGCGAACCCACCCTCTTTTAGCGTCGCAAGTACCTCGTCAGTAAAAGGTGTTACCGGAGATAGCGTTATCTGCGCGGAATAGGATTCTGGGTCTTGGAAAATATCATCAATGTCCTTGCGCTTTGTGATGACCCAGTAATCGATCTCAGCACAGTAAAACACTGGTTCTTCAACGCGAGCCTGGGCAAAGATGTCATACGTCGATGCGGCAGAAAAAGGCTCGTACATTTCACCAACAGGGCAACGCCCACTTTCATTTTGCGGTTTCTCTTTGTCCACCTAATATCTCCTTGCGGGCGAAGTTACGTTACCGGACATGTCCTTGAGGTACATATTTATAGTGCTCAGTTCTTTCAATCGCTGCCCGAATAAATTCATCTTCAAACAAAGCCGCGTTTCAACCCGGGTTTCACAAGGCTCAACGTGGCGGTTATCGTTACCATTCTCGACCGCAGGGCACACGTCAAGTGAAGGCATGTATAGTGTTCTAACAGATATCGTTGTCCTGATCCATTTTACCTTCATCCTGTTGGTCATATTTGGTGGAATGCTCTGTCGGCTTTCACCCAATGTAGGACGAGAGCCCAGTTGTCAGATTTGCGTAGTGTTGAGTACGCTTACGTTGATATAGTGTGCCTTCACTTTGGAGGCTGATAATGGCATTTAGAAATCGAGTTACGGAACTACTAGGTATTGAAACCCCTATTGTGCAAGCCCCCATGGGTTGGATTGCTCGTTCACAACTTGCCGCAGCGGTATCCAATGCAGGAGCACTAGGCATTATCGAAACTTCTTCCGGCGAATTGGATGTGATTCGCGAAGAAATTATCAAAATGCGTGCTCTTACCGACAAACCTTTTGGCGTGAATATTGCCCAGGCCTTTGTGCGTGATCCCAACATTGTGCAGTTTGTTATCGATCAAGGCGTAAAATTTGTTACTACTTCCGCGGGCAATCCTGAGCGTTACACCGCTGAACTCAAACAGGCTGGCTTAACCGTGTTCCATGTTGTACCCACACTTAATGCAGCGCTAAAGGCGGTGGCGGCCGGCGTGGACGGTCTTGTTGTTGAAGGTGCAGAAGGTGGTGGTTTCAAAAACCCTAAAGACGTTGCAACTATGGTTCTATTGCCGTTAGTCAGGTCCAAGGTAGATGTACCTATCATTGCCGCAGGTGGCTTTGTTGATGGCTCTTCCATGGCTGCAGCATTTGCTTTGGGCGCAGAAGCAGTACAAATGGGTACGCGTATGGTCTCTGCGGCTGAATCTCCAGTACACCAAAATTGGAAAAACGCCATTGTTGATGCAAAAGAGACGGATACAATTTTTCTCAATCGAGCACATTCCCCTGCGTTGCGCGCGTTGCGCACCGCCAAAACATCTGCCTTAGAATTTGAAGTCGAAAAAAATGCCATGACCGAGTTTGGAACAGCAACTGACCTCTACTTTGGCGGTGATATGGAAGCCAGCATCGCGCTAACAGGCCAAGTGGCCGGTCGTATTGATAGTGTTCGACCCGTTGCAGAAATAATCCAGGAAGTACGCGCGGAATTTTTTGACGTTGTGGGTAAGCTTTCCAAGCAGTACCTGGACTAGTTTATTACACAGGCCAGTTGGTGTTTCGAAAAACGCTAAAAGTGTTTGTATCGGCTGTGTTATGTCTGTTTGCCAGCTCAGGTTTGGCTGTCGAGGAAGATTCAGCAGAATGGTTGTCCATTGTCAAAGAGGCGCAACATCAAACTGTCTACTTTAATGCCTGGGGTGGAGAGATCCGCACTAATCGGTACTTGGAGTGGCTTGCTGGTGAAGTAGAATCGCGCTTTGGCATTCATTTACAGCATGTGAAACTTGCCGATACGGCTCAGGCAGTATCGAGGATTCTAGCTGAGAAGCAAGCGGGGAACCTGAACAACGGCAGCGTAGATATGCTGTGGGCTAACGGTGAAAACTTCGCCGCCCTTAAGCAGAACAATTTATTGTATGGACCTTGGGCTGAGAGTTTGCCAAATTTCTTGCTACTTGATGCTGACCAATATCCCGAAATGCGTGAAGATTTTACCGTACCCGTTGAAGGTTACGCATCACCTTGGTTGCGGGCCCAACTGGTTTTTTACTACGACAGTGAATATACCCAGCAACCCCCGGGGTCAATGCGTAAATTGTTGGCCTGGGTAAAAGCTAACCCTGGCGAGTTTATCTACCCCAAACCACCAGACTTTCTCGGCACCACGTTTCTGAAGCAGGCTGTATTGGAATTGTCAGACGATAGGGCCCTTTTATACCAACCCGTAAGTGCTTCGCACTTTGAGCAGGCTACGGCTACCTTGTGGGAGTTTCTCGACGAACTGCACCCATGGTTGTTGCGCCGCGGCCGCTATTTTCCTGTCAGTGGTGCGCAGCTGCGGCGGTTGGTGCTAGATCGAGAAATTGCTTTAGCGTTTTCTTTTAATCCGCATGAGGTTGCGCTGGGTATCGCCAGTGGCGAATTACCTACCAGTTCACGCAGTTATGTGCTTGATGGCGGCACCATCAGTAACGTTAGCTTCGTTTCAATTGCCTTTAACTCGCCAAACAAAGCAGCAGCAACTGTGGTAGCAAACTTCCTTCTCTCCCCGGTTGCTCAACTGCGTGCGCAGGACTCTGCGTATCTGGGAAGTATGACGGTACTGTCGCTGAATAAGCTGAACAAAGCGGATAGGCAAAAATTTTTGGCGCTTGAGCTTGGCTCGGCAGCACCGCGGGTTGAACAATTGAACCGTAAACTACAGGAGCCACACCCGTCCTGGATGGCTGCAATTGAGCAGGCGTGGCTGCAGAGGTATATAACAAACTAACGATGTTGCGATGGGCCTCTCCAGTTATGTTGTTGCTGCTTGCTATTCCCGTTGGCATTGGATTGCTCATGGTTTTGCTTCCAGCGTTTGGTTTTATGCCAGCTATTGGTGGGTACGAATTTACTCTTGCGCACTGGCGGGATTTGTTTGGGGTGCCAGGAATTGTTCGTAGTATCTTGTTGAGTCTATTGGCAGGTATTGTCACACCGGCCATTGCGCTGGCTGTGGTTTTTTTGTTTATGGCAAGTGCCAGCGCCACCGGCCTGGATCGATGGGTACGCAGGTTTGTTTCGCCATTGTTGGCTATTCCTCATGCTGCCGCTGCGTTTGGACTTGTCTTTATGATAGCGCCAGCGGGACTCCTCGCGCGATTGATTTCGCCTGATCTAACTGGCTGGGATAGACCGGCTGATTTGCTTATTGTCAACGACAGCTATGGTCTGGCGATGATTGCTGGTTTGGTGATTAAGGAGATTCCATTTTTGTTGTTAGTGGCCATTACTGTGTTGCCCCAATTGAATCCGGCGCAGCGAGTTTCCATGGCGCGCTCTTTAGGTTATGGACCAAGTGTTGCTTGGCTAAAAATGGTTGCGCCAGGGCTTTATCCCTTAATGCGCCTACCCCTTGTTGCAGTTATCGCTTTCGCGTCGGCAAATGTAGATGTTGCGTTGATATTAGGTCCGACACTTCCCCCTACGTTAAGTGTTAGGTTGTTAGGCTGGTTTGGCGATCCTGACTTGTCTATGCGTTTTATGGCTGCGGCTGCTGCATTGCTGCAGCTGGGTGTCAGTTTGTTGGCTGTGGTGAGTTGGTTGCTCGGTGAAAAAATGGTGTCAAAATTCTACCGACTTTGGGTTCGCAGCGGCAATCGACTTGGCGGTGACAGCGCCATATTCTTTTTGGGTAGAACTCTGCTGCCAGCGGCACTAGTTGTCATTGGCGGCAGTATGCTGGCATTATTTCTGAGCAGTTTCTCCCTATCTTGGCGTTTCCCTCATGCCTTGCCAGCGAGTTGGACCGTTCAGCATTGGGTGGATGCTATTCCGGGAATGGGCACCCCGGTATTTAACACTTTGATAATTGCTGCAGTTTCCACAACCATCGCTTTGGTGCTTGTTGTGGGTAGTCTGGAATTTGAGCAGCGTTCCGATCGAAAACAATCGTCTGCTATGTGGTTGCTGTACTTACCATTGTTAATGCCTCAGGTTGTTTTTCTATTTGGCATGGTTGTCTTTGCCGAATTTTTTTATTGGCAACCCAATCTGTGGTTAGTGATTTTTGGACACCTGCTATTTGTTGTGCCTTATGTGTTTCTTGTCCTATCAGAAGCTTATCGGCGGCTCGATCCGCATTGGTCACAGCTTGCTGCCGCTTTGGGCGCATCTCCAAGCAAAACGTTTTGGCGAATCCGCATACCTTTGTTACTTGCTCCAGCGTTGAGTGCTATGGCAATGGGTATTGCCATATCTGCCAGCATCTTTCTTCCAACACAGCTACTTGGTGCAGGCAGGATTGCTACGGTTACCACAGAAGCAATCGCCCTGGCGTCCGGCGGCAGTCGTAGCACTATTGCGACTTGGGCGTTGTTGCAATCTCTGCTGCCCATGCTCGGTTTCTTAGTGGCGTTATTTGTGCCTAAAATACTTTGGCGAAATCGTATTGGGATGCAAGAAGGCTGAAGTGGGTGTGCGCGAACATATTTTAGAATTGCAGGATGTGTGTATTACGCTGAATAGGCAGGCCATAGTTGAAATTAACCGGACGATTAAAGCTGGAGAAGTCCTCACGGTAATGGGCCCATCTGGCTCGGGCAAAACTTCTTTGTTGGCCTACATTGCAGGGTTCCTCGGTTCGGCGTTTCAGGCCAGTGGACGTATAGTGATTGACGGCAAAGATGTCAGTGAGCTACCCGCAGAGCAGCGCAAAGCTGGGTTGTTGTTCCAGGACCCGATGCTTTTCCCTCACCTGTCGGTGGGTGAGAATCTGCGTTTTGGTATTCCGCAAGGTGACACAAATAAACAAGAATTGGTAATGTGTAGCCTGCAAGAAATAGGTTTGGCAGGGTATGCGGATCGAGACCCCGGCACCCTGTCCGGCGGCCAAGCTGCCCGTGTTGCTCTGATGCGGCTGTTGTTGTCCAGACCACGAGTGGTGCTGCTGGATGAACCCTTTAGCAAGCTCGATGCCACCCTGCGTAGTGAAATACGGTTGCAGGTTTTTGAACGATTACGTAAAGCTGGCCTACCTACAATATTAGTGACTCACGACGCTGCAGACGCGGTTGCGGCTAACGGGCAAGTATTCCAAATTTGACAGGCCAGCAAACGTACGTAAGTTTTCGTGTTTCTGAGCCCTGTTGATACGAAACTGTTAGTGACTATCCTCATACTCATATATCATCGGTCCAAGATATACAATTCGGATAAAATACCATATTATTTTTTTAGGTTCGATATGTAACCGTGGTAAGAGCTGATGATCGGTGACTTGATCCGGATAATTTACTGATAAATAGATAAATAGATAAATAGATAAATAGAAGAACAACAAAATGGCGGGTGAACAGAAGAAGAAACGAACCATGGCCTCCCAGCTTGCGGACTCTGTTCGTGATGACATTGTCTATGGCAAGTTTGTCCCC
>JAADHW010000132.1:0-10590 GCA_013151695.1 Gammaproteobacteria bacterium
GTTGTCTTGCCGGAAATGTTCAGTACCGGATTTACCATGGCCAGTACCGAAGTTGCCGAGAACATGACAGGTGCAACTGTTGCATGGCTACAAAATTGTGCGGTTCAGCAAGGTCGAGTGTTGTGTGGCTCTATGGTTGTTGTGGAACAGGGTCGGTACTACAACCGATTCTTATGGATTGATGCTAACGGAACAATATCAATCTACGACAAACGTCATCGTTTTCGCATGGCCGGTGAAAACCAACACTATAGTGCTGGTGACGCTCGGGTGGTCATAAATTTTGAAGGCTGGCGACTTTGTCCGATGATCTGTTATGACTTGCGTTTCCCTGTTTGGTTTCGTAATCGTAATGACTATGATGCCATCATCTGTGTAGCCAACTGGCCTGCAGCTCGTCAAAATGCATGGAATGATTTGTTAAAGGCGCGAGCGATAGAAAACCAAGCCTATGTCGCGGCGGTGAATATTATTGGAACCGATGGCAACGAGGTGAATTATGGAGGAGGAAGTGCAGGTTACGGTCCTGATGGCAGCGTGTTGGTAGAGTACTTTGATACTGAGCAGATAGTGAATGTGCATTTTCAGTCAGACAAATTGTTAGAACTGCGCAAGTTGTTCCCAGTGTGGCAAGATGCCGATGATTTTGAATTGGAGAAAAAGTGATTAACAGATTCAATCGAATAACCTGGCTAAGTATAGGGTTGTTGGTGCTAAGTGCCTGTAGTGGTAGTGACGACACCTCGGACGTCAATAGTGGTGGGGTAACGCCTGTTGAGTTGGCTCCTGGGCAAGAGATCTATCAAAATTACTGTTTCTCCTGCCATGCGCCGGGGTTGAGTGGCGCGCCGAGATTGGGCGATGTTGAAGCCTGGGCGCCACGCATTGCAAAAGGTCCAGAGTTGTTGCTGCAAGCCACGATAGAGGGTATACCCCCTGCTATGCCCGCTCGGGGGATCTGCATGAGCTGCACGGATGAGGAATTAGCGGCTACGGTTGACTATATGATTCGCAACAGTCAATAGTACTAATAGTTGGCATTTCTCACCATAGACGAGAGTTCAAAAAAACCGTATAAACCATATAAATCAACAGGTTACGAGTTGGAACGATTCCTGCTTTCTAACCTAAGGAGTGGCTTCAGGTTTGACCTACTAAACGAAGAGACGAAAAGAGGAGGCGGGGAGATTTTATGACAATATACGCACGTGCAGGTGACATTCTCTCTAGGCGCAAAGGCTTGGTGATGCATCGAGGAGTGTCATTGGGTGGTGGTCGTGTATTACACAACACACCGTTTCGCGGCGAGCATATTTGTTCAGAAGCAGAGTTTCGCAGCGGTCAGCGCATGTATGTGTCGAGGCCAGAAAGTCGCCTTCATCAAGTCGTTTTGCGCGAATCGAATTTACCCACCGGCCGTAGCTACAACCTTCTAACCAACAACTGTGAACACACCGTGTCTCGTGTGACGTTGGGAAAATCGGAGA
Organism: Gammaproteobacteria bacterium; assembly: GCA_013151695.1. Classification (GTDB taxonomy): domain Bacteria; phylum Pseudomonadota; class Gammaproteobacteria; order Pseudomonadales; family Azotimanducaceae; genus UBA4421. The sequence goes on from JAADHW010000132.1 coordinate 1,488, forward strand.
GTCCACAATTACGATCTTTGTTGGTCGGTGCTGGGATGGCGCTGGCAACGTTTGCTCTGACGCGTCACCCTGCAGCCACTGCCGCGGCTTATGCGTTCGGGCACAAACTGGCGAAAGTACGCAGTAAATTCTAGGGAACCTTTGATTAATTATCGTTTTCGCAGAGCTTCTCGCGCTTGCCAGCACCAGGCGCGCGCCGCAGGTGATATCGAGTATATCGGCAAGGTGCGCAACGCCGTGGTGATAAGCGCGAGAGGTTCCCTAGGTTAAGGTTGCCGGGATGAATCTAAGAGACTTACGATATTTGGTGGCAGTAGCCGAACATAGGCATTTTGGTCAGGCTGCGCAAGCCTGCTTTGTCGACGCAACTCAAAAAACTAGAACAAACCTTGGGTGTCACCCTAATTGAGCGAACCAATCGCCAGGTCATGTTGTCGCCTGCCGGTGAACAAATTGTTGCGCAGGCACAAAAAGTGTTGTGTGAAGTGAATACCCTCACCGCCATGGCTGAACAACATCATGATCCGTTAGGTGGAGAGTTCAAACTTGGTGTGATTCCTACCGTCGCACCTTATCTATTGCCGAAAATACTCGTCCCCTTACGTAAAGTCTTTCCAAATCTTAGATAGAAACTGCACGCCGAGCGCCTTTTTATGATGAGATGCGAGCATTGTTTGATCGCGGGCTGCTCGGCCATGTAATTCTTGAACGCTTCCCCGAAGAGCAACATTGGATGTGCAAAAAGATGGGTGATTGGGAGGTTATTTATCGTCGTGAGCAAATTCAATTCATTGAAGGCCGGGGAAAACCAAAGCCCATATTCAGCGATGCGCCAAAATTGAAAGTCTCCGATGACGACTATCTACCACTACCAGCTTTGGCGACCGATAAGCCGCACCTTAAAGCGGTCGCGATTAAGGCCACAGTTTGGCGCAGTGATATGGGCGAAGGGGTAGAGAATTGGTGTGGTTTCCGCGCAGCCAGATCAAGGACGGTGAGGTGTCGAAATGGATTGCTGACAAAAAGCGTGAAGAGATCGAGGCTAAGTTTCCCGGCGCAACGATCGATAACTTTCCCGAATAAGTCTTAAACCAGCTCAATGCGCAATTCGCGGCCCAACACTTTGGCCGCGCTCATGAGCGTGTCGATTTGAATTTTTTCGTTATCCGGGTCCAGTATCCGGTCCAGTTGGCTGCGGCTCGTCTTCATCGCCTTCGCCATCTGGTTTTTGCTCATGTGCTCCTTTGCCATGGCTTGTTCCAATTGCCAAGCCAGTACGCGTTTCACAGCAGTTGAGGTGGTTTCTTCGAGCGTGCCCTGATCCCTCAGGTAGTCATCAAAGCTAGATCCAATCGATCCTTTTTTCTTGGTCATCACGTTAACTCCTTCTTTCGTTTCACGGCAAGGTCAATGTCTGCCTTTGGTGTTTTCTGGGTCTTCTTAACAAAGCCATGCAACAAAACCATACGTTCTTTGTGGACGACAAAAATCACCCGCGCAATGCGCTTAGCTGAAATGCTCGATCGGATTTCCCAAAGGCTCTGGTCGAGTGATCGACTAAGCGGCATACCTACAGGCCAGCCAAACTCAGCGGTTTGAATGTCGTCCCCGATCGTTTTGCGATCTTCGTCGTTTAATCCTAGTAGCCACTCCCTAACTGGCTCGTTTCCTCTTGGAGTGGCGTAAAACGCAGCCGGGAGTTTTTTCAAATCAGTCAATGCACCTCACACAGTACAATGTACCTTGTATAGTACATCACTGTCAAACAAATTCGTATTTACCGGATCTTAAACGTCACTCGCTACGCTGAATAGGTGAAAAGTACGACCAGAAAGCGCCAAAATCTGTACCCATTGCTGGCAGAGTTGGGCTCGGTCCTTAAAAAAGCAGTGGCCGGGGTGGTTTAGGCGCCTAAAGACTTGCGAATGTCTTGCAAGACCTGGACAAACCGGTAGTCGTGCGTTGGTATATTAAGTGAGATCTGCCATTAGGCTTGCAACATTATCAGCGCTGAGACTAACTTCATAGGGTAGCTCGGCGTGATCAATCCCCATCATTATCGGGCTGCCTTGTTTGACCGAAATGGTCACTTGCGGTGCCAACTCGAAGCGTAGAAAGTGCACGGCGGCGGTTTTAGTGCTGTTCGATCTTTCCATGTCTTCATTGGCGATGGCGTAGGTGCGCTGGTGATCACCCACTTGAACCCAAACTTTGTGTTCTATGCCGCCCATTTTTTCCAATGCAATACGTCGTTGTTGTTCTTGAGGATACTCGAGCATGAAGGTTGCTTTCCAGTTGCTACCGTCGGGTATAAGCGGATTATATGTGCTCAGCTCTTCTTCGATTTCACCTGCATTGAATATTTTTTCGATACGCAACATTTCCTGAATCTGGTATTTCATGGTCAGTGAGTCTTCGAAGTATAGGGTCGCGTGATCTCCCAAGAACACTTGCCGAGTTTTTTTGTGAGCCATAACTTCGGCGCGAAATTCATCACGTTTTTCCGCATAGTCTTCTAAGCTCCATAAGTCTGAGCGAGTCAATTTCATTTTATATTCCGTAAGCTTGGCGAACCATAGAGAGCGGGTGTTGAGGGGTAGCGTTGGCGTCATCAAGACCGTGGGCGATGAGTCGGCCTGCCATCGGACAGTCAGAACCAAAAGTGTCGGGCTCGCTTTCCATAACGCGACGCACTACAGGTCGAACAATTTTCATCGCCTTTTCATAAGTTTCTGTTTTCACTGCATAGGTACCGTCGTGACCTGAGCAGCGTTCGATAGTGGTTACTTGCGTTTCTGGGATTAGCTCTAGGAACTCTTTGGTTTTTTTGCCAAAGTTTTGCACTCGTTGGTGACAAGCAACGTGGTAGGCGACTTTGCCTATCTTGTGCTTAAACTCGGTGTTCACCAGCCCTGTCTTTTGTCGCAACATGAGGTATTGAAAGGGGTCGAAGAAGTGCTGTTTCACTGTGTCGATGTTTTTGTCATTTGGAAACATCAATGGCAGTTCCTGTTTATACATCAGCACACAGGAAGGAATGGGCGCAATGATATCGTAGCCTGCCTCGATAGCCTGCAGGAATATCGGCAGGTTCGCATCCTTTAAACGGGCAACTTTAGGCAAGTCGCCAAGCTCAAGCTTTGGCATGCCGCAACACTTGGCATCTTGTAGGATTTTAATAGAGACGCCATTGTGTTTAAGCACCGCAATTAGATCTTCTACAACTTGAGGTTCGTTGTGATCGCCGTAGCAGGTGATATAGATGGCGACTTTGCCGGTAGTGCTATCGCAAGCTACGACGTCGGTGCCTGCTGGTATGTCTTCAGGTAGCCGCTTCACCAAGGCTTTGCTTTCGAAGTTTGGTAGTGGTGCTTTGGCATGAATGCCTACGGTTTTTTCGCCAAATTTTCTTAATGCGGGTGATTTAGCCGCTGCATTGGCAATTGTGGCAATGCCGGGGGTCGAAATTGTGTCGAAGATGGGGTCGGTGGAGGTGATCAATCGGTCGCGCCACTTGGTGTCACCTTGTTCGAACTTATATGCTTTTGCGCGCAACATGAGATGTGGGAAGTCGATTGCCCATTCGTGAGGCGGTAAGTAAGGACATTTCGTTTGTGCGCAAAGGTCACATAAGAAACACTGATCTACTACATTCATGTAGTCATTTTTATCGACACCGTCCACTTCAAAAGTATCTGACTCATCTACCAAATCGAACAATGTTGGAAAGGAGTCGCACAAGCTGACGCATCTTCGGCAACCGTGGCAAATGTCAAAAACCCGTTCAAGCTCTGTATAGAGTGAGTCTTTGTCGTAGAACTCTGGATTTTGCCAATCTAGAGGGTGGCGTTTGGGGGCTTCTAAGCTGCCTTCGCGTACACTCATCAGTCCTGGTCCTTTCGTTAGCGAGAAGTTAGAGAGAAGTTAGAACAGAGCACAAAAAAGGGCCCTATGACGAACCCTTTTAGGAATGCAAAAGTCAGCGAAAGAGTCGCTCACTTAGTCCATTGCATCTAACGCTTTTTGAAAGCGGTTTGCGTGAGAGCGCTCTGCTTTGGCTAGGGTCTCAAACCAATCTGCGATTTCATCAAAATTTTCATCGCGTGCGGTTTTTGCCATGCCAGGATACATGTCGGTGTACTCATGGGTTTCACCGGCAACGGCAGCTTTCAAATTATTTGAGGTTGAGCCGATGGGTAGTCCAGTAGCGGGGTCTCCGACCGCTTCCATGTAATCCAGGTGGCCGTGGGCATGTCCAGTTTCTCCTTCCGCGGTGGAGCGGAAAACTGCAGCAATATCGTTCTCGCCTTCGATGTCTGCTTTTGCTGCAAAGTATAGGTAACGACGGTTAGCTTGAGATTCTCCAGCGAACGCGTCTTTCAGGTTTTGCAATGTGTTGCTGTCCTTCAGATCCATGGTTTTGTTTAACTCCCTTGAATATCACTGTTGAGTTGAAGTGTTGAGCTTCGTTGCGTTGATGTCACTCATTATTGGTGACGGTGTCTAGTATAGGGGTACCCACTTGTGAATCCATTCGAATCTTTGAATGATGACGATAGATAAAACCTATGAGTGGATGATTGTTGCAAATAATCACCAATGATAATCATTCTCATTAAATAGTGGTTTGCTCGCCCTGTATTGAAGCTACAATCGAGCATTCACCTTAACCAGCTGAGTGTGCATTGGAATTATGGATTGCCATCACATTGGTGGCTGCTTTCATGCAGAATCTACGCTCGGTATTACAGAAAAGGCTGACGGGAAAGCTATCGGTTAACGGTGCAGCCTATGTTAGGTTCTTGTATGCCGTACCTTTTGCCTGGGCATACGCACTGTGGCTGTGGGAAGGTCAATTCAGTGGTTTAACAGTCGAGTTTTTTGTCTACGTTAGCGTAGCAGCGGTTGCTCAAATTTTTGCTACGGCGGCATTGTTGGCATCATTCACGAGAGGAAATTTTGCTGTAGGGACAGCGTTTTCTAAGACTGAGGCAGCACAGGCTGCTCTGTTTGGTTTATTCATCTTGGGCGACGATGTGGATGCCTGGGTGGCTGCAGGTATTGGCGTGAGTCTTGTTGGCGTGGTGTTGCTGTCTGGCAATTTGCGCGTGAAAGACCTGTTCAATCGAGGTAGCGGCAATGTCAATGGAGGTGCCAATCCGGCGGTGTTGTTGGGAATGTTAGCTGCTGCGGGTTTTGCCATCTCTGCAGTTGGTTTTCGTGGTGCGAGCTTAGGGCTGGCTGATGGCACCTATGTGCAGCGAGCAGGGCTGACCTTGGTCGTTGCGGTGACGTTGCAGACTCTGTTCATGGGTCTCTATCTTAAACTGCGTGAACCAGGACAAATCCAACGAGTCCTGACGCAGTGGCGAGCTGCGGTATGGGTCGGCGCTATTGGTATGATTGCGTCAGCCGGCTGGTTCACGGCGATGACGCTGCAGAGCGCAGGCGTGGTCCGGGCGGTGGGTCAAGTTGAGTTGTTGTTTACAATGATAACTTCAATATGGATTTTAAAAGAGAAGCTGCAGGCGAGGGAGGTGTTGGGTATAGCCTTAGTCTTAACGGGAATTTGGCTACTAATTTAGCAGGAGGGTGCGTGATGGAAAAAACATCGGAGCGAGTACAGTTGGTTGTGCATGAGCAGGGCTGGGCAGAGGTCATATTGAATCGCCCGCATAGAAAAAATGCCATAACCGGTCCTCTTGGCCTAGATCTGGCTTCAGTAATGCGACAGGCTGAGCAAAACCCGCTGGTTCGAGTGATTCTACTGAAAGGTGCTGGAGGTTCGTTTTGCTCCGGCTTGGACCTGAAGGAATTTAACGCTGAACCCCAGCCAGAGTGGCTGGCTGATTTTCAGCACATATGGAGAGGCGCGCATCGCGCGTTGTTCGAATCGACCAAACCTATAGTGGGTTGTTTGCAAAGATATGCGATCAACGGAGGGGCGGCACTTGCCTTGGCTTGTGATTTGTTGATTGTTGGTGAAGAGTCGTTTCTTCAAGTTGGAGAGGTGCAGATTGGTATGGCAGCACCGTACAACTTGGCCTGGCTTAGCTTGCGACACAGTGAAGGGCGGGTTGCGCAAACTGCTCTAGTGGGCGATCGTATATATGGTCGGCAGTTACAGGATATGGGTATAGCTTATCGTAGTGTTGATGAAGCCCAGACCCAGGCAGTGGCAGCAGAACTGTGCGGGCGCTTGGCAGGATACCCTGAAGGAGGCTTGCAACAAATTAAAGCGGGGCTTCGTTCACACCTTACCCACAATGCCGATCAGTGGTTTGACCAGTTCACTGGGGCTGTTTCTGTAGGTAATCGTCCGCAGCCATCCTCTATGCCTAGATAGTGTGGCCTAGATAGTGTGGCCTAGATAGTGTGGCCTAGATAGTGTGGGTCTAGATAGTGTGGCCTAGATAGTCGAATTAGCGCGCTGGGAGTAGGTGGGCAAACTCTGCACGCAAGTGTTGCCATTCGAGTTTGAACCAAGGGGTGTAGTTTGAATTAGGGTCAGCTAAATTTTTTTCGAGAGTGACCTGGTCAATCCATTGCCATTCCCCAATTTCGCTGATGTTGATGTTGGGTTGTCCATCAAATCGACCGACAAAAACTGAACATAATTCGTGCTCGCTACCTTGTCTGTCGTAACGGGCTGAGTATTCGAATTTGTATAGAAACTGCATCGGTGTGACAAATCCTAATTCTTGCTGACAGCGCCGCTGAACTGCCAAGTCAAGAGATTCCCCCTGGCGGGGGTGGGAACAGCAAGAGTTCGACCAATAGTTAGGCCACAGTCTTTTATTCGGCGCACGTCGTTGGATCAGTAGGTGTCCATTTTGATTGAATACAAATAGTGAAAATGCACGATGCAACACCCCGTCGCGATTGTGACACGAGGCTTTGTCCAGATGCCCCAGGACGTTGTCTTGGGCATCCACCAAAATCAATGTTTCGCTATTGTCCGAGACAATTTCTGAGCGGGTGTTTTGCAACATGTGTATAAGATGCGAAGACTTTGAGTAAAACAGTGTAACGCTTTTGCAACAGATCGCCTAAAATGTCGGGTTTTTGTAGGGTTACGTGTAGTGGTAGAAGTGAAGCAGCACAAGCTTAGGGTAGGCGATACTAACTTATGTGTTTTTGAGTGGGGTCGCCCAGGAGGCCACCAAGTGGTCCTGGCACATGCTACCGGCTTTCACGCACGGTGCTGGGATCAAGTGGTGGCTAAACTTCCTGAGGACTGGCAGGTGTTTGCCATAGAAGCCCGTGGACATGGCAGATCGCAGAACAAGGCCCCATATAATTGGGGGCGCTTCGCGACTGATCTGGCTGAACTCATGACCCAGTTAGGCATCAGCGATGCAACCGGTGTCGGACACTCTATGGGGGGGCATTGTGTCGCTCATGTAGGCGCCTTACATCCACAATTTTTTAGCCGCCTGGTGTTGATCGATCCCGTGATATTTCCCCCCGACCAAAATGCTGCGAATAATCACGGTGTCACCAAGCCTGAAGATCACCCGGTTGCACGCAGGCGTAGTCACTTTCAGAATTGGCAGGAAATGTTTGAACGTTATAAAGATCGCCAGCCCTATTCGTTGTGGGAACCGAAGGTGTTTGAGGACTATTGTCGTTACGGTGTGATACCTAGTGGCACTGGCAAAGGCGTAAATTTGTGTTGCCCCGGAGTGGTAGAAGCCCAGGTCTATATGGAAAATAGTACAACTAACATTTACCCACTGTTACCGTCTATCACCCAGCCGGTTACGCTTTTGAGGGCTTGTCCTCGCGACCCAGATAGTATCGAACTGGATTTCTCCGCTTCACCCACACATCCGCAACTGGTGGATGAATTCATCAACGGCGAAGAAATCTACCTGCCTCATCTGACTCATTTTATTCCCATGCAAGACTCGCAATTGGTGGCACGAGTTATTTCCCAGGCCTAGGCAAGAGGGTATTCGTAACAAATGGTCTAAGCTCGGGAATGTAAAAGCTGAGTTAATTCACAGCCCCCGCATTGCCTTGGTGGTGAGCTGTGCCCAAACTGCGAATATTCTCTTCAGTGTTAGGAGATGCTCATTGAAGTTTGCAGTAATGGGCATCTCCGATCTATTCAACAGATCTTTGCTATTGAGGTCTTTTCTAATCCGATTATTTTCAAACCTACCTGTACCGAGTGTATCCGTGGCAGTATAGAGGCAAGGAAAATGGGGTTGGAGAACATGGAAATAGGAGATATGAAGGTTGGTGCGGCGATGGCTTTCAGCCAACATACCAATGCCCAATTCATTCGTGATTGTGTGCAATTGGTAGAAGCTAAAGGCATTGATTCTATTTGGCTGCCAGAGCATGTGTTGTTTTTTCCGGACTACGCTTCTACTTATCCGTACAGTGATACAGGTCGTATTCCCGGCGACCCTGAGGGGCTACTTGACCCATTTACAGCCATGACCTTTGTCGCCAGTCACACCAGTACGATACGTCTGGGCACTGGTATTTGCTTGGTGCCACAGCGCCAACCGGTGTACACCGCCAAAATGGTCGCAGATGTAGACTTTCTGTCTGGTGGTCGGGTAGATTTTGGCGTCGGTATTGGTTGGTTAAAAGAAGAGTTCGATAGCCTAGGCATGGACTTTTCGACGCGTGCGCAAACTTGTGATGAATATATCGATGCAATAAAAGCGTTGTGGTCGCCAGGGGTGACAGAGTTTTCTGGCGCTACCATCAAAATTACGGCCTGTCATTTCAATCCCAAACCGGTGCAAACACCACATCCGCCAATTATATTTGGGGGTGAAAGTAAGGCAGCATTGCGACGCGTAGCTCAGCGAGGTCAAGGCTGGTACGGTTATGACTTATCACCCCAGCAATTAGCGGCGAAACTGCCTGCTTTAGATGAAGCGCTGGCGAAAGTTGGTCGCGATCGAGATGACATCATGCTGTACGTCGGACCTAACCGGCATCCGGTTAATGCAGAAACTGTCGCGCAGTACGCAGCCTTAGGTGTGGAGCAACTTATTGTTCCTCTCGGTGCGCGAACAGTAGAAAAGTTAGGTGCGCGCATCGATTCCCTGCTGGCCAGTTGTGGTCGTTAGTTTCCTAA
>JAADHW010000132.1:10647-14402 GCA_013151695.1 Gammaproteobacteria bacterium
AAGCGATAAATCGTTTGTAAGTGAACTTCATCAGGGCCGTCGGCTATGCGCAAGCCTCTGGCGCGAACCAATGCAGCGGCGGCAGGGCTGTCGTCCGTGATGCCAGCGGCGCCGAAAATTTGGATGGCTCTATCCGCGATGGCTTGATAAACACGGAACGTGGAAACCTTAATCATGGAGATTTCTTTTCGAGCGGCTTTGTTTCCTACCGTGTCTAACAACCAAGCGACATGCTGGACAAGTAAGCGAACTTGATCGATTTCTATGCGTGATAATGCCACGGCTTCTTTGGTTGAGCTGTAGTTGTCCACCCGTTGGCCGAAAGTTTTACGCGCCTGGCTGCGGGCAATCATTAGGCTGATCAAAACTTCACATTCGCCGATGGCACGCATACAGTGGTGAAGTCGAGCTGGGCCTAAGCGTGCTTGCCCAATCGCAAAACCGGCACCTTCTTCTCCAATAAGATTTTCCTTAGGCACGCGCACGTTAGAAAAGTTGAACTGGGTATGCACGTTAGTTTTGTGCACGCTGCCAAATACAGGCACATCTCTTTCTATTTCCACACCGCTTAGGTTTAAAGGCACGATGATTAGGCTCTGGCGCTGGGATTTACTTGCATCAGGGTTGCTTACACCAACCAAAACGGTGAAAAATGTTTTGTCCAATGAGCCGTTGGATGAAAACCACTTTCTACCGTTAATGACATAGTCATCGCCGTCGCGGGTGATTGTGGTTTGCAGGTTGCCAGGATCAGACGAGGCCACTTCAGGTTCTGTCATCGAAAAACAGGAGCCCCCCTCACCCTCGAGAAGAGGGCGTAAGAATTTTTCCTTTTGGTACATGGTGCCAAAAAGCTGCAATAGCTCCATGTTTGGTGTGTCTGGTGCGTGGCTATTGAATACCCGAGAAGCCCAAGGAAGTCGGCCGAGAACTTCTGCCACGGCGGTAAATTCTAAGTTGGAGAGGCGTGTGCCGGGCTCATCGCCAGCAAGTCGAGGTAGGGCAAGGTTCCATAGACCAAGTGCTTTGGCTTCGTGGCGCAACTGTTGCTCAATCTCCGGTGTTTGTTGCTGCGCTGCTTGAGCCTGCCATAAATGATGATTTGGCAGTATGCGTTGTTGAAAAAACTGTGCGACAGCGTCTTTTACAGCGTTCGCCTCATCATCGATGATCAACATAGTGTAGCCCCATACCTGTGAATGCAGGCAAATGAACGTAACAGATTTCTTACAACCGCCACATACCGGGCACAGACAAAATTTGATTATCTGCGAGACTGCTCGCTCAACTTGAGGACGGGGTGACCCATGCAAGTATCACGAGACAATGAGAAAATGCGAACTTGGTTTCGCTCAGAGCGTGTTTTTTTGGAGAATCAAACCGATTGGTACTTCCAAACTCGGGAAGGTGTGGACGTGGGTCCCTACGAAAGCCAATTTGAGGCTGAAATTGAAGCCGGATTACTCAAAGAATTAGTGAAAGACATGTCTGACTCAAAGTCCATAATGGCCGTTATACATGAATTTATACTAGATTCTGACGATATGGGCAGACCCCTCCATCCTAAGTACCGACACGAATCGATGAGCACTGCACTTCACGGATAACCTTTATCTGCTGGATGCAAGTTAACAGCCGCATCTGTACTATACGCGCCTCGTTTTTGCGCTGATATAGTGGCTCAATATGGCTGAAAATACGGACACGGCTCAATTTTCCTTTGTTGAGATGGAACATGAAATTCTCGAGTTTTGGGAAGATACCGGCACGTTCCAACAGTCTCTAGACAATACCAAAGAGAAAAAACCATACATCTTCTATGACGGTCCGCCGTTTGCCACAGGGCTCCCTCATCACGGGCATCTGGTCGCCAGCACCATTAAGGACATAGTGCCACGCTACTGGACCATGAATGGGCGTTATGTACTTCGTCGCTTTGGTTGGGATTGCCACGGCTTACCTATTGAGCATGAAATCGACAAGCAACTAGGCATGTCGGCACAACAAGCTGTCGAGAAACTGGGCGTGGCGGGCTACAACAATGAGTGCCGATCCATCGTCCAGCGTTATGTCAGCGAGTGGCGCCACACCATTACCAGACTCGGTCGCTGGGTAGATTTCGACAACGATTACAAGACCATGGACCTTTCCTACATGGAATCTGTTTGGTGGGTGTTTAAGCAGTTGTGGGACAAAGGCCTCATCTATCAAGGCGTGAAGGTGATGCCAATTTCGACGGAGCTGGGTACCCCGTTGTCTAACTTCGAAGCCAGCTCTAACTATGTAGATGTTCAAGATCCAGCAGTGACTGTGCTGCTTAAGCTGCAGGAGCAAGACGCCTACCTGGCAGTCTGGACGACAACCCCATGGACATTGCCCTCAAACTTGGCGGTCTGTGTGGGTGATGATATTGAATATGCCTTGGTCCACGATGCCGAAACAGCTAAGGACATTTATATTGCGGTAGAGCGGCTCGCTGCATATGGCGAGTTTGAAGTAAAAGCCAGGGTGATGGGTAAAGGTTTGGTTGGTCTAAGTTACCAACCATTATTTCCTTATTTTACCGACCAGCAAGCTCAGGGTGCTTTTGTGGTGGTGAGTGATGGGTATGTGACCACCCAAAGTGGTACCGGCTTAGTGCATCAGGCGCCCGCCTTTGGTGAAGACGACAATCGTGTACTGAAAGAGCACAACATTGAGGCATTTGCTTGCCCGGTGACCTTGCAAGGGATCTTTACCGAGGAAGTCCCAGACTTTGTTGGCCAGCATGTTAAAGACGCGGACAAGGAGATTATTAAGTATCTTAAGAATGCAGGGGTTCTATATCGGCAAGACGTCATTCAACACAGTTACCCTTATTGTTACCGCTCAGATACACCATTGATTTATCGCGCCATTCCATCTTGGTACGTTAATGTCACCGCGGTGCAACAACGCCTGGTAGCGGCCAACGAACAAGTGCATTGGGTACCAGAACATATTAAGCAAGGACGTTTTGGTAATTGGATCGAAGGAGCGGTTGACTGGGCCATATCTCGAAACCGAGTCTGGGGGACACCTTTACCCATTTGGATTAACGATGTAACCGGCGCTGCGGTTTGCGTAGGTTCTATTGAAGAATTGGCAAGTTACACCGGCATTACTTTAGACGATTTACACCGTGAGCATGTTGATGTTTTGGAATTTCAACTGGATGGTGAGGAAGGAGTTTATCGGCGTGTCGAAGAAGTACTCGACTGTTGGTTTGAGTCAGGTTCGATGCCCTATGCGCAACTGCACTATCCGTTTGAAAATGAGGACGTTTTTTTCCCTGCTGAATTTATCGCAGAAGGTTTAGATCAGACCCGCGGTTGGTTCTATACGTTAACAGTGCTCGCGGCAGCTATTTATGACAAGCCAGCTTTCAAGAACGTCATTGTAAATGGCATGGTCATGGCCCAAGACGGTAAGAAGATGTCTAAGCGGCTACGTAATTACACAGCCCCAGATGAACTCATGGAGAAGTATGGGGCTGATGCATTGCGTTTGTACCTAATTAATTCTGGACTGGTGCGTGGCGAAGAACAACGTTTTACTGATGCAGGTGTACGTGACATGGCGCGTCGCGCTTTGCTGCCTTGGTATAACGCATTTTCGTTTCTAAAAACCTATGCAGGTATTGACGGCTGGTCGCCAGATAAAGGTCTGCATTTTGGTGACAACGTGCTTGATCAGTGGATTATGTCGAGATTACAAACGTTGAAAAGTAACGTTGC
>JAADHW010000247.1 GCA_013151695.1 Gammaproteobacteria bacterium
TCACAGATAAGAACTATCCGCCCAGTTTGATCGAAAGCCTAAGTCAAATGCTAACCGCGGTAGCCATGTTCGCAGACAACCTGAAATTCAAAGGGGCGGTGACCCTGCAATCAAAGGGAGATGGGGCGTTGATTCGCAGCCTTGCTGAGTGCCGCGATCAATCTTTCTTACGCGGTATCATGCATCTTGCGGAAGATCACCAAATACCTCAAAACCCCAACGATATTACTTCGTGGCTAGGCCAGGGCTACCTAGCCCTCACATTGATACCCGAACCCCAGAGTCAGCTAGCGCCCTATCAAGGTCTAGTGGAGCTCAAGCAACAAAGCCTAGCTGAAAATTTGGAAAACTATTTTGCCAACTCAGAGCAGCTACAAACACGGCTATTTTTTGCCACTCAGGCGACCACCACCACAGGTTTGTTGTTACAAAGGCTGCCCGACGCCAGCCATGCAACCGAGATGGACATAGATGCAGCGCAAGATGCATGGCACACCTTAACCACCCTGGCACAAACGCTGCGCGAAGAGGAACTGCTTGAGTTTAGCCCCCAGGAATTGCTACAGCGTCTGTTTGCCCAATTCCCGTGTCGCTTACATACACCTCGTGCGCTGTCCTACCAGTGTACTTGTTCACGACACACCAGTGACCAAACCTTGCGCATCCTGGGGCGTAAAGATTTACAAGCTCTCTTACAAGAACAGATGCAAGAACAAAGTTCTTGTGAGCAGGGGCACATCACGGTGGATTGCGAATTCTGCGGTACCCGCTATCGCTACGATGCCGTCGATATAGCCGCCTTACACTCGACTTCACCACCTCCACAAAGCGGTACTGTGCACTAATTTCCACGCGCCGCATGCATACAATCTATTCCTTACAATCGCTTACATTGCTCGCCTCAGGTCTGGCATAATTGCGAGCTGACCAAGGAAAACAAGATCTATGACTGCTGACGTTGATGCCACAGTGAAATCTAATAACCTGCAAAACCTACCTGCAGCCACGCTGGCAGAGCAGACTGTACTGCGCGGCGAAGGAAGACTCGCCAGCAACGGTGCAATCGTTGTTGAAACAGGCCATCGCACTGGACGGTCACCTAAGGATCGATTCATCGTTGACGAGGCTTCAACCTCAGAATTTATCCATTGGGGTCCGATAAATCAAAAAATAGGCGCTGACATTTTCGATCAGCTCTGGGACCGAGTACAGGTCCACCTGTGTGATCAACAAACCTATACCTCACAATTACACGTAGGTGCTGACCCTGAGCATTATTTAGCTATCGAAGTAACCACGGAATATGCTTGGCATGCGTTGTTTGGGCGAGCCTTATTTATCGTTCCCGATTACTACAACCCCCACAACAAGGAAGTCTGGCAAGTGGTCAATGCGCCCAACTTCCAGTGCGATCCGCAGCGTGACGGCACCAATAGCGATGGCACGGTAATGATAAATTTTGCCCAACGAAAAGTGCTGATCGCGGGAATGCGCTACGCCGGTGAAATGAAAAAATCGATGTTCTCGGTGCTTAATTTTTTGCTACCAGAGAAAGACGTACTGCCCATGCACTGCTCTGCAAATGTAGGCAGCGAAGATGACGTCACCTTGTTTTTTGGACTTTCTGGCACCGGCAAAACAACATTATCAGCAGATCCGCATCGACTACTCATCGGTGATGACGAGCACGGCTGGGGTAAAGACACGGTATTCAATTTTGAAGGTGGTTGCTACGCAAAATGCATAGACCTTTCTGAAGAAAATGAACCTGTTATTTTCAATGCCATACGCTTTGGCGCCATTGTTGAAAATGTCATTATTGACGCAAACAGTCGTGACCCAGATTACACCGACTCTTCGCTTACAGAAAATACTCGCGCCTGTTATCCGTTAGAAAATATTGCTAAAAAAGTACCCAGCAATCGTGCCGGCGAACCCAATAATATTATTTTCTTAACCTGTGATGTCAGTGGTGTGCTGCCACCGGTGTCTGTACTGTCGAAAGAGGCTGCTGCGTACCACTTTATATCAGGCTATACCGCCCAGGTCGGTTCAACGGAAATAGGCTCGACCGAAGCCTATTCCGCCACTTTCTCGACCTGTTTCGGCGCACCGTTTTTCCCGCGCCCAGCGGGTGTCTATGCAGACTTATTGATAAAAAGAATCCACGAGTTTGATTCTAAGGTATTCCTGGTAAATACAGGCTGGACTGGTGGCGGGTATGGCGTAGGCAAGCGATTCAGCATTCCTACTACCCGCGCAATCATTGCAGCGATTCAGAGTGGTGGATTAGACAATGCAGAGCTCACTCACCTCGAAGGTTTTAACCTAGAGGTGCCTACAGCGGTGGCAGGTGTAGACTCAAAGTTACTGAATCCTCGCCAAGCTTGGGAAGATACGGCAGCCTATGACCAAGCAGCCAGTAGCTTGATCGCTAAATTTGTTGAGAATATTGCTAATTTCAATATTGATGCATCAATAGTTGCAGCCGGGCCCTCTCAGTAACACAATTCGCAGCCAACTCTACAAAGGCACGGTATGACGGATTCCCGTTCACACCCAGTATTCAACCCAACAACGCTGGAAATGCTGCGTGCCCAGTCAGCGCCTCTACGAGGGTTGATACGCGGTATCGAAAAAGAAAGCCTGCGGGTTAATGTTGAGGGCAGGTTGTCTAATCAACCTCACCCTTATGGGCTAGGCTCTCCCCTCACCCATCCATCGATCACCACGGACTTTTCTGAAGCTCAGTTAGAGCTCATTACCGGCATCCACGACACGGCCCAAGCTTGCATACAAGAACTGAGCGACGTGCATCGTTTCGTCTATCAAGGCATTGAAGATGAACTGCTATGGCCAAGCAGCATGCCCTGCATGGTAGGTAAGGATAGTGACATTCCGGTCGGCAAGTACGGTAGTTCGAATATTGGCCAAGCCAAAACCGTCTATCGAAGAGGCTTAGGATTACGCTATGGCCGCCTGATGCAGACCATTTCAGGTATCCACTACAACTTTTCTCTACCAGACGACGCCTGGACTGCTCTAGGCATCACCAGTCAGGATCAGCGCACGGACGCATACTTTGCATTGATACGAAACTTTCGACGTTGGTCTTGGTTACTCATCTACCTATTTGGCGCCTCCCCGACCGTGTGCCGCTCCTTCACTACCTCGATGCGTCATTCTTTGCAGCCACTTGATGAAGGATCATTGTATTTGCCTCACGCAACCAGTTTGCGCATGGGACCATTGGGCTACCAAAGTAGCGCCCAGGCTGATCTGCACATTTCCTACAACTCGCTGGACGAATATGCAGGCTCTATGGTGCAAGCATTGACCCAAGAATTTCCCTCATACGCAGAATTTGGCCTCACCAACGGCACCGAATATCAGCAGCTGTCTACCACCGTGTTACAAATCGAAAATGAATTTTACGGCACCATTCGACCCAAACGTAGAACCTATTCTGGTGAGCGCCCGATCACTGCATTGCGCGATCGTGGGGTTGAGTATGTTGAAGTTCGTTGCTTAGATCTGAACCCTTTCTTGCCTGTCGGCATAGATGTTGAACAGTGTCACTTCATCGATACGTTTTTGATGATGTGCTTGCTCACCAACAGCGATGACGACAGCATTGGCGAATCAAACCGTTTGGTAGGCAATCAAGTGCGCGTTGTAGAACAAGGACGACAAATAGATTTGATGCTACAAGACTCAGCCAACTCTCAACGCAACATGACACAATGGTCAGTAGAGCTGCTCGAACACTGCATGGAAATAGCCAAAATTCTAGATGGTGACAACACGACAGACACTTACCAAAATGCGGTGGCGAGCCAACAAGCCAAGGTTGACGATCCCTCGCTAACACCTTCTGCGCAGATTCTCAGCGAGATGAAGGCTCAGAATATACCCTTCTTCCGCTTTGCCATGAATTGCGGCATCGAGCACCGAAAGTCTTTTGCTGAACAGGAGCTGAGCCAGCAATTACAATCATTATTTAGTCAGCAAGTGATCGAATCACACCACCAACAACAGAGCATCGAAGCCGCAGACAAGCAAAGCTTCAGCGAGTTTCTAACCGACTATTTAGCACTACCACCCACTTAACAAGGCAATGAACTTTCTCGCTCACTGCGCCTTAGCTCAAGACACAGCTCAGATTTGGAAATGTAATGAGCAACAACGCCAAGGTTTGATAGCTGGAGCAATTGTTGGCGATTTTGTTAAGGGTCGTGTGCCAGAGCATTGGCCAATTGCGCTGCAAGCAGGGGTGAAATTACATCGGAAGATTGACGCTTGGTCAAATCAACATCCTGGCATCCGCAACAGCTGTAACCGATTCCCGAAGTCGTCACGCCGGTTCGCACCGATATACGTTGATCTGTTAGCAGACTATTGTTTGAGCTTAAGTTGGGGAAACTACTACACAAATCAAATATCGTCTTTCACCGCACAATGCTACAGCGCGGTACGCACATACGATACTTTTCTACCAGACCATGGGCTGCGATTTCTAACCTATATGGAAGAACAAGATTTGCTCGCCAACTATGATGACTGGCGACATATAAAACGAGGACTGATTGCGGTATTGCGACGCCTGCAACGCTCTGAGCTACTGGAAGCAGCCGAGCAAGCCAACCTCGAAGTACTCAGCGGCGTACAAGAAGATTTTATCCGCTTCTACCCAGATCTTCGAAGCATTGGTCTACAGTGGAAGGCATTCACTCTATAAGTCGGTTTTAGATCATCACCGTTGCACAACAAAGTTGGTAAACATCAGATCCTCGATGTGATCTTCACCTTCTTCACGGCGTAACACTTCTCGCAGTTCTTTAATTGCCTCTGCCTTTATGGTTTCTCGGCCAGCAGCACTGGCTACCGCGGATTCATCCTGGCGCGAAAGCAACAGTACCAGCCTATCGCGCAGAGCCGGGAGGTGGTAACGCGCCGCATATTCCGCATTCTTATTTGAAACACGAACGGTGATATCCGCCTTCACGTACCTTAAGTGACCTGAATCGGAGATACCAAAATTGGTCACGAAAGTAGGCTTTAGCTCAATATAGCGCACCACTCCGCCAATCGGTTCTGGCGACCCTTCGGCGTTTTCTGCCTGTACTGCGCTACTGATGAAGGCGAAACCGAGTACAACAGCACTTAATCGCAACATTTTGCGTCCTTTACCGAAACTATCTTGGTTAGGGTAGTTGACCCATGAGTTTGTGCCAGTAACCTAGTGCGCTGCCGATAGAGCTATTAATTCAGGAGTCAGTATTGCGCGCCGTATTATGTAAATCATTTGGACCTGCAGAGAATTTGCAGATGGAAGAGGTGCCCAACCCTCAATTACAACCTGGCGGCGTGATTGTTGATGTTCACGCCAGTGCATTAAATTTCCCCGACGTGCTCATGATCCAGGGAAAGTACCAATCACAACCAGACTTTCCCTTCTCCCCAGGCGGTGAGTTTGCCGGCGTGATTAGTGAAGTCGCAACAGACGTCACCAATTGGCGCGTGGGTGATGAAGTATTCGGAGGCATGGGTAGCGGCTGTTTCGCCGAAAAAATTAGCCTACCTGGTACAGCCTTGCGAGTTAAACCCACCAACATGACCTTTGCCCAGGCTGCCGGCATCAGCACCACTTACGGTACCTCTTACTACGCGCTAAAAAACCGTGCGCAACTCAAAGCAGGGGAAACGCTATTGGTATTAGGAGCCGCGGGCGGTGTTGGTCTGGCGGCCGTTGAACTCGGTAAAGCCATGGGTGCAAGAGTAATTGCTGCGGCGAGCAGCTCCGAAAAACTAGCTATTGCTCAGAAAACCGGGGCAGATGAGCTGATCGACTACAGTGATGGCGCTTTAAAAGATAAAGTCAAAGCACTCACAGATGGGCGTGGGGCCGACGTCATCTACGACCCTGTTGGCGGCGCCTTATTTGATCAATGCATGCGCTGCATCAACTGGTACGGTCGTGTCCTCGTGGTTGGCTTTGTCGGTGGAGACATTCCAAAGCTAGCCACCAACCTGGTGTTGCTTAAGAGCTGCCAAGTAGTTGGGGTCTTTTACGGCGCATTTTCTGCGCGCTTCCCAGCCGACGCCAAAGAGAATTTTGCCGAGATTATGCAGATGTTTGAGGATGGAAAAATTAATCCATTAGTCGGCCAGGAGTTCGCCTTTGAATCTTATGCAAGTGCCCTTAACTGTCTGCAGGAGCGACAAGCCATTGGCAAAGTCGTGGTCAACATCGTATGAATCTCAACTTCCCTAATGGACTCGCACAGCAATGGGCTGTGATCACATGCCTACTCTGCGGCGCAATCTTAATCATCGCCCTGAGCATGGAATTTTTGCTCGGTCTGGTACCGTGCCCGTTATGCATGATGCAACGTATTTGGTTCCTCTTGGCCGGCGCTGTCGCTTACATCAGCTTGTTACACAATCCACGCTGGGGTATTTATCCGTTGCTTACCATCTTTGCCTGTTGTGTTGGTGGCTACTTTTCGATTAAACAATTGTGGTTGCAAAACCTTCCCGCAGACCAAGTGCCAGCATGCGGCCCGGACCTGCAGTATATGTTGGAAGTCTTTCCGCTATCGCAGTTACTCACCGCGATGACTTCTGGCACAGGCGAATGTGCGAGCGTCAGCTGGTCTTTTCTGGGACTGTCGATTCCTGCCTTCGCGTTGCTCGGCTTCTTGGTTCTCATCGTCACCGCAAGTTTGCAGTTACGGCAGACGGCTCGATAAAATTGCGACGCTAACCACTGGCTAGCCACTGACGTAGTCTGACTCACTCGCGTTTTGCGGAATTTTTGCTATGTTTTCCTTATGACTCATAAGGGGACACAAATGCAACAAAGCGTTGTCACGAAAGAAATGGGGCGCTCTCGCGCATCGGTTCTGAGCTACTTGCTGAAACTGAACAAATGCCTAGACGCCCAACACAGCGATTTGGTACAAGCCTTGTCTCAACGCTTTAATGAGACGCTGATTGACTACATATCGTATGGCCATTTCCGCTTCTTCCAGATCTTCCACCCCGAACCACATCAGCTAGTCGCCTTAGATAACATTACTGCGCAAGCGCTGGGTTTTTGCGAAAAATACAAACATGGCCTTTGCGTGCAGATACCAGAACTGAAATCAGATTTGGAAGTCCTCGCCTTAGCCTTAGAAACACGCTTTGAGATTGAAGATGAACTCACCGGCGTACTCGCCGCGTAAAATGCGTGGCACATACATTGTATGCACCTTTGCAGCCAGCATTTTACTCCTGCTTGGGGGTTGTACGGGTGGGAAATCACCCGACAGAACCTTCGAGATAGCTGCCAAAGGTTTGTATACCGGTGCACTTTCCAGCGATGGTGAACTTGCCCTCATAGGATCTTTACATCACGGCGCCAGCTTATGGCGTACCCAACGCAATGAGAGGCTATTTAACTGGTCACATGCGCAGGGTGAATATGCACAGTTGGTTTCCGCCGCTATCTCTGTTGATGGCACTCATGCCGTCACCACCGACCCTCGGACCTTGGTTCTATGGAATACACAAACCGGCCAGGCGGTAAATTATTGGGGAACACCCGGGGCGGTGTTAGATGTTGCAATCTTTAACGACAACCGGCACGTGCTTTTAGGCTTAGACAACCACAGCGCGCTAGTATTTGATGCCCAAACTGGTGATTACCAACAAACCATGTTGCACCAAGGTTCCGTCGGCGCGGTAGCCCTGAACCGAGAAGGAACCCTGGCCTTAACGGGTAGTGATGACAACAGTGCCGTACTTTGGAATCTCAACGACGGCACCGCATTACACTACTATCAACACGATAATCCCATTCGCGCCGTGGCGCTTTCACCCAGCGGGCGTTTTGCATTTACCGCAGCCTTAGGGGATTTGGTGGCCATATGGGACAACGAGTCCGGCCAGCAAATACACCAAATACATAACGGCATGAATCATGGCGTGCGCTCAGCGCGATTTTCTGACGATGACACTTGGCTAGTGGTTGGCTATACCAACCGCCAGATAAAATTAATCAGTGTGTCTTCGGGGCAGGTGGTTGACCAATGGGACCCAGGTACTCGACATGTGATGCGGCCCACCGGCGCAGCTATCCTCGAAGTTGCCATTTCTGTCGACAATCAGACCATCTGGGCGTTGTCCGGGGATGGGCGATTACTTCGATTGCGCACGTCTTAAGCTCCACAAATTGTTAAAAAGTCGTCGTAAGTGGGTAGTGCAATTGAAATTGTCCCTGTTATAGTTATCCACAGCTTGTACAAAGAGAAGATAATAAAAAAGCCGCCAGTCTAGTCACCTCTAAAAAAAGAAAAACACGGACTAGATGCCAACACTACAAAATCAACCATAGAGTTGAAGGCGAGACAGTTGAATTCAAGAGAGTTGAACTCTCGCGGGCTAACTACAAGCAGTTTGGACACAAGTTTGAACAACAAAATGGGGCTCAGCAATAGAGCATAAGTGGATGGGTAGGACGCCCAGGCCAGTTCACAGGCCACCACCACGCGCTTTCATAGCGCAAGAAGGATGTTTTAGGGTTGCGCAGGACACGTTACCGGGCTGGCACAATTTTCCAGCCTCCTACAGGGTGGGACGCCAATGGAATCGCCAGCACGTCGAATACTGGTTATAAACGGCAAGGGTGGATGTGGGAAAACCACAATTGCGACTAACTTAGCGGTCGCCTATGCATGCCGAAACATCAATGTTGCCCTAATGGACAACGACCCCCAAGCAAGCAGCAGCCACTGGGCGACGCAACGAGATGATACGCTACCGAAGGTAGAGTTAATCGCCAAGCACGAACGCCCCAACATGTATCAAACCACCTCCTTTCATCATCGATTGCCCACCAATACACAAGTTGTGGTCATCGATGGTCACAGCAATGCTCGTGGACGTGATCTAGAAAGCCTGCTGCGTCAAACGGATATTATTCTCGTGCCAATGCTCCCTTCGGCCATCGATATCCGTGCGGGAGGTAAGTTTATTGCAGACTTATTGACCCATCGCATCTATCGCTCGGCACCTCGCCCCGTTGGCGTGATTGCCAACCGCATACAACCCAACACTCAAACTCATGAAAAACTCATGCATTTCCTGGGCTGTTTAGACGTTCCAGCAGTAGCGGAATTTCGAGATTCCCCGGTTTATATTGACGCTGCAGAACTCGGCCAGGGGGTTGTTGATATGAAAGACTGCCGCGCGGCACGCAAAGAAACAGCGCAATGGAAGCGCTTACTCAACTGGATCGACGCACAAGTACCTGCACGACGAACAACGGTTGCGTCGATTCGAATGAAGCCACGAGCTGCTGGCCTTAAAAAAACGGATACTACTGCAAGCCACTCAGCTTAGCCTATAATCGATAAATTCACTTGGATGTAGCGCCAGCTACTTTTTGCATATGTTGCGCGCGCAAAACCTACAATTTAAGCGAGGAGATGACGTTCTCTTCGAAAATCTCAATTTTGTTGTTCACCCTGGTCAGCGAGTAGCGGTAGCCGGACGAAATGGCGCGGGTAAATCAACCCTGTTTCAACTCATTCTTGGCGAGCTACTGGTCGACACGGGCGAGCTGACCCTACCTGACGGATGGCGCTTGGGATACATGCAACAAGACGTCGAAGCCAGTCAGCGTCCCGCATTAGAATTTGTAGTCGACGGCCATAAAGAACTTCGCCGTGTTGAACAACAAATAGAGACGGTCACCGAACCGAGTAAGCTAGCAACCCTGCATAGTGATTTACACGACCTCGGTGGCTATGAAGCTCAAGCACGCGCAGGAGAAATCCTCTACGGACTCGGGTTTTCTGCACCAGATTTTGACAAGCCATTCGACGCGTTTTCAGGCGGCTGGCGCATTAGGCTAAGTTTAGCTCAAGCCTTGATGGCGCCTTGTGACTTACTGCTGCTCGATGAGCCCACCAACCACTTAGACTTAGAGACAATCATGTGGCTCGAAAACTGGTTAGCTCGATTTGAAGGCACAGTTTTACTCATCGCCCATGACCGAGCGTTTCTAGACGCATGTGCCGATCACACGCTATATCTCACCGCCAACTCAGGCAAGCTGTACAACGGCAACTACAGCTCTTGTGAACGCCAACGCGCCGAGCAACTTGAACAAGAACAAGCGACACATGCCAAGCGTGCAGCCCAAGCCCAGCACATTCAGCAATTTGTTGATCGTTTCAGAGCAAAAGCCAGTAAGGCAAAACAAGTGCAAAGCCGAATCAAGGCACTTGAACGCATGCAACTTAATGCTTCTATCCACGCAGACTCACCCTATTCTGTGACCTTTAAAAACCCGGATAAAGTTTCGAATCCTCTCTTTACCTTCCGCAATTTGTCGGCTGGTTATGCAGACACAGTGGTGTTGAATAACATCAGCCAAACCGTTCTACCTGGTACTCGCATAGGTGTGCTGGGTGCCAACGGCGCAGGTAAAACCACCTTGCTGCGAACCTTGGTAGGTGAACTAACCCCTAAGTGGCGAATTTTCACGCGGTCAACACAGTGAAGTAGGCTATTTCGCTCAGCACCAGATGGAAGCCCTCAACGTTGAAAACAAAGCCCTGCAAACTTTGATGGCAGCCAAACCAGATTGGACAGAACAACAGTGTCGAAACTATTTAGGTGGCTGGGGGTTTCCAGCGGAAATGACCACGCGGCCAATACATACTTTGTCCGGTGGCGAAAAAGCCCGGCTGGTATTGTCCTTGGTTGCTGTTGAAACACCCGCGGTGCTTATTCTCGACGAACCCACTAACCACCTGGATCTAGAAATGCGCGACGCATTGGCAATGGCGCTACAACAATATAGTGGCACGGTGATTATTGTCTCTCACGATAGAAGTTTGTTGGATAAAACGGTAGATGACTTTTGGGTCATCCAAGAAGGTTCCCTGGCCGTGTTCAGTGGTGATTTGAGCGACTACACCACTGCAATTAAACCTCAACGCCCTCGCACAGAATCTACTAACCCGTCGAAAAAGAATTTGCGCAAAGAACGTGCCCAGCGAAGAGAAAACTTAGGCCGCTTGCGTAAGCAAGTCAAAGAATTGGAAAGCAAATTAGAAAAATTCAACCTTGAGCTTAAGCAGATGGAGTCAAAACTAGCAGACCAAGAAACCTATGCTTCAATGCCTGCCGAAGAACTAGAGGCACTCCTGGCTCGCACCGGCCGTTATCGAAATCGAGTAAAAGAAACCGAAGAAGCTTGGCTCAGCGCTAGCGAAAAATTAGAAGTGTAGCTTTGCGATAATGTATGGATACCGTTGTCTAGCGCTTGGTTTTATAGTTGGCGAACGTTGTTGTCTTCCCGGGACTCACTGACATCATTGCCGGTATCCACATGGACACTGTAACCCTGGTTGTCATTCCAGCCTGAGCTGGACAAACCGGTGTGATAACAACCCGTACCAAGGCCAACTTTGGCTACTGTAGTTTGTGACTGCGGCCGGGCGTAACTAAAAGTGCTCACCTGCCCCCTGGCCAGTGAGTTGACAACGCCCACACAGCTAGCAGTTGTATCGACAGTCATTACACCGGTCGCACGTTGAAACCAGGTGACACAGTAGGTGCCTGGTTGAGTGTAGTAGGTGGTTTGTGTTGTCAACAAGCCACCCTCCTGAATGCCCTGACAGAAAGCCGAGTTATCGAATGGATTCAGCGCAGTGTAGGTATTGCCAAGCCCATCCGCCGTTGTTGCTGAGCCAGCCTTGTACAAGTTTACCGCAAGTCGCGTTGGACGTAGATCGACGGTGTTGGTATTACCTGTCCTGTTACGTGTCGCTCTATTTGCCACGCGGGGGGTAAATAACTCCATGTACGTTCTGTTTTCACCTGTGCTCCGCGGGATCGGTCTAATACTGTAGTGAAAACGTGCACCACTATTTTGCCTTCCAGCCTTTAAAACAGCGATGCCTCTGCTACCAAAGCACACCGAACTCGGCACACTGATCGACACGCGGATGCCACAATTACCACGCGCAATAATCGATGCTTTTACACCTCTAGGTAAGCCGGATATAGACGTTGCAGGGCTCAAGTTTTCACCCTTGATGGTGACTGTAAGGGGCTGCCTCATGTTATTCGGCAATGGTACGGGAAATCCGGAAGCGCCGTCTCTGCTTGTTGGCGAGTAAGATCCAGGTTGTTTTTCAACACGCCTGCAATATCATTTAAGGCATATCCCGCTGCTTTGAGTCCCTCTGCCACCTTGCTCTCTGAATTATTAAATGCTGACCTGACCGCACTGGCAATCTGGTTGGCACTGAAGCCGGCCGCTTTTAATGCACTGCCCACCTGACTGGCCGTAGCATTGAACGTCGACTTCATCTGCGAGGCAATATAGCTCGCAGTTTTTCCTGCCGCCTTTAAGGCTTGTGCCAGTGCTAATGGTGTCGATGGCAGCGCAGGAGATGATTGCGCATCCGGCAAACATTTCGCCTTAAGTAACGTGGTTGGTGATAGATAAAACCCAGCTACAGGATTTACCTGATCTTTCCCCAACGTAACATCCGTCACACCAAAACCGCCCAGAAAAAATTTGACACTCTTTTATCTGAGATTCTTTACGTAATTCATATTATTTCTATTTAGCGTCACGGTTGTGTCGCTATTAATGTATTTGATGGTCTTGCGTGCAACGTTCCCGCCGGAACTAGAAGTAACAAAGATAAAACATGTAAGCCTGAACGTTTCATTTCCCCATTTTCCTTTGACAGATTTTTCAATGCAGGGATATGCATTTCAGATGTATCCTAACGGGTGCTTTAACGCAACCGGTGAAAACTGTTGGGATTGAATTGCTTTACCATCGAATTCGAAGACCACTTGACGGACTACTTGTAACAACAATGCAGTTACACAGAAATAGTTACAGTCTCCTATACGCTTGTGCCTAACTGATTTTGTTAGGTGTATCAGTCGCGATCTATCTCGGCCTGGGCTTCAGTTTCATCTTCGGGCACTCGGCGCTTGATCCGCAACATATGTACTTGGCGATGATCCGGACTAAAAAACTCCGCTAGCGCAACAGTAACTTTAACCACTCGACCGTGACGTTTCAGCTCAACAGCCACTTCTTTGGTCATCTTGCTCGCCTGAATTGTCTCATTCAATTGCACCACATCTTGAATCTGAGCACCGTCAACTCGCAAGATGACGTCTCCTGCTTGTAGCTTCGAATTCGCCTTGGGCATGGTTACAATGACCCCCGACTCCACGCCAAAATAACTGGCCAGATCACCCGTTACCTGCATCAGATGATCCTCATGAATCGTGCCAGACGTCCAAAGCTCTTGGCTGATATTCACCAGCCCCGCCCAATCTCCAATACTGTCTACGTCCATGCGAATATCTGGGAGCATTGCCAAGATATGCTTCGACCTGGATTGTGTGGTGATCGATACCGATCGCGACTCACCATTTCGCTGATACACGACGGCTACTTCGTCTCCGGCAGTGACTGTTTTCATGTACTTAGAAAGCTGATGCATAGGGTCATCAACATTCGACAACATAAGATCACCAATTTTAACAATCAAGTCCCCGGTCTTTAACCCAGCAGTTGCCGCGCCACTGTCAGGTGTCGTTCCAACAATGGTAACGCCACCAATGTCGGGGCCATCGCCTAACAATATACCTAACATGGCTCGTCGTGCGTCACCACCTAGCTCGAATTTTTTCTTGTGGAGTTCTGCCAGGGTACGCGCTGCATCATCAAGAGCCTTGCGTGCCGCTTCCATTTCTTCGTCATATTCCCCGGCAAAACAAAGTGTTGCCGATATCATTAGCACGATGCCTAAGCAAATATTTTTCATTACATACTCCTGCTATTGCTCAACACGTCTGGATTGGCTGTAGCCAGCTCACCTAGGTAGGCTTCTAACAACTCAACGCGTTTCTGCCAAAGCTCTCGCCGCAACTCCGGGTCTACATTTTCACTCTCATACAATCTCGCAATCTGGTTGTCAACATCGGCAACGCGGTAGGCCAATATCGCAACAACCGTGGATCGGGCGTAGGACGATGCGGGGCTATCAAGTCTACCTAGCTGCGGTGAGAAACCACCGCCGAAGGCCTGCTCTAAATTTCGTGATTGTGTCATTAACGCAGCCGTTCGGATTGCGGTGGGCTCGATCTGGGTATGTGCAGCTATGCGGGCAGGCGGGTTGAACGAGGCATCTTCCAAGCCAAATATGGCAAATATAACCATCGCCGAAACCACAAATGCGCTGGCTGCCGTCGCCAATGGATAATGCCGCCAATCCACAACCTTAGTTGCTTGGGTATTAGTTGCTGGAGTATTTTGCTCGGCACCCATCCACACACAGTCATCAACAGGAATGTTGGACAGATCATTTAGATCTGCTTTTAGCGCAGCCAGTTTCTGCAAAGTTTGCATCTGCACTTCTTGATTTTCGCTGCTCACTTTGTTGATGTCGTAGGGTTCGCCATCACGCAGGGCCAAGAGTTCCGATAAATTTAGTTCATTGTCCATGTTTACC
>JAADHW010000069.1 GCA_013151695.1 Gammaproteobacteria bacterium
ATACCCATCACCGCCTCTTTAATAAGATCGACCTGCCCATTTTCAGTCAGCGATTGAATAACTTGAGAACCAAGATTCGAGGTCATCACCAAAACAGTGTTTCGAAAATCTACCGTGCGGCCATGCCCATCGGCAAGACGCCCGTCATCTAACAATATAAGGGAGTAGGGCTTACGCCTGACCGCCTCGGTCAAGTAACCACCTTCTTCGTAACCGACATATCCAGGAGGTGCACCAATCAAACGAGCCACGGAATGTTTTTCCATAAACTCTGACATGTCGACACGTATAATCGCCTCCCGGCTGTCAAATAAAACCTCTGCCAAAGCTTTACACAACTCAGTTTTCCCTACGCCGGTAGGGCCCAAAAACATAAAAGATCCATTTGGTCTATTCGGATCTGACAAACCAGCGCGAGAACGCCTCACCGCCTGGCTGACTAAGGCTATAGCTGCATCTTGTCCAATCACTTGTTTATGTATTAGCGTTTCTAACTGAAGCAGTTTGTCTTTCTCTCCTTCCATCATCTTAGCCACGGGAATACCTGTCCAATGCGCAACCACTTCCGCAATCTCAGCTTCCATGACTTTATTTCGCAACAATGTTTGCTCAGCCCCCACCACAGGCTGTTCTATTTTTCTTTCTAACTCGGGGATGATGCCGTACTGCAGCTCCGACATGCGAGCCAAATCGCCTGCGCGCCTCGCCGCATCGAACTCAATTCGTGCCGCCTCTAGCTCTTCTTTGAAATCTTGGGTTCCACGTAAGGCACTTTTTTCGGCACGCCAAACCTCATCAAGGGCATCGTAGTCGCGCTGCAGCTCACCAACAGATGCCTTTAGTTCATCCAGTCGTTGTCGACTTGCATCATCAGACTCTTTCTTTAGCGCTTCCATTTCCATCTGCTGTTGAATTAAGCGACGCTCCAGTTTGTCCATGCTCTCAGGCTTGGAATCCATTTCTAACCGAATGCGACTTGCTGCTTCATCGATTAGATCAATGGCTTTGTCCGGCAATTGTCGATCGGTTATGTAGCGATGCGACAGTTTTGCCGCAGCAACGATGGCAGGGTCGGTAATATCCACCCCATGATGAACTTCATAACGTTCTTTTAATCCTCGCAATATAGCGATGGTGTCTTCCAAGCTTGGCTCATCAACCTGTACTTTTTGAAAGCGCCGCTCCAGTGCAGCGTCTTTTTCAATGTAAAGACGATATTCATCAAGAGTTGTCGCCCCGACACAGTGAAGTTCTCCCCGCGCCAGCGCCGGTTTAAGCATGTTTCCAGCATCCATTGCCCCATCAGCCTTGCCCGCACCCACCATAGTATGTAGTTCATCTATAAATAGAATAATGTTGCCTTGTTGTTTCGAAAGATCGCTTAAAACAGCTTTCAACCGTTCCTCAAACTCACCTCGAAATTTCGCACCCGCTACTAAAGCAGCTAAATCGAGTGACAGTACTTTTTTGTTTTTAAGAGAGTCTGCAACTTCACCATTAACAATACGTTGCGCCAATCCCTCTACAATCGCAGTCTTGCCAACACCGGGCTCACCGATAAGGACGGGGTTGTTTTTCGTACGACGCTGCAACACCTGTACCGTTCGACGTATTTCGTCATCTCGACCAATGACTGGGTCTAGTTTCCCTAACGATGCTTGTTCAGTGAGATCAATCGTGTATTTAGCCAGTGCACCTTGTGTTTCTTCGGCATTAGAGTCTGTCACTTTCTCTCCATTTCTTTGCACTTCTACTGCTGATGCTAAAGCACTTGTGTTTACACCTACTTGTTCAAACATACTTCGCAGATGCGGATCTTCGACCAACGCCAACAGCACGCGATCAAGCGCAACATATTCGTCGCCAGCTTTTTGCGCAGCAACATCAGCCTTGGCTAGGACTTTATGTAATTCCGGAGATACGCCTACTTCGCTACCTGCCGAACCAAGCTGCGGACGTGCCTGCACACTTGCATCTACTTTTGACAGCAATTCCTCAACCCGACCTCCACTTCTGCCGATGAGTTGGGTTGCCAGTTTATCTTGCGACTGCAGCAAGACGCGCAGCAGATGTATCGGCTCAACCTGGCTATGATCATGACCCAACGCCAGCGATTGAGCATCTGCTAAAGCCGCTTGCATTCTCTGGGTTAGTTTTTCAATTCTCATATTTACTCTTGCAAATTGCTCACAGTTAACTTTCTGCTGCTACAATGTGGTCGATTCTGACAATTTCAATAGAAATAACCCAATATGGAACAACGCGAAACCCCCCGCATCCACGTACCGTTAGTGGTGGAAATTACTCATCCCTCCCTAGGAACGATACGCTCAACGGCAAAAGACATTTCAGCAGGTGGAGTATTTATTGAACTGCAGGCTCATAAGCTAAGTGTAGGAGCGAAATTACGCGTCCGTTTGATGGGATCTCACACAACTGACACCCAAACGTCGCCAACGGTGGAGATGAAAGTAGCCCATGTTGCAGAAGCAGGTCTCGGTCTTGCGTTTGTAAATCGAACTGCCGAACACCTGTGGCGCAGCGTCGAGCGTTTGCGCGAGGAGCTACAAATAGGCCAGGATTACTTCCAAGTGTATCAATGCGCGGTCATAACTCACACCATCAAAGGGGTACTGGTTGTTCAGAAACACGGCAAATGGATATTTCCTGGACACTATCTCGTCGTTAGAGAGAGCCCAAGACAAGCGCTTGAACTGTTTGTTAAAAACAACCTCGGAATCTCGAATCCAAACCAAGTTGCGCCGATTAAAATTGATGGTGCCGAAGATGTGTTCATTCCAGAAGCGGCAACCTATACCGTCTATTTTCATATGACAACCGAACAAAACAGCCCCACGCTAGATTCAAAAAAAGCCATTGCCGGATACAAAGATTGGCGTTGGGTTAACAAAACACGTGATGCTAACGAGATCACCTTTGCCACGGAACAACAGCGCCGTATAGCGGCTTCAGTATTACAGGCACAGCTGATTAATACTGAAAAACCCCAGCCCGAGAAGTTGAAACCACCTCAGGAAATTGACTAGACCAACTTACCGCGCCACTTAATCCGGTTGTATAAGGTATTGCACCCTGTTTGACATACCGCTCTAGTACAGATTCACGAGGGTGACCATATTGGCTGTCTTTTGCAGCACTAAATACGATGAAGGTAGCATCTATGTGCTCTACAAATTTCTGGTGGGACGACGTTTCACTACCATGATGCGGAGCAACAACAAGGTCTATGCCTCGGGGCAGCCGGTGCAGAAACTCAAGCTCAATTGCTTGACCAATGTCACCAGCGAAATAAGCCTGGGTGCGGGCATTACGCACTATCACAGTACATGACATGTCGTTTTTCGTTGCAAAAGCGTCATCGCGTGCCGTAGTCAAAGTGGAAAATGTTACTTTATCCCACACCCAAGTGGCTTCGTTGGTACATCCGCGATTACGCTCGATCAACCAGGCTGATGGAAACGCAATTTGAACCGCATCCAAGCCACCGGCATGATCGATGTCTGCGTGACTGATGACAATGCCGTCTAGTTGATCTGGTCCTGTCTGTTTCACCGCAGGTACCACTACCGCAGCACCGGTATCAAAACCACTTTTAAAGCGCGGACCAGCATCAATGAGTAACCGGTGCTGATGGGTATCGACAATGACAGCACTTCCCTGTCCAACATCTAACACCATAACTCGAAACTCTCCAGGGGGGATGCCCATAGAATTTGGCATCAACAGAATGCTAAAAACTAGCCCACTCACCAACCTGCGAAACCAGCCAATGGGCAATAACAACCCTACAAATCCCATACTTGCCACCACCACCTTCCCCAACTGGAAAGAACCTAGGGAAAGATCGATATCGGATATCACAAGCAACCATTCCAGCGCCACACTCATGGAAATATCTGCGACCCTCAATAGCTGCTGGCTAAGTTGTGTCGATACCTCCAACAAGTTCAGTTGCATGCCAAGCATTGCCGTCGGAATAGTAATAGCGCTCATGAGTGGTACCGCAACAATATTGGCCAATGGGCTAATCAGAGGTACCGTGTTAACCATGAACCCCAGCCAGGGTGTAAGTCCGAAAAACAGAGCAACCTGACTTAAAACAAGCGCACTAACCCACGAAATAGTTCGCCAGCGATGCACAAATACGAACAGCAAGCAGGTCACAGCGATATAAGAAAACCAAAACCCCTGCTGCATCACAATATTGGGTTGTAGCAGTACAGCAACCGTAAATACGGCAAACAAACCACGCCACCAAGAAATTCGGCGGCGCACCAGTAGCGCAAAAACAAGTAAGCTGTAAGCTAATGCGGCACGAAATACCGGTGGCTGCAGGCCACTTTGCCACGCAAAAAGGAAAACCGCTAAAACGGAAAATATCAGCGCAACTTGTTTGGCGGTAAACCCCCAAGGTTGCCAGGCCAATAAGCGAAGCACCCCAAAAAGTATCCCAAAAGCCATGCTTGCATATATTCCTACATGTAAGCCGGAAACAACCATGAGGTGGACTGTTCCGGTAGCGCGAAATAGAGCCCAGGATGTATCCGTTACGCCTTGCTGATCGCCCAACGCAACGGCACGTAGCAAACCCCAATTTTGGTAGCCACTGGCTAACGCATGCTGGAACCTGGAACTGGACGATACTTGCACATTCGATATTTTCTTAACGTAACCCGTAGCCGCATAGCCTTTCCCCATCAACCACCGCTGATAGTCAAATCCACCCGGATTCTTCATTCCCCAGAGAGGCCGAAGCTGGAGTCGAAAATTTGCTCGTGTTCCCTTGGCCAGCTCCTGTTTTGGGTAATACCAGGATACCCGAACGATGCGACCAGCCAGCTCTATACAACTGGATGAGCCATTGCTATCACTACGAATGTCCAGAGTGACCATATGCGATTGACGTTGGCGTACCGCAACTATTTCACCTTCAAGCTCGTGAACTGCGGCTGCAAAACAATGCTCAGGCAAGTTATAGTGTAAGTACCAAAGGCCGATACGAAGAACAATAGCAGCGCAAACAAGCAACAACACCCAAGGTGCTTTAGTTTTGCTCATGAGCAACTCACTTGTTTCTTACACAACAAGCTATAATCCAATCCATGATGCTCCACAAATACCCAGGCTTAATGTGATTTATGCCTAAGAACCGTCTGCGAAAATATCTGCCAACACCCACTCAAGTGCGTGAGCATCCGGCACTGCGACCGGTAGCCCATCTCCTACACGACTCTGATCTTTGGCATCTGAATCGACGCACGGTTTCCGGGGCTTTTTTCATTGGTCTGTTTTGCGCATTTCTACCCATCCCAATGCAGATGGCAGTAGCCGCCGTACTAGCCATAGGCACGAGGTGCAATTTGCCCTTATCGGTCGCCCTCGTGTGGATATCCAATCCCATCACCTTCACACCGATGTTCTATTTCGCCTACCAACTCGGCGCCTGGTTATTGGATAGCCAGATAGAAGCAGACAGTATCGAACTCAGTTTCGAGTGGTTATGGGACAACCTAGCTTCCATCGGATATCCGCTCATACTTGGATCATTGGTTTGCGGCTGGGTTGCCGGCGTGAGTGGTTTTGTTATCTCGAGGGCACTCTGGCGATTTCATGTGATTGCGCGGTGGCGCGAACGTCGAGAGAGTTTGCGTCTAAGAAAGAAATCCTAGTGCAGATTTACGACCGGATCTAGTTCCGCTGCCCTGCGCGCGGGAGCCCAGGCGGAGAGCAAGCAGAGACCCGCACTCATCAGTCCAATGACTAACAAATCGAACGGCGATACCAAGGTTGGAACTTCGACAAAGAATGATCCGTCCAACAAGTGCATTCCACTTACAGACTCAACAAAGCTCAAAATTTGATTAATCCACTGCGCAACAAACAGCCCAGCCAAGAGACCTAAAATAGTGCCAAACAGACTGATGAGCCCGCCTTGTAACAAAAAGACCCAACGAATCACCGACTGAGTACATCCCATGGTACGCAGAATCGCAATGCTTCGGCGTTTGTCATTCACCAACATGGTTTGACCGGCCACTATGTTAAAGGCAGCAATAGCCACAACTAACAGCAGCAAAACAAACATCATAGACTTTTCTAGCTGCACGGCTTGGAAAAGTTCTCCGTATTGTGTTTCCCAGGAACCTAGTTTCAACTGTGGGAATTCATCACTTAACTCTCCTGAAACCTGACCCGCAAGCAGCGGATCAGCCAAGGTCAGCTGCAATCCAACCTCGCCCATTTTCTTCCATTGCCCAGCGGGAAAATGATCGAGATTAAGTACCACCAAATTGTAGTCGGGTTCAGCCCCCAAGAAAAAGGCGTCGATCATTTCAAACTTCATCATGCGAGGACGCACAATGTCCTCGTCTGTCTCAACCCCCATCATCAGTACCACATCGCCTCGGTTCACCCTAAGAGCCCGAGCGAGCGGCGCACCCAGTACTAATCCAGACGAATTCTCAGCCAATGCAGCAAGCCCGACCCCCAACATGTGATCGTTCAGTTCTCGCATATTCACCAGTCCGTCCCTATCAGCGGCATACAACACAACGGGGTGCACCTCCCCAAGGGCCGTAATTGCCCCAAGCCCACGATAATATCTGTGTACTCCCAACACACCAGATTTGTTCAAAGCAACCGCCGCGACCGGATCATCCAGACCGACATCCGCGATGGTTACATGAGGAATAGACTGGAGAAGCCGTGTTTTTAATTCATGATCAAAGCCATTCATTACCGTCACCACAACGGTCAGTATCATCACGCCAAGGCCAAGCCCGATAAAAGACACCCAGGTAACGAAACGCGCAAATCGATTTTCGCTGTGGGTGAGTAATCTCAACGCCAACGAAAGAACCAAGCCAACATCTGCATGCCTGGGTGGTACATCAGACACTCAAATTGGCCTCTTGAGCAGATATCGTCCCTGACTCCAATTTTAATACCCTGTCAAAGATACCCAACATCGACGTGTCATGAGTCACCACCAAAAATGCGGTGGCATGGCTTTCGCTCAAGGCCCGTAAT
Organism: Gammaproteobacteria bacterium; assembly: GCA_013151695.1. Taxonomy (GTDB): domain Bacteria; phylum Pseudomonadota; class Gammaproteobacteria; order Pseudomonadales; family Azotimanducaceae; genus UBA4421. The sequence goes on from JAADHW010000069.1 coordinate 7,051, forward strand.
AAGTTCATCACGTGTACTGCATTCTCTTCATCCAAATTCCCCGTTGGCTCATCAGCTAGAACCACCTTAGGTCTTCCCGCCAACGCTCTAGCTACGGCGACTCGCTGACGCTCACCACCAGACAACTCACTGGGCAGATGAGTTGCCCGATCAGCCAAGCCGACATCTGCCAACAATTCCACTGCAGCGGCTTCTGCCTGATGCTTTCTATTCCCAGCAATGCGTAGAGGCATGGCGATATTTTCTAATGCAGTAAACTCAGGTAACAAGTGGTGATTCTGATAAACGAAACCCATATCGGTACAGCGGATTGCAGCTCTGGCGTTATTATCAGCAGCAGACATTTCTACCCCACCTACTTCTACCGAACCTTCGTCTGGGGTATCCAGGCCAGCGAGCAAGTGCAACAAAGTGCTCTTGCCAGACCCTGAGCGCCCCAGTATGGCGACTCGTTCTGCTGCACGTAATTCCAGGTTTACGCCACAGATGACATCTATACGACGCTTACCTTGTACATAGAACTTACTCAAATTCTGACAAGACAATACCACGTTGCCCCCCCTGTCACTCATGCGCCAGCACCTCACTTGGCAACAACCGAGTTGCTTTCCAAGCTGGATATATGGTTGAACAAAACGAAATGAGGAGCGCGCCCCCACCAATTTGCAAAAGATCCGCCGTGCGCACGTCTACCGGCAAGTAAGAGATAAAATACTGTGTCATCAAATTCAGTCCCAAGCTTGCGCTACCCCACTCAAAAGCCAGCGGCAGCGCAAGTGCTAACGCAACCCCAACAACTAACCCCAAGCCAATACCTAACACCGCGAGCAGTAAGCCCAGCACGCAAAAAATTAGCATGACACTTCGTGCACTCGCACCCAACGTGCGCAACACGGCCACATCCTGTTTGCGTTGTTCCACAATCATCACCAGCCCACTAACCAAATTGAAAGCTGCAACGCCAACCAAAAATGACAAGAGCACAAACATTGTCAATTTTTGCACCGCGATGGCTTGGTACAAACCTCCATGGCTACTCATCCAAGAACGGAAACGGCCTTGGCCTGGTGGAATTTCTTGATGAACTACCTGGCGAATAGGCTGTATGACAAATAAATCTTGCAATCGACCTTGAACACTATGCACCCGCGTTCCCGTTCTGAACATGCGCTGCGCTGTCGCCAAATTAATATATGCCGCCTGGCTGTCTAATTGCGACCGGCTGGCAAAAATGTCTACCACTTCCATGCGACGCTGCCGGGGTATGGCGCCAACTGCCGTAACCCCAGCCGAAGGTAGGATGAGTTTTACACTGTCGCCAACCCCAACACCCAAATCTTCAGCAAGATTGATACCCAGCAAAATGCCATACTTCTGCGAACGCAATACGGACAAATCTCTGGAAGAAAGAAACTGAGCCAAATCGGTGACTGCATCATAACTTCGGGTATCGATGCCAGTAACCTTAACCCCACGTATCTTACCAGCGGCACTGATGAGGGCTGTGCCTTGAACCACCGGTGCCACTGCAAGCAAGTTTGGGTGAAGGTCTGAGTTCAACTGATCAACCTGCGTCATTGTTAGGCCGCCAGAGCCTTCCAAGGTGAAATGGGGCAGTACCGCCAGCACCCTTTCTCGCAGTTCCCTTTCGAATCCATTCACCACAGACAGCACCACCACAAGTACAGTGACACTCAACGCCAAGCCAAAGAGCGCCAAACGACTGACATAGGTCAGGGACGATTTTTTACCGGACAAATAGCGTATGGCAACCCAAAATGGCAGTGTCCGGTCTGTTTTCCTCAATGTTGCTGCCTCGTCGCCTTGTTCTAAACTGATGTATGGAAAACGACAAACGCCAATCTTTGCGCCTGTCCTTGAGTTTGCCCTTTGCTTGGCACTCATTTAGTGAATTACCTTGCCGGCTCGAGTTAGAGAATCACTTCGGCCAAAACCAGCTGTTTCACGCCGCGCAGCGCCCAGGTCACTTGCGGACCATAGATGAAGAGCTTCAAAAAGCAATCTCTGGAATTGACGACCTACAAGTTCAACACGTACTCAGTCTGCTTGATCAGAAATACAGTTTGCTCACGCAAAGCTTCACTTTTGCGACGCCTGCCTGTCAAGATATTGTATTGAGTTTGGAAGGCGTTAGCTTCTCATGTGACAAGCAGTTTAGCCGCGACAGCGCATTGGGTATACACATTGTCTTGGATGGATACCATTTCTTGAGTCCAGCCCTGGTTAGCGACGGCACGCAGCATCTAGACAAACATATATACCGTTGCGGTGTTAGGTTCTGCGATCTTTCCCAAGCGGATGCAAAATACCTATCGCGCTACTTGATGCGCTGCGCCAGTCGAAGTAGTCCTGTGAGCTGAGTCCAACGCTGCTGCCGCCCCAAGGGCTGCAACCCGATAGTTCTCTGCGTAGGTTGGAAAGTTGAATACGTTCTCGATGTATATATTTATGTCTGCGTCTTGCATCATACCCATTTGGCCAATATGCACCAGATCAGTAGCATTCACTCCGACAACATGCACACCCCGTACAATGCCGTCCCCACTCACAACCAGCTTCAACATGCCGTCCATGGTATTGGCGATATGCCCGCGAGCGATTTCTCGAAAATCAGACTTACCCACAACCACACTGGTATACTTTTCTCGTGCTTGAGCTTCAGTGAGCCCTACCGAAGCCAGCTCTGGAATCGAGTAAATTCCCGAAGGAACTACCCTACCTAACACGCCCACTTCGATACCTAGAATACGACAGGCTGCTCTGCGGCCTTGCTCCATAGAGGCGGAAGCCAGTGAGGGCGGCCCAACAACATCACCCGCGGCAAAAATATTTGGCTGAGATGTTTGGCCATACTCATCTACATCCAATAACAGTTGGTCATTAAGCCTCAAACCCGCATTGTTGATTTCAAGGCTACTTAGATTTGCAATACGCCCTTGAGCACACAATACCTTGTCACTTTTAAGTACCGCGCCGTCAGCGAGATGGGTTTCAACCTGACTCACCCCATCAAAGACACACTTTACCAATTCTACGCCACCTAAGAAGGTGCCACCCCTGCGTTCAAAAGCCGTGACAAAACAGCTCGTTAAATCTTGGTCGAGGAAGCCCAGCGGTTGTGGGTATCGATCAACCAGCGTGACCTTGCAACCCAACATGGCAAATATGGACGCATACTCACAAGCAATCACACCCCCACCCAATACCACCATGGTTTGCGGTAGGTACGCCAAAGTTAGAACAGAATCGCTATCGAAAATATTTTCGTGGTCTATGTCGACGTTATCCGGATCACGCGGTTTTGACCCAGCAGCGATGACAAAAGATGTCGCTGAAAAGGTTTCTTGGCGTCCGGTAGTGGTGAGTACATGAATGCTTTTTTTATCAA
>JAADHW010000090.1 GCA_013151695.1 Gammaproteobacteria bacterium
CTATTACCTAAATTGATAGACAAAGCCTGCAGCCAAAAGCCGATGATGAAGTTACGCGCCGAATTTGTCAGCCAGGCACAAGGTGACGTGTTAGAAATAGGCATTGGCTCAGGCTTAAATTTGGAATACTACTGCGCCGAAACGAACTCCATCACTGGGCTAGACCCAGCGGTGGAGATCACCGAATTAGCCCAGCAACGCATTGAAGATATCGACATTCCTTTTGAATTGTTGAACTTATCCAGTGAAGAAATTCCTGCCGATGACGGTCGCTTCGACACCATCGTGTGTACTTGGACCATGTGTTCTATTCCTAACATTTACCAAGCGGTACGAGAAATGTATCGAGTTTTGAAACCCGCAGGAAAGTTTATCTTCATCGAACACGGACTTTCTCCAGACAAGAACATCGCCAAATGGCAAGCCCGCATAGAGCCTGCATGGAAAGTGATTGGTGGAGGTTGCCATTTGAGCCGTAAAGCAGACGAATTACTACTCGACGGTGGCTTTCGAATGGACTCACTCGACAGCGGCTATCTACCCGGTCCTAAGTTTGCTGCCTTTATGTATCGCGGTGTAGCAAGCAAACCAGGTTAAGGGGACCATGAAGGTGCAATCGTGTCTTGAATAGAAACGCGTTGCGCATGCCGGGTACTAGGAAAATAGTCCCACACCGCGTGATGCCACGTACAACGATTGTCCCACAAAACCACTGTACCAGGCGCCCATTTAACCCGGCATTGGAAACGCGGTGCGCTTTCAACATGGTGCCAGAGCATTTCTAGCAGCGTATCGCTTTCCTTTCGAGTTAGGCCAACAATTTTTTCGGTGAAGGACCGGTTAACAAAAAGCAGCTCCTTACCAGTTTCTGGATGTTTTATCACCACTGGATGTTGAGCTTGGGGATAAGTTTGATGCGCTTTCAACTTGATGTTGTATCTGGCCAGGTCTTTCCTGCCATCATGTACGGCAGACAGCGTGCGCAACCAACCTTTCATCTTTTCTGACAATGATTCAAACGCTAAATACATATTGGCAAAGAGTGTATCGCCACCGCTTTCACCGGGTAACTGTTGCACATGTAGTACCGATCCCAGCGGCGGGATGGCTTCGCAAGATACGTCTGTATGCCAAACCTCGCCATTGGCCCATTGAGAATTAGGCGTTGTTTTTACGGTAAATATTTCAGGGTCGCTGCGGGTATCTAACTGCGCCTTAGACGGATGGATATGGAGTTCACCGAAGTGACCGGCAAAGGCCTTATGCCCATCTTCGCTCAGTTCCTGGTCACGAAAGACCAACACCATGTATTGCAAAAAGGCAGCCTTAACCGCACTGATATCACTCTGCGAAAGCTGATTTAGGTCGAGATTTAAGACCTCAGCACCCATGTGGGGTGTTATAGGTTTGAGCTGCATGGAAGGGGATGCCTATTTGTATAGATGACAATTCTGATGCATCTTATGCCTAATATAATTTTCTAGAAAGTCCGAGTGAGCATTATGCAACGCATTTCGTCAGGATCTTCATTCGAACGCAGTATGGGCTATAGTCGCGCGGTGATCGACACAGACTACGTTCATGTCGCCGGCACCACAGGCTATGACTACGCCACCATGCGCATCTCCGCGGATCCGGCAGAGCAAGCAGAACAGTGCCTACGCAATATCCAATCGGTCCTTGAACAGGCTGGCACTAGTATGGCCAACGTTGTTCGCGTCAACTACATTTTCCCGAATCGAGACGATTTCGAACCCTGCTGGCCTATTTTCAAAAAGTATTTTGGTACTGCACCACCCGCAGCAACAATGATCGTAGCGGGTTTGTACGATATCGCCATGAAACTAGAGATTGAAGTCACCGCGCGGGTCGAAAACTCATAGAACTATTGCTGAAAAATGCTAAACAAGCGGTTTTGTTGCTTGAATGCCTCATGTACAGTCCGAGACTACCTCTACCCACTGTTAGAGGTTCGATTGTTTGGAGGTACATATGTTTGAAAAGCTCAAAGAAACTCGCAAAGACGCAAAGAACTCGTCTCGTGATACCCCTCGCGAAAACTATGAAAGTGGCGATTCCACCCAAAAACAAAGCAGCTCAACACAAATGCATTCAAGGAGTTCAGCCATGATAGGTCAAAGCATAAAGATTAATGGCACCGTAAGTGGTGGAGAGAGTCTCATCATAGAAGGCACTGTGGAAGGCTCAGTTGACCTTGCTGGCCACGACCTTACCATTGGCCAAACTGGCCACGTCACAGCCGACCTGCTGGCGAAAACCGTTAAGGTGGAAGGGCAGGTCAAGGGTGATATCACGGGCTCTGAAAAGGTAATTGTTTCGAAATCTGGCCGCGTACACGGAAATATCGTTGCTCCGCGTGTCACCTTAGAAGACGGCGCGAAATTCAAAGGCAGCATCGACATGGACCCGGGTGAAGTAAAACCAAAAGCCGTGGCAGCCAATAAAACTGAGACCAAGCCCATGGGCAGCTTGGGTGAAGTCAACAAAGAAGCCGGTTAAATTTGGTTCGGCGTCTGTCGAGACAAACCGCCAAGGCACCACAGCTACGCCTACTAAAAAGTAGGCTTTTAAACGACGTGCTGGCGGACTATGAGCCCGGCAGTCGTGTCACTGTGTTAGATCTTGGACCAGGTTGTGCCAGTACGGTGAGGTATTTTTCAGACTTTGTTTGTCACCTTGTGTTCTACGATATTCTTGAGTGTGAACACTTGATCCACCCCGACGAAGATGCTGATTATGTCAGCGCCATCAAACACTGCCAACGGCACATGGCGTTACCTCCAAACCTGCAAATAGACGTGCTGCTGTTGTGGGACTATCTACATTTTTTGGACGTGAAATCGATCGAGGCACTTTCCATTGTGCTGCAACCTCATGTACACCAACAAACAAAAGCCTATGGGTTCGGTTCTTTGCACAGCGACAAACCCATGTATCGTCGCCGTTACGGCGTACACAGTGCACAGGAACTACAACTTCACGAATCCACAGACCAGCCATTACCGTATGCGCACTCCCAACAGCGCCTAACCGATGCTTTTATGTGTTTACGCATCACTCGAGGCACGCTGTTACAAGAAGGTCATCTAGAATTGTTGTTTGAAGCCCCATAAGCATGCTTATAATGCAACTCGCAAGTTGCATTTAGTATTGTAAGTGAGGTGGTGACATGACAGTTTCGATTTCTGTGGATCAGATCTTCGGTGCTTTAGCCGATGCGACTCGCCGTCAATTACTTGAACAACTGGCCATCCACGGGGCTGCCAGCGCTTCGGCTTTAGCAAGCAAAGAGACAATCTCTCGCCAAGCGATAGCTAAGCACATGCAAATACTACAACAAGCTGGCCTCGTCACCCGAGTTCGCAAGGGCAAGGAAATTTGTTTCCAAGTAGATCCTCATCAACTCGCCGCTACCGCAAGATGGATGCAAAGAATCGCTAAACGATGGGACTTAAGTCGCGCGTCTCTGGCCGCGCATTTGCATCATTCAGATTCACCAACGTCTGATCCTCGGCCAGTTGGAGGCCAAAGCATCAATGCGGGTGTTTGACGTTTATAGGCTTTGTATGCTGGTTCCTGCCCCCACAACTTCTGCGCTCGTGCTTCGAGTAACCGCACGCCACTAACCGCGGTCAACAACAGCAACACAAATAGCGGTGATACCAAGGTTGCGAGCTGCCAGCCGGTTAATGCCGGAAGTGCCATCACCGCTATTCCGGTCCAAAGAACAATTTCTCCCAAATAGTTCGGATGTCGCGACCATGCCCAAAGCCCGCTGTTGATAAACTGGTTAGCATTTTGTGGACGCGCCCTAAAGGCAGACTTCTGCCTGTCTGCAACAACCTCAATACTGAAACCAAATATCCACAACCCTAATCCTGTCGCAAAAGACAGACCGGCAAAAGACAGCCCAACAGGTACATCACTTTGTGCCGTAATGGCTGCGAGGGCAGCACTGGCAGTGACAAAAACCCACGCGCCTTGCAAGGTCCAAGTCATTAAGAAAGTAAGGAACGAGTTTTTAATCAATCTGAAACGACGATCCTCGCCACTGCGTTGAATTCGCTTGAATAGAAAGGACCCTAATCGCAAGGCCCACACTGTAATCAGTATGGCCAAAGTAATAGAGCGAATATCGGTTGCTGCACTGAGAAACAAAGCCCCCCATAACATGACAACAAAAGTGGCAGATCCGGTAAGATCATAATAGCGCTCGGTCCGAAACAACCATGCGTGCACAAACATCAGCCATTGTGTAGCGTAGGCGAAAAGCCCACAGAGTATAAAAACCGGGATACCCTGGAAAGAAATACCATGGCTACTGCCTGCCCAGGCGATAGCAGCGCCAACACTGCATGCCGAAATAATGCCAACTAAGGCAGCAGTCATTGCCTTTCTTTTTGTGGCAATGCAGTGATGTCTTGGGCCCAGGGGATCAGTGACTGGCACCAAACTTGTAACTTTGGTGGTAGCACGCCTGCTTCGGCCAGCGTGCCTGCGCGTAAGCCTAAGATGCGATTCGATTTTGAGTTGTGGTCTTTTGGATAGGAGGTGGCGTAGATATGGCTACCGCAAATATTGCAGAACCCCAACTCACGGGAATTCCCACTATCGCCAACCTTGTGATAGAGGGTAAGCGCGCCTTTGACGAGTTTAAACTCGCCTTCGTTTGCCGGTGCAATACTTCGGTACGGACCACCAGACATCACTTGGCAATCTGTACAATGACATATCACCACTCGCGAGGGGTCGATATGCGCAGTAAACTCGATGGCCCGGCAATGACAAGCTCCATGTACTTCCATACTCAATTACCCCAGTACGCAATCTTAACGACCCAATACTACGCCTGGGCGTATTGAAAATCAGCCCATGCCTTGCCCTTGAGCTTGCGGGTGCCCATGGACATACTGCATGCCGGTCTTGAGTAGTCTTGGAGCCCCATTTGACATCGTATCTTCTGCTCATCGCGGGCATTACCTTACTCTTGGTGGGCGGCACGGCATTGGTGCAAGGCGCCTCAGGAATAGCGCGCCGATTTAACGTTTCACCCGTCATCATTGGTCTAACCGTTGTTGCATTTGGCACCTCAACACCGGAACTGGTAGTCAACGTCACCGGTGCACTCGTGGGCCAAACTGATCTCGCATTCGGCAATGCTGTGGGCTCGAATCTTGCCAACTTTGGCCTGGTCTTAGGCATCGCCGCAATCATGTCGCCAATCTATCTTCAGGGAAAGTTGGTGCGTCGGGAAGTACCGTTTTTACTGCTGGTGACCGCCATCCTCATGGTGATGGCTTCGGATGAGCCTCTATCCGGTACCACATCAATGCTGGATCGTGGCGATGCAATTATTCTATTCCTGCTATTCACCGTTTTCGTCTACTTCATGGTGCGTGACATCATGCGCGAAAAAGACGACCCCATCTTAAGTGGCGCCCAAGCGTTTCAAACCTCACCTGACAGCCAAGGTGTCACCCGCTGCACAGTCTATTCGATTGCTGGCATGGGCATGCTGACCTATGGTGGGTCTATCACCATTGAACAAGGTGCAGCCATCGCTAAAATGTGGGCACTGCCAGAAGTGGTGATTGGTATGTTTGTTGTGGCGGTCGGCACCAGCTTACCGGAACTGGTCACCTCGGCTATTGCCGCTTACCGCAAAGAAACCGACTTGGCCTTGGGTAATATTGTCGGCTCTAATATATTCAACTCGCTAGTGGTATTGCCTGCCGCCGCTATTATCGCTCCGTTGCCTATTCCTAAAGGCGGTGACTTAGATCTCGCGATGGCCTTTGTTTTTGTTCTTGTTGTCATTCCATTGTTTATATTTAGCAAAGCCAAACTCGGACCGGTAGCGGGCGTTGCTTTGCTCATGACCTACATGGGCTACCTCTACTTCCGCGTGACCATTTAGTAGAGTTATGTCCAACAAAGTGCCCTTCGCTATTCACGACATACGATACACACGGTATGATCCTGGTTAAATTTTCTAACGCCAACACAACTACTTTATTCACAGTAACAAAAAAGGGGAGCTGCCATGACCAGCTTTAAACAGATTCGAAAACTTGTTAACACAAACGTCTTGCTCGTACTGGTTTGCGCCAGTGGCTTTACCACCCAGGCAGCTATAGCCGCCAGCGCAGAAGAACAAGCCCAAGCCGCAATCGATACCCGTCAAGGTTTATTGAAAGTTTTGGTTAGCTACTTCGGACCCATATACGGCATGGCCAAAGACCAGATCCCCTACGATGCACAGGTGGTCAAAACCAACGCCGAACATATCGCTAGCCTGGCAAGCATGTTGCCGGATGTATTTCGCATGGACACAACTGACTACGACGGTGAAACAGAAGCCCTGGATGATATTTGGGACAACAGCGACGATTACACCGACAAATCTCTCGCCTTAGTAGATCGTGCAAACGCACTGGCCGCTGCCAGCGCTCAGAACGAAGGTGCTGCAATGAAAGCATTTGGTGCCATGGGTGCCTCTTGCAAAGCTTGTCACGATAACTATCGACAACAGCAGTAACGACACTGGTGGTAGGTTCCTGGTCTGGGATTTACCACTTCGAATATTTCATTGGCTGTTGGCCTTTTGCTTTCTTGGTTCTTGGATTAGCGCCGAGGCAGGGTTCGAGTGGACCCAAACCCATATGAGGTTTGGTTACGCCAGTCTCGCACTCATTGTATTTCGGGTTTTTTGGGGGCTGGCAGGAACACGTTACTCAAGGTTCTCAAGCTTTCGCCTCGGACCAAAAGTACTGCTGCAAAAATTTCCAGAGCTATATTCCACAAAACAATCGAATTCCGCCGGTCATAGCGAAACAGGCTCTTGGTCCACCGTGTTGTTATTAACCTTGGTCACTATTCAAGCCGGGACAGGGCTTTTTATTAGCGACGACATTTTTTACGCGGGGCCATACAATCCAGTGGTTAGTGGCTCCACAGCCGGAATGTTAGCTTATGTCCATCACATCAATTTCAACGTCTTACAAGCTGTTGTGGGGTTACATCTGGCTGCCATTGCCTGGTACGCCTGGCGCAAAAAGGAAAACCTCTTCTCGCCTATGCTGCATGGAAACAAGACAGTCAAACCTAACCTAGCCATCCCTTCGTCGCACACTGGCCGGGCAATATTAGCTGCAATAATCGCCGTTGCTTTGATCAGCTTGTTGGTACTGCTCGCGCCAGAGCCCTCGATGTATGACTTCTTCTAAACCCCTTCTTTTAATTTCCTTCATTTAATCTCCATCTTGGCAAAATCAATATAGGGTTTGCGCCATATATTTCGCGTAGCTTTCATCATAGCTTGTGCCATCAAATTGTTTGTCTAAAGCCTGGATGATTTCACCCGCCGTGGGCAATGAGCTGCGGTCAACTTGGGCATCTGCATCCCATAAACAACTTCTAGCCATGGCTTTCTGACACTGAAAGTAGACGCGATCTATCGATATCACTATCACACTGAGAGGTGTTTTATCTCTAACCGCAAAAGAAGCACACAACTTCTTATCGGTAACAATTTTGGCTTGACCAATCACTCGTATCGTCTCTCCAACGCCAGGAATCAAAAAGATTAGGGAAACGCGTGGATCGCGCACAATATTGATTAGCGTGTCGGTTCGATTATTGCCACGACGGTCAGGTAACATCAGCGTGGTCGGGTTAACTACCCTAACAAATCCGGGCGCATCACCTCGCGGTGAAGTGTCTAACCCCTCTGGCCCAACACTCGCCATGACCACAAACGGGGCAGCCTTTATAAATGCTTCATAGTGTGGCGAGACATGATCCAATTCTTTTATCAGCGACCTACTTGAGGGCGAACCGTAAAGGCTGCGTAGTTGCTCTAGACTTTCTACCACGCAGCTTGGATCAAAGTGAGAATTGTTCATCGTCTTGGCAACCTAGCGTTAACGTTGGACAAGTTTAGCAGGCAAAAGCTTAGTGCCCTTTACAATATTTCAAATAAGCCTTGCAGATTTTCGATGTGATAAGTTGCAGCATCAAAATTTTGTGGCGCGGTAAAAGAATGATAAACCGTCGCGCAATCAATGCCAGCAGCAACCGCAGATCTCAGACCGCGTTCGGAATCCTCCACCACCAAGGCATTTTTTGCCTCGATGTTAAACCACCGTAACGCAGCGAGATAAGGGTCTGGGTGCGGTTTACTACGCGCATAGTCTCTATTGGTTAAGATCAATGCCATGTTGCCAACAATATTTCGATGCGCATGGATCAGATCAAAGTCGCATTGCTTAGCCGTGGTGACAATGGCCAACTGGTGGTCTTTGGCGAGCCTGGTCAGGACTTCCTCCACTCCCTCGATATCGATACATTCACTTTTTAGTAGACTCTGGTAAATTTTGTTGCGCTGACTTCGCCCTGCACTGATTTGCTCGTCGGCGTAGCCAAGTTGTCTTGCCATTGCCCACACATCACCACCGTGGGCTTGCAAATCGAGATACTCATTCAGCCGCAGCTCAACTTCCATTTCCCCCAACACTTGTTTTGTTGCCTGGAAGTACAACGGCTCAGTATTCACCAACACGCCATCGTGATCAAAAAGGATGTGGGTATAAGAAGCCATTATGCCACGCGATATTTTTCAATCTGTATGTCTATCTCACCGTAATCGGCAAAATTATCCGTTACCCGACCGCGAATATAGTCTCGCCAAGCAAAAGGCTGATAGTGGGCCGTGTCTCCCGCTTTAACCCAGGGTGTGACTTTTGCATCAAAGCGGGGCTGATAGAAGAAAGGGACACTGTAGCGACCCACAGTCGAATGTACGGGAAGCACTCTGTGTATGCCCGCCGTGCAACGATCATTAGTCCATACTTGAAGTACATCCCCTATATTGACCACAATAGCACCAGCACGCGGGGGCACATCGATCCAGCCTTGGGTTTTCGACTGTGCTTGCAAACCGCCATGATCATCCTGCAGTAACAAGGTAATCGCACCGGGGTCAGTGTGATGATGCAAGGCCATATCGCCTAGCTTGTTGAGCGTCCTTCGGTCTGTTGCAGGCACGGGATCTTGGGCTGGGTAATAATTAAGACGGGCAGCACTGCTGTGATTGTCACCAAAGCCGTCAGCCATGGTTCGTTCAATTTCTGCCTTAGGCATGCCCAAAGTGTCAAATACCATGGCCATGGTTTCATGCGCAAGTGTTGTGAACTGCACAAAAAAATCTGTCAACGTGTTGCGAAATAAGTCTGCACCTTGGGCGTCGAACATTTCTGGCCAACGTGATTGACGTGCTGGGTTCGCCGAGACATAGCCACCTGCCTTAAAATCAAAGACTTCTTTTTGATCTCGTTTTTGCTTGGTGAGCTCTCGATCATAATAGCCAAATGGATTTTCAGCGTTGCGAAAAACCTTCATTTTACTTTCTTTGGGTGCAGCAAAAAATAGTGCACTTTGCGAAAAAACCCGTTCTACCAGTGCTTCGCAACCGTGACCAACAAGGACAAAAAATCCATGATCTTCACACGCAACCACCAACTCTGCGCGTTGGGAAGGGGACAGTGAGCGGTCGCGATATTGACTCAAATCGACAACAGGAATTTGATGCATGCTAGTGCCCTCCACTACGGCTTTAACTTCAGCACTGCTTTTGCACAACAATGCGAGACAGCGCCACTGCAACACCATCCGGGTCTTCAAACAAACCTTCTTGGTGAAAAATTAACCCTTGATCCATGAGTGCAGATGCAAGCTCGCCAGGGGCAACGCGAAATTTATCACTACCAGGGCCGGCAACAGTTTCATGCCAGCGCATATGCTCCTCTACAACCAAGTACCCATCTGGTGCTAGAAAGTCAGCCAATGTCACCAGCAGTTGCGGTGCCACAAATCGAAACATAATGATCAGTTGATAATTGTCGCGCGGTATACAGGGATGTTCAATGAGATCTTGTTGCTGCCAATTGATAAGTGAGGTGCATTGGTTATTTGACACTTGAGCTAAGCGCAGGCCCACTGCAGATATATCTAGCGCATCCACAGAAAATCCTTGCGCTGCTAAGTAATGAGAATTACGACCTCGCCCGCAAGCGATATCTAGCGCAGCACCTGGGCAAGACAACAGATTCTGCTGTGACAGCCACTCAACCAGAAACGTACTGGGATGCCCACGTTGGGCGTATGCCCCTTCGGTGTATCTAAGATCCCATTTTTCACGATCTTTGTTACTCATTACCTAGGGAACCTCTGATTATTCAAGAAGTAGGTTGCACGCCGCCTTGCCAACCGCTAGCTTATCGGCCCCCTGACGGAACGCAACACACGCCAGCTTTGAAATCTTCTACCAAACCAAAATTAGATCGCATCGCAATGTTTTTATCTGGCTT
>JAADHW010000028.1 GCA_013151695.1 Gammaproteobacteria bacterium
TACTCAGCGGTATTGCCATATCGATATCATCGAAGATGACGCGGTCGCCGCGCGAATATCTTAACCCATTGATTTCTATCAAATTTTCTGACATTAAATAGCTAATATCGCCCTTTATCGCCTACCAACACTAAATACCCTAAGGTACTCTTGCGTCGTCGTTACACAAAAACAACCCGTGTCATAGTATAACACCGCACCTGAATCGAGCCTGAAAATAGTCTACCTGCGACAACAAGAGATCTAAGAGTTGGCTCAGGCCCCATGAACGACTAAAGTGCAGTTTGGTAACACTCGGGTAGGCACAGTCAGACCACGAAATTTTCATGTGGGTTCCATTAATATTACTTATATTTGGCTTTATCGCGCTTGTTTGGAGCGCTGATCGATTCCTGTCCGGGGCCGCCGCCTGTGCCGCAAATTTAGGTATCTCAAAAATGCTCATAGGGCTCACCGTAGTCTCTGTGGGCACTTCCGCTCCTGAAATCATGGTCGCCGTATTCGCAGCCCTTGACGACAAACCACTACTCGCTGTTGGCAACGCAATAGGCTCCAACATTGCAAATATCGGCCTGGTACTTGGCATCACAGCAATCGTGGCTCCCTTGCCGTTTTCAAAATCAGTTCGACAAGCAGAACTGCCATGGCTAATAGGTGCCACCTTACTGGCCATAGTACTCCTGTTTGATCGAGAGCTCTCGGTCATGGACGGTGGTATTTTGTTGCTGGGGCTGGCAGCCATTCTTTGGCGGCTGGTAAAAACTCAGAGAAATCCCAACCATGAAATATCACCGGCACTGCAAGACGAACTAAACGAATTACCAACCATGACCACTACACAAGGTGTGGCTTGGGCAGTTCTTGGTCTTATTGTTCTGCTCATATCGGCTCAAGTACTAGTGTACGCCGCAACCTCTATCGCCCGAGAGTTAGGTGTGAGTGACATGATCATAGGCCTAACCATAGTTGCGGTGGGTACCAGCCTACCGGAATTGGCCGCCACCATAGGCTCTGCATTGAAGGGGCATCCCGACATTGCCATCGGCAACGTTGTAGGTTCCAATATTCTCAACATACTCGCTGTGCTTGCCGTTCCTGGCTTGCTGGCACCAACCCAAATTGACACCGTGGCGCTGTGGCGTGACTGCGGCATGATGTTGGCCCTCACCCTGATGTTGGCACTGTTTGCCTATGGGATTAATTCTCGAGCAGTGATTACCCGCTTTGAAGGCGCAGTGATGCTACTTGCGTGGATTGGCTACAACGTTCTTTTGGTACAACAGTCATAGTGGTCATCGACCCAGGACTTGCAACGTTGGCGTCTTCCATCCAAGGCGTCATCTTTGATGTCGACGGTGTACTGACCAATGGTCAGCTAACTTATAGCGATGATGGCCACGAGCTCAAGCACTTCAATGTGCAAGATGGCGCCAGTATCAAACTTCTCATCGAACACAACATAGCCGTGGGCATCATTACCGGTCGTCGCTCATCAATGGTGGCACGTCGGGCTCGTGAACTTGGCATTCAATTTGTCCAGCAAGCTGCCGACTCAAAGCTTAATGCCCTCGACAATCTCATCGACGATGGGTTTCCTCCAGACCACTTGTGTGCCATAGGCGATGATCTCCAAGATTTACCTCTGTTTGACAGCCCCAAGGTTGCACTCGCAGTGACAGTCCCCAATGGCCATCCTGTTGTACTTGAGCGCGCGCATTTTATTACGACTCGTCGCGGCGGTGATGGCGTCGCGGTGGAGATTGCTCAACTGATTCTCTGCGCCCAAAATCGGTGGCCTTATTGATTGCGCGAACAGTTGTACTAAGCGTCACAGCTATGCTCGGGTTAGCCTTTCTCTATTTCTATACTGAGCAACCAGCGCACACCACCACCAACTTCCAAGACATCATTGAGCGTGATGAACCCGATTTATTAGGCCAAGGGGTTTTGTACAACCAAATGCACCAAGATGGATCGCTCCACTATCGGCTGAATGCCGATAGCATCCGTCAATATAACGACGACCAAATCACTCGCATGACTCTACCCATACTCCATCTCAATACCCCGAATCAGCCGCCTTGGAATATTGCGTCTAAACAAGGCTACATTCATAAACGCCCAAACCCCCAAGGTGTGGCAGAGGATGTGGTTTATTTACGAGAAGATGTACAGATGGTGCAAATTCGCCCAAGTAAAGGTCAAATAACCCTACGATCTGAGAGTTTTTATATATACCCCCACCGACAATTCGCGCAAACCAATCAAAATGTTATGATCGATACAAGCGTCGGGCGCACCAGGGCTGCGGGCTTGGTAGCTGACCTGACATCGGGTGTACTAAAACTTTCCTCAAATAAGAATCAAAGGGTCCATACCATTGTTCTACCTGAGCAGTTCAAAAATTCATAAGTCATCTATCCACGGCGACAAATTCCGAAAAACCGCCAAATACCTTGCCCCCAGCATCATATTGACGCTGCTTTGTGCGCACAGTTTTGCACTGACTTCAGACGCGCAGCAACCCATTCACATAGAGGGCGATAGCGCAGAAATAGACCAGAATAACGAGACCATTGTTTACACAGGCTCTGTGGAAATCGTTCAAGGCACATTGCGTGTTGCAGGTGACAGCATGGTTGTGAAGATCAAAGATGATCAAGTCGAGCGCATCATCACGCTGGGTTCACCTGCACGATATAGCCAGCAATTGGAAGACAATCAGGGTGAAGTTGTCGCCCATGCCGATTCGATTATCTATCATACTGGGCAAGAACGTATCTACCTTAAAGGTAGTGCTTCATTGCAGCAACTTGGTAACCATCTGAGTGGCGAATCCATTCGCTACGACATAGTGAAAGGAAAAGTGGATGCCAATTCTGGCGACCAGCCTGGTCGTGTGCGCATGGAATTTAGCCCACAAGCCACGAGCATACCGAAGCCGGCTAAGTAATCTCCTATGCCAAGTCCTTCCGAAAGCGCAGTTAAAGTACCCAATGCAACCCTCCGGGCCAATGCTTTGCGCAAAGCGTATCGCAGCAAAGTTGCCGTTGAAGACGTTTCTCTGACCGTGCACAGCGGCGAAATTGTGGGGCTATTGGGCCCCAATGGTGCTGGCAAAACCACCTGCTTCTACATGGTAGTGGGTCTGCTAAAAGCTGACTCTGGGACAATATTCATCGATGATCGAGAGCTAACCCACGCACCTGTACATGAACGAGCAGACGCTGGGATCGGCTATTTACCCCAGGAAGCCAGCGTGTTTCGCACCCTCAGTGCGCAAGATAATTTGCGCGCAATCTTGGAGCTACGAAAAGACCTATCTAAAAGCCAACAGCTCGCACTGCTCGAACAGCTACTCAACGAATTTCACTTGACGCAAGTACGCCACAATCTCGGCCAAACGCTGTCCGGCGGAGAACGACGCCGTCTAGAAATAGCTCGAGCATTGGCAAGCGAGCCAGCTTTCATTCTGCTAGACGAACCCTTCGCTGGTGTAGACCCGATTTCGGTCAGCGACATCAAGAGCGAAATCCGAGATTTAGCCGCTCGAAATATTGGTGTGCTGATAACCGATCACAACGTAAAAGAGACCTTAGATATTTGCGATCGCGCCTATATTGTTCATGAAGGGCATTTAATCGCCGAAGGGAATGCCGAAGCCATTTTAGCCAACGACGTGGTCAAACAGGTATATTTGGGAGATGGGTTTTCAATATAGGGAACCGCTGAAGGTGTGTGGCATTTCACAGTTCATGCACAATAGTCCGCGTTTTATGGGGACAACATGATAGATTGGCATGGTTCTTATTTTATACCCGCCTAATCTAAAAGGCATGACTACTAGTAGTCCAACAAGGTTTGTATGAAGCAAACGCTCTCACTTAAGCTAGGACAGCAACTGACCATGACGCCACAGTTGCAGCAGGCTATTCGGCTGTTGCAACTTTCGGCACTAGACCTCCAGCAAGAAATACAAACCACACTCGAATCTAACCCCATGCTCGAAATGAGCGAAGACGCTGATGCCGAACTCTCACCAACACAAGCTCAGGATGAACCCCCTGAGCAAGACCCAGCAGACGGCACAGCTACTGCCGAGGATGCAGCAGACAGTGCAAACGCCGACGCCGATTCACAGGACGAAATTGATGTCATCGAGCAAATCGAGCAGCCGCTGACCGAAGAGTTGCCGGTGGATTCATCCTGGGAAGACGTATACCCCACCTCATCCAATTTAAGCAGCGGTGATGCAGACTTTGACCCACTTGCCAATCGCTCTTCTCAACAGTCGCTAAATGACCATCTAGAGTGGCAACTCAACCTAATGCCGCTGGCAGACTCGGATCGCGTGATCGCAATGGCCCTCGTCGATGCCATCGACAATAACGGCATGTTGGCCAGCCCCCTAGACGAGATTTGTGCCAGCCTAAACAAACAACAGATCGACGACCATTTGGAAGTAGAGGATGTCGAAGAAATACTCAAGATAGTGCAACGCATGGACCCATGTGGCATTGGCGCTCGAGATCTGAGTGAATGCCTACGTCTTCAACTAAATCAACTGGACACGAAAACACCGTGGCTCGTCGAAGCAAAACATCTGGTTGATCATCATCTGGATTTGTTAGGCGCTAAAGATTTCAACACACTCAAACGAAAAACCAAGCTCAACGAGCAAGACCTCGCAGAAATAGTTGTCCTGATCCAAACGCTAAATCCGCGACCCGGCTCTGCTATAGCAGAAGAAGTCTCAGACTATATTATTCCGGATGTGGTGGTTCGAAAGTTTGAGGGGCGATGGCTAGTGGAGCTGAATTCCGACGCAACACCACAAATTCGAATTAATCCTCTGTACGAGAGCTTCGCTAAAGACTCCAAAAATTCGCCGGATAAAAGTTACCTGCGGGATAATTTGCAAGAAGCGCGGTGGTTCTTGAAGAGCCTGCAAACCCGCAACGACACTTTGCTTAGAGTGGCTGCTCGTATAGTGGAAGTACAAAGAGGGTTTCTCGAGTACGGCACGGAGGCAATGAAACCGTTGATTCTAGCCGACGTCGCAGATGCGGTTGAACTGCACGAGTCGACCATCTCACGCGTCACTAGCCGCAAATACATGTCTACGCCTAAGGGTGTATTCGAGCTGAAATACTTCTTCTCATCTCATGTGGGTACTCACACCGGCGGAGAAGTATCCAGCACAGCTATTCGCGCGTTAATCCAGAAGCTTACCGCGGAAGAAGATACTAAGAAACCGTTGAGTGACAACAAAATCGCGGCAATACTTAAAGACCAGAACATTAATGTAGCAAGGCGTACGGTTGCAAAATATCGAGAGTCGCTTTCCATTCCTCCCTCAAATGAGCGCAAACAGCTTGTTTGAATTTCTGCGTGGAATTAACACAGCTCAAACTGTGAATTCCCAGTCATTACATCCACTGATAAAATAAGGAGCTTGTATGCAATTAAGCATCTCTGGACACCATGTCGACCTAACAGAATCATTGAACACCTACATCGAACAAAAATTCCAAAAGCTAGACCGCCACTATGACCACATAACCCAGGTACATGTGGTAGTGAATGTAGAAAAGTTGCTGCATCTGGCAGAGGCAACAGCACACATCAGCGGTGGAGAACTTTTCGCCAGCGCATCCGCCGATGACATGTACGCAGCCATCGACTCTCTAGTAGACAAACTTGACCGACAGCTGATTAAACACAAAGAAAAAACCACTGCACGGCACAACGGCAGCAAAGAACGCCACGCGCATCATCCAACTCAATAGTATTTGAATTAATGCCAAGCCTTGAACAACTTCTTATTGCACCGCACGTGCACTGTCATTGTGCGGCTGGAAGTAGAAAGCGCATCATTCAATTTGTTGCGCAAATACTGTCCAGCCCCACCCTCAACACAGATGCGCTGTTCGATGCACTGATGGAACGTGAGCGTCTAGGCAGTACTGGTTTGGGAGATGGCGTTGCCATACCCCACTGCCGAATAGAGTGCGACGAAATGCAGGTGGCTTTTGTAAGCACAACTAACCCGGTCGACTACGAAGCCATCGACGGTATCGATGTCGATCTATTTTTTGTGCTCATTGTACCTGCCAACGAACAACACGCTCACCTAGAGGCATTGGCCATGTTATCTGAGGTCTTTTTGGACCAAGCGAATCGCCAGGCACTTCGTGCCTGTGCAGCAGATGATGAGCTACGTACACTTATGCTGCATCTACTCCAAAAAACCACGTATAACTCGAAGCCCGCGTGAAACTCATTGTTATCAGCGGGCGATCTGGTTCTGGCAAGTCTACAGCTTTAGACGTTCTCGAAGACAGTGGCTATAACTGTATTGATAACTTTCCAACAAACTTGTTGCAGTCGTTGGTGCACAATACTTTACGCGAACAAGCAGACAAGAATAGTCACCTTGCAGTTTGTATCGACGCGCGCGGCCAAGACCTGCATCGTTTTTCGGAAATACTATTATCCATAGATCGCATGGATGTTGATTGCCAAGTTATTTACCTCGACGCGCGCAGCCCAACCTTAGTTCAACGCTTTAGCGAGACCCGTAGGCGTCACCCCTTAACAGACGCGCAAACAGATCTTAGACAGGCCATTGATGCCGAGACGGCAGTCCTAGAGAGTATTGCTGACTTAGCAGACCTAACAATCGACACCACACAACTCAGCTCGCAAGAACTACGCTCTACAATCGAGAGCCGAGTGATCAATAAATCTAGCACCGGTATCAACTTGTTGTTCCGGTCATTTGGGTTTAAATACGGCGTGCCGGTAGACGCCGACTTAGTATTCGACCTTCGATGCCTACCCAATCCCTACTGGCAACCTGAACTTCGCGCCTTGAACGGAAAAGATCAAGCCGTGCAGGACTATCTCTCGCAGCAACCCCTTGTGCGCAAAATGCTTGATGATATCTCAAAGTTTTTAGAAGACTGGATTCCCCAGTTTGAAGCTAATTCCAGAATGTATATGACCGTCGCCTTGGGCTGCACCGGCGGACAACATCGCAGCGTCTACGTTGCACAAACACTTTCCAAGAAATTCGCGACGCGCTTAGAAAGAGTTCTGGTACGCCATCGAGAACTGAACCCATCGCAAAAGTGATACCTGAGTTGCCACTCGGTAATCAACAACAGCCTAGATTAAGCAATAATTACGGACAGGATGTCTATATAGTCGCTACACTGCCCGTCAATCGACAACCTGTTGAGTGATGCTGAGTAAAACCATAAAGTTGATCAATCCGTTAGGCCTTCATGCCCGAGCTGCGTCCAAATTCGTTGACGTGACAAAGGGCTTTGCAAGCCACGTAACCTTGACCAAAGATGATAAAGCGGTGGACGGTAAAAGTATCATGAACCTGCTCATGCTTGGCGCTCCTGTAGGTACCGAACTCACGCTTACCGTCGAAGGTGACGACGAAGATGTAGCCTTTGCCAGCATCAATGACCTGGTCGAAGCAGGTTTTCATGAACTAGATGACTAGTGACCGCCTAAATACACTCATTCGAGGCTACGGTGCACACACCGCCAATGAAACCAAAATTTTGCTTGCATCGTTGCGTCCCGCGGAAGTTGCTACTGTGCTGGAGTCCTACCCTCACAAGGTAAGACATGTCATTTGGGAACTGCTTGAGGAAGAAGCTCGCAACCAAACCTTGCAGCACCTACACGAAGATGTGCGCGCTGATTTTCTTGAAGAGATGGACACCGCGCAGTTGGTTGCCGCAGCGGACGATTTAGATACCGACGACTTTGCCGACATACTTCAACAGCTACCCCAATCCATCTCCGGTCAAGTGTTAGAGTCGCTGGATACCAGAGACCGTGCCCGAGTTGAAGCGGTACTGTCTTATGACGAAGATAGTGCCGGTGGGCTCATGAACACCGACACCATAACCATTCGACCTCGGCACGCTCTAGATTTGGTCTTTCGTTACCTTCGCCTACGTAAAGATCTACCGCAAACAACAGACGCATTGATTGTGGTTAACTCCAAAGATGAGTACTTGGGTATCTTGCCATTCAGCAAACTCCTGACTTCAGATCCAACAGTGACTGTAAGAGAAGTGATGGACAGTACTGCACCCGCAATTTCAGTTCACACCCCAGACACTGAAGTTGCACGGCTTTTTTCCGATGAAGATTTAATATCTGCCGCAGTTGTCGATGAGAAAGGCAAGCTACTAGGACGCATCACCATTGACGATGTGGTTGATGTAATTATCGAAGATGCTGATGAGGCTGTACTGGTCCGGGCAGGTTTAGATGTAGACGAAGACACTTTCGCGCCGATTCGAAAGTCTGTTCGTCGCCGTGCAGTTTGGCTGGGTATAAACCTCATCACGGCTTTTATCGCTGCTGCTGTCATCAATGTGTTCGAAGCAACTATTGTTAAAGTGGTCGCGCTGGCAGTACTTATGCCCATTGTTGTCAGTATGGGAGGTATTGCCGGAACGCAAACCCTAACTTTAATTATACGTGGCGAAGCATTGGGGCACATCGGGTCATCTAGCTTAATGTGGCTATTGAATCGTGAGTTCATTGTGGCGCTACTCAATGGCATGCTCTGGGCTACGTTAGTCGGGATCACCGCAGCTATTGCCTTTCAAGACATAAGTTTAGGGTTGGTCATTGCTGCGGCGATGATCATCACCATTGTTGTCGCTGCTGTTGCAGGCAGCTTGTTACCCACAGTCTTACGTAAGCTCAACATAGACCCTGCTATTGCCGGTGGCGTGGTTCTCACTACCATCACAGATGTCACCGGCTTCTTTGTTTTCTTAGGTTTGGCAACCTGGGTGTATATCTAGGGAACCTGCGTCGACTAACCCCCACCAGCCAATACCATTTCCCTTAACAACACACTGGGAGCACGGACGTTATTACGATAGTCAACGTCATCACCAATTGCCACTAGGCCCATGAACATCTCCCGCAGCGTTCCGGCAACAGTGACCTCAGCCACGGGGTAACTGATCTTACCGCCTTCAACCCAAAAACCTGACGCGCCTCTAGAGTAGTCTCCTGTAACACTATTAACACCCTGGCCCATCAGCTCGGTGATCAACAACCCTTCGCCCATTTGATTCAACAAATCATCCACAGGGGTTGCAGGACCGTCAATGTCGAGGTTATAAACACCACCCGCATTGCCGGTACTAGCGAGACCTAATTTTCGCGCCGAATAAGTACCCAAAACATAGCTTGCAACCTTACCGTTTTCGACAAAGGCCTTTTCACTTGTCGCCACACCATCGCCATCAAAATTAGCACTACCCAGGCTCTTGGCGAGATGAGGGCGCTCGACCAGTGACAGCCAAGGTGGGAAAATTTGCTCACCGATAGAATCGAGCAAGAACGAGGCACGCCGATATAGCGCACCGCCACTTATGGCGCCGATCATGTGGCTAAAAAGCCCACTGGCTAGAGGTGGGGAGTACAACACAGGAAATTTCCCCGTGGGCGCCTTGCGCGGCGACAGCCGCTCAATAGTTCGTTGCGCAGCTTGTTCGCCTACCGCTTCGGCGGCTTCCAGCTCTGTTGCATCTCTAGCAACCGTATACCAATAATCGCGTTGCATGCCATTGTCATCCTCACCGATCAACACACAACTTAAGCCATGTCGAGTGCCACTACTGGTGCCGATAAAGCCATGACTGTTGCCGTATACACGTAACGATTGTTGAGTGTTGACTTGCACGCCATCCGAGTTGGTTAAGCGGGCATCGTAGGCTAAACCTACTGCTTCACTGGCCTGCGCGAGTTCAACAGCTTGGTCGGTTTCAAGATCCCACGCATGGAAGAGATCAAGATCGATCAGTTCTTTGGGAGCCAAATTCGCGTCCGCAAGACCACTACATGGGTCGTCTTCCGTAAAACTGGCAATTTTCTTTGCCGCAGCCACCGTATCTTGAATGGCCTTTACACTACTGTCTGTAGTGCTGGCTGAGCCTTTCTTCTGCCCTACATACAAAGTGATCCCAAAACCTCGGTCTTGGTTGAATTCGAGATTTTCTAATTCGCCTTTGCGAACACTAACCGATAGGCCTGCGTCCATACTCGCAGACACTTCTGCTTGATCCGCACCCTGCTGCCGTGCGGTCTTGAGAATGTCTTCTACCAGACTTTTTAACTCCGCTTCATGCTCTCGAATGTCGTCCATCACGATTCCTGTAATTGCTTCTAGGGAGAATCCCCAATTATGTTGTCCATTTTATTTGTTCGGCCATCTATTGGCTTTCCGGTTAAGATTAAAGGGTGCAAACCTCAGATG
>JAADHW010000138.1 GCA_013151695.1 Gammaproteobacteria bacterium
CGGGCGCACAGACGAGCTGACAATGCAGCGCCTGCCGAACCTGCGCCAACAATGATATGTGTGTATTCCACTATAACTACCCCTCTACGACATCGATAAATGTGCCAACAGCCAAGCACACCGATCAGCATGCCGGCTGTCACCAGCTCGCGCCACCTACAACTTTTGCCAATACACCTTGCCGTGTTGCACGCCACCCTGTGGGTTGCATTGTCGACAACGTACTCGGCTAAGGTCCAAACATCGTCGAAAACGCATTGCAACAAGGCTGCTGCAGTCTCTACAGTGCAAACCCCAACCCGGTTGCGGCATCACGGTTGACTCGCCAGCCGTGGGGGCTGTGCGAGCGCCTATACGAGCTGCCACCTTTTGCCACTTTACGCCGTGTGCATGGCCTGGTCCGACCAAGGCATGAGCAATTTCATGAAGTATGGTGTTGAGAATTTCGACCTCATCATTGGCTTCGATAAAGTGACGTGAAAGAGAGATGATCTGGGCGGAGTAATTGCATAAGCCACATCGTTGTTTGGCATGATCGAGACGAACCTGCCAATCTGCAAGCCTGTGCTTGCTGAGTTGTGTGTACGTCAGTTGCACGGCTTCAGCGCATTTTACAGATTCGTTTTTTGATGGGATGGTGAGGTACCCAGTTTAAAAAAAGGGTCTGCTCAAGAACGGACCCCCTATTATTTCAAACAGCCATTTCAATCAGTGCAATGGGTTAGAGCAGACCGTCGTATTTGCGGACCTCTGCTCGACCTACAACCATGTGATGCACTTCATCTGGGCCATCGGCCAATCGTAACGTGCGCTGAGAGGTGTACATGCGAGCCAGAGGTGTCCATTGAGAAACCCCGGCAGCACCATGAATTTGAATGGCTTGATCGATGATGGTGCAAATTTTCTCTGGCACCATCGCTTTGATTGCACTCACGTAAATGCGCGCTTCTTTGTTACCCAGCACGTCCATTGCTTTGGCGGCTTGTAACACCATTAAACGGCACGCGTCGATTTCAATGCGTGCGCGAGCAACCAACTCTAAGTTCTTGCCGAGCTGAATAATTGGCCTGCCGAACGCTTCACGCGTGGCCCCACGTCGCACCATGAGTTCAAGTGCACGTTCACCAACACCGATAGAGCGCATGCAATGGTGGATTCGTCCAGGACCTAGTCTAACTTGAGAGATTTCGAAGCCTCGCCCTTCGCCGAGCAACATATTCGCCTTGGGTACTCGAACGTTGTCGAAAACGATATGCATGTGGCCATGGGGCGCATCGTCTTCGCCAAAAACTTCCATACCTTCCAACACTTTTACGCCTTTGGCGTCAATGGGCACCAATATTTGCGATTGCTGTTTGTGTGGAGGTGCGTCAGGGCTGGTTTTCACCATGGTGATCATGATTTTACAGCGTGGATCACCAGCGCCAGAAATGTAGAACTTCTCCCCATTGATAACCCATTCGTCACCATCTAGTACGGCTTGGGTAGAAATATTTTTTGCATCCGACGATGGCAGGCCGGGTTCGGTCATGGCATAGGCAGAGCGGATTTCGCCGTTTAACAAAGGTTCTAACCACTGCTTTTTTTGCTCTGGCGTGCCGACTCGTTCTAGTACTTCCATGTTACCCGTGTCGGGAGCCGAACAGTTCAGAGTTTCTGATGCGAGCGGAAATTTACCCAACTCGTTGGCGATGTAGGCGTAGTCCAAGTTAGAAAGCCCTTCGCCGGTGTCTGCATCAGGCAGGAAGAAGTTCCATAAGCCTGAGTCTTTTGCCTTCGCTTTAGCGCCGTCTAGTAGTTCTAGCTGTCCCGGTGCCCAGCCCCATCGCTCTTTACGTTGCGCTCCGAGTTTGTGAAATTCTTCGGTAATTGGTTCGACGTTTTCTTTGATGTGCTTCTTGACAGCGTCTAGCAAAGGCTCGGCCTTAGCGGACATTGTTAGGTCAAATAGATCTGGGTTTTCAAGTGCAGCTTCTGCCATATTCCCCCCGAGGAATGGTTGTTAAAAATTTGCAAACAGATTCTACTCATTTCCCGGGGCGTTCGCACACTAATTGAGTACCGCATAGCCTCTGTTGCGTAAACAGTTGTACACTACTCGTTGTTTTTCGCTGAGACCGCGACCAGTGCCCTTTGCCGCACCGCTCACCGCACCAACACCCGCTGCGCGTTGTGCAAGTTCGCTATCGCCAGCAACCGCGCCAATGACTGCGCCGACGACTGCACCTGTTGCTGCACCAATGGCAATGCGATTACCGAGCGCCACTTCATCCGCATAGTCTTTGCAGGCCGCCAAATCTTGTTCGTATTGAGCCATACTCTTGCCCTGAGTGTCGATGATGGGTTTTTGCGCACATGCCATCAAACCAAAGCACGCAACCCATAGAAATACTGATTTCATCGCCTACCTCTCCGAGGATTGAACAACACATGAGAATACATTTGTTGTGAACACAAGCTGAATGAAATTATCCAGCTTAGGTGAACTGGGTAGACTGGCATCATTGGCTGGTGGCGTTCCTTAGTATAGTTGGGTAGTACATTGCCATCAGTACACTGCGGCTAAGCATGAACAAGCTCATGGCAAACCACACTCCGTGATAAGACCAACTATCAAAAGTTAACCACAAGCCCATGGCCCAAAGTAACGCTGCGATAATCATTGAGTTGCGCATTTCTACAATATGGGTGGTGCCAATAAATATGCCATCAAACAAAAATGCCCACATGCACAACAGTGGCGCGAGCGCTACCCAGGGTAAATACGTGCTGGCGGTTTGCCGAACTGCGGTGGAAGTTGTCAGCAGGTCGATGATCTGTTGGCCGCCGAGGAAATATGACAAGCTCATAATCGCAGCCAGCATCAGACCCCATATGGCGCAATACCGTACTGCTGTTCTTAAATGCCTTGATTGCTTTGCTCCGTAGTAATAGCCAGTTAGGGTCTCTGCGGTGTGTGCAAACCCATCTAGGCTAAAGGTCATGATAAAAAATAACTGCATCAGCACGCCGTGGGCGGCTAGGGTTACGTCGTTAATGCCGGAAGCAAGTACAGTACCCACGAAAAATGGCAGTTGTACGAAGAATGTCCGTAGCACCAAATTACTACTGATATGAAATAGCTCTTTCACTTCGCGATGCCGCCAAATGTTAAGGGGCCATTTGCCTGACCAGCCACTTTGTCGCAACGCGCGTAACACCAGCCAAAATCCTAGAATCGCAGCAGCCCATTCACTGATAACTGTGCCGAGAGCGACACCACTGACACCTAAGTCAAAGCCAATGACCAGCCACATATCTAGGGTGAAGTTGGTAAGGTTTAAACCGATACTCAACCATAAAGTGTCGCGCATACGCTGTAACCCGAACAACATGCCTAGCTCTACCAAGTAGATGAGCAGTCCCGGAGCGCCAAACACACGAATACTGTAGTACTCACTGGCGAGCGCGGTGACAGTTTCACCGCCATCGAATAGGCCAAACAACATCCATTGGAGAGGATTTCGTGCAAGGAAAATGGCGCAGCCCAATATCAAAGCGATGGCGAGAGCACGAACAAAAATGGCTACCGTTGCTTGCATGTCTCCACGCCCCAAGGCTTGGGCGACCAGACCAGTGGTTGCCATACGAAGAAAACCGAATAGCCAATATACGGCGCTGAACATAGCTGCACCCATGGCTACGGCTGCGATGTATTTAGGATCGGGTAGCCGGCCCATGACCCAAACATCGGCAACACCTACTAGAGGAATTGTAATGTTGGCCAGAATGACCGGCCAGGTCATCTGCCAGATACGAAGGTGCCACTCGTGAGATGAGGTAGGGGTTGTGGGCATACCGGCATGCTAGTGGATGCGGCGGAATTTAAGAACTAAAACTATCCACCACTAGACTGATTTACCCAGGCACCCTTATGCTCGGCCCCCTCTCGCAAAGGTGCCGGTTCATTAGCCAGCCAGGCCTTAATTCGAGCCAGCAGATGGAGCAGGTCTTCAACAATTAGGTAGAAACAAGGTACGAGTAATAAAGTTATAAAGGTTGAAAACAATACACCCCACGCGAGAGACACGGCCATGGGTAAGAATGGGGCAGTGACCGGCGTATTGGTAGACATGAGAGGCACCAACCCAACAAATGTTGTTACCGAGGTGAGTAGTATCGGACGAAATCGAGTCACTGTTGCGGTGAGGATTGAATCTACGACACTTTTACCTTCACGACGCAGGCGATTGGCACAGTCTACAAGAACTAAGGATGCATTCACCACCACACCAGAGAGCGCGATGATTCCTAGCGCGGAGAAGAACATCAGCTGCACGCCCAGAATGTAGTGCCCAACGATGGCCCCAACCGCACCAAATGGAATCACACTCATGATCACCAGTGGTTGTAAGTAGCTGCGCAGAGGGATGGCGAGTAGCCCGTAAATTAGTACCAAGGAAAACAATGAACCCAAGGCCAAGCCACCTAAGGCGATTGCACGTTCTTCCTGCTCACCGCCTAGTTCGATATCTATGTTGGGGTATCGTTCTTTGAATAGTGGAATCAAATCTGCTTTTATGCTCGTACTGATTTCTTCAGGTGACACTTGGGCTCTGTCGACATCGGCACGCACTGAGACATTGCGGCGACCATCAATACGATTGATGCTTGAATATCCGCGACTGATTTCAAACTTGGCAACGCTGTAGAACGGTACCTGCTGACCATCTGGCGTGCGAATATACATGTCTTCTAGGTTGCCTATTGATTTCCGTTCAGATTCTGGGAAACGCACCATTACACGCACGTCATCTTGTCCTCGCTGGACACGCTGGGCTTCGGTTCCATAGAAGGCGTTGCGCACTTGTCTGGCAAGATCAGCCAGGGTGAGGCCCAAATTGCGAGCTTCGGGAAGTAGGTTCAGTTGTATTTCTTGTTTGCCTGAACGAAATGAATCAGATATATCGAAGACACCATCATAACGGGTGAGTTCTGCTTTTAAGAATTCGGCAGCTTCGCGCATTTCATCAACGTCTTTGCCTTTCAGCTCATAGTTGATGGGGTCTCCTGCGGAGAAAAAGTCTGCATCGAATGAGAGTTTTACAGCATCTGGTATAGCGCCGACGTTGGCGCGCCATCGATTGGCCACTGCTTTAGAGCTAATCCCAGCGCGTGAATCTAAGGGGATCAGGTCGATAACCACTTCCGCAATATTGCTGCGACCCGCACCTTCTGGGCGTGCCGGACCGCCGCGGTCAACAGTTTTACCAACGCTGGAAAAAATATTTGCGATGAGTGGCTGGGACAAACCTAATTCTTTAGTTATCTCGTCACTTGTGCGCCAGGCTGCTTCTTCTATCCGCCTAGCCGCTGTCAAGGTGGATTCGGCAGCAACACCTTCTGGCATTTCCAAACCTGCGTAAACGCGATCACCTTCTATGGAGGGAAAAAAGCCAAATACTACTCGTCCACTGGCGATCAAACCCAGGGCGAGAATTAAGACGCCAAGGCCAATGGCAGAACTGACATATCGCCAACCAAGCACTTTGCGCATGAAAGGTTGGTAGGTGTTGTTGGCTATATTTTCTAAGCTATTGGCGAGGCCGCCTTGAAGTTTGTTCCACGCTTTTGACAATCCAGTGGATGGCTCTCCTCGCTTACGGTTGGCCAAATGCGAAGGTAAGATGAGCTGAGATTCGATGATGCTACAGATCAGTGCAAATACCACAACCCAACCGATGGGGGAAAAGAACGCAGCCATACGACCTTCTACCATGATGAGGGGCAAGAAGGCGGCGATAGTGGTGAGCACGCCAAAGATGACGGGTACAGATACTTCCCAAGTGCCGTCGATGGCAGCTTGCAGAGGGGGTTTGCCCATTTGCTCATGTGCATACACCCGCTCACCGATAACAATGGCGTCATCTACGACTATGCCTAGAACCAAAATGAAGGCCATGACTGTCATGGTTGATATGGTGATATCAGTAAAGGGGAGTGCGCCCAAGGTACCTAACAAGGCGACTGGTATGCCGACAGCCACCCACATGGCTAAGCGGAATTTTAGGAACAGCGCCAGAATAACCAATACTAGAATCAAACCGGTGCCGGCATTTTTCATCAACACCGACATCCGCTCTTTGAGTTCCTCCGAGGAGTCTATCCAAACATCTGTATGTAAACCCTCAGGCGAGGCGGCACGAAACTCGTCGACGAGCAAATGCACGTCTTTGGCTATTTCTATTAAATCTTCCGTACCCACTTGGGAGACATTGACTACCACCCCACGCGCGCCGTTGAACTCAGCCAGTAGATCGCCTTCTTCGAAAGTGTCTCGAATTCTTGCGATGTCTCGCAAGCTAACTCTAGTGCCATCATTGCGTGTAAGAACAACAACGTCTTCAAACTCTCTACCCCAGTAAGCCTGACCTGTTGTACGAATGAGAATCTCGCCGTTACGAGTCTTGATCGTGCCTCCGGGCATGTCTAGAGAGCTTGATTGAATGGCGCGAGAAACTTGGGCAAGGTTGATGCCATACCGGCGTAGCTCACTTTCAGACACTTCAATCGAAATCTCATAGGGTCGTATGTAGTCTACCGCAACCAGAGAAATCCCTTTAATAGCAGCGATATCATCACGCAAACCTCGTGCCAGCTCTTTTAAGGCGCGCTCTTCCAGATGGCCTGATATCGCTATTTGTACCACCCGCCGTGACAGCGTTAATTTTGCAACGATGGGTTTTTCAGTTTCTACGGGAAAACTGTTGATGGCGTCAATGCGGCTTTTGATTTCGTTAAGGGCAGATGATTCGTCTGCGTCTTGAAATAATTCAGCCATGACTGTGCACATGCCTTCGGTGGCAGTGCTGCGAATTTTTTCGATGCCTTCCAAGCCTTCAATAGCTTCTTCTACTCGCACGCAAACAGATTTTTCAACTTCAACTGGTGCCGCCCCTAGGTAAGGCACTCGCACACTTACAACCTTAATGTCGAAATTTGGGAACTCTTCTTGATTGGTGGAGTAGGCGCCGAACGCACCGCCCAATAAGAGCAACACCATTAACAAATTGGCAGCAACAGGATTGTTGGCGAACCAACGAATGGGTGTAAACATTGTGGTGCTAGGCGCCGTCGAGAATTGGGTTTACCGTCATACCGTCGATGGCGGTTTGAATGGGTGAGACGCAGACGCGGTCGCCCTTGTTGAGTCCTGCTTTAACAAGTACATTATCTTGATACAGTCGTAGAGGCTCAATCGGTCTGAAACGGAGTTTGTTGTCGCTGTCTACAATCAATACTTGGTTGTTGTTGCGCAAGGCTGAGCGAGGCAGTACAACAATATTTTCAGCGGATAAACCTTGTATCTCGGCGTTTACAAAAAGACCTACAGAGAGGGGGGTGTCTTCAGATATGTCAGGTACGCGTGCAACCAACTGAACCATGCGGCTGCTGATATCAATTTCTGCTTCTGTGCGAACAATTTTTCCATGCCATGTAAATTCTTTCCCGGCGTATTGTGTTGTCAGGGTAACGTCGGGCTGCATGGCTAGGGGTAGTTCGCCGCGAACCATTGCCGGCAAATTGAGGTAGGCCAGTTGGCGATCAGCGATGGGTAAGCGCACCTCAACTAAATCGCTGGCGTAGAGGGTGGCAATGACGGCGCCGCGAGAAATAAATTGCCCGATGTCTACGTTCTCTGAACGTACCAAACCTGTAAAAGGCGCGCGTATTGTTGTGCGCTGCACGTTCTTGCTCGCTTGGTCGAAACTGACTCGCGCATCTTGCTGCGCTGCGTCAGCCACTTTCAGTGCCCTCAGTGCGTTTTCTAGCTGAGAGCGCGAGGTTAGTTGACGAGCCTCCAGGCTTTTCAGACGTTGAAATTCGAAGCGCGCGTGTTGTTGTTCTGCTTTGGCGCGAGTCAAAGAAGACTCGGCTCGATCTTTACTGTTTTGATAGTCAAGTTCATCGACCTGTAACAATTTTTCACCAGCTTCGAAATAACCCCCGGCGACTAATTTGGGAGACATCCACATTATTCGACCACTTACTTCAGGGATGAGTTGGCTTTCAGTTGAAGGCATGACTGTGCCTTGAGAGTGCACGACCAACTGCACTGATTGTGGTGTCACTTCGCGAATTCGAATGGTTGTTGGGATGGCAGTTTGTGCTGTGGGTTTCAGCACAGGTGCAGTGGCCATGAGTGTGGCCGCGCCAAAGCTGAATATCAACACAATGCCGACTGGAATGATGAAAGTACGCATCATGTTGATTGGGCCTCCTGCCCGAGGTCAGCACGTGCCGCTGCAAAGGCGCGCATCATGGTTTTTCGATTTAAATCTGAAAATGCTGCAAATGCCACTCGAACAGCCGGCACGTCCCGTCGCTCAAGGGCTCGATCTAGCTGTTGAGCGAAGGTTGCAAATAGTTCGCGGTCGGCTTGCGTGCGATGATGAAGAGCACTCATGTTAGGTGTGAATTGGCCAAATAGAGATCTGGCAATGATTTGTAGAGGGAGGTTTTTACTGGCAACAATAATGTGATTGAGCAATTCGAACCTCGCCAGGGTGTGTGCTTCTTCGGTTAAAGTTTGTTGATACAGGAGTTTGGAAAGTGAGCGGATAGCATCGATTTCTTCATCCGTTGCCAGTTCCAGGGTTTGTTCTGCAGCGACACCCATTAAACTGCTGATCACAACCAGTACTTGGTCTACCAAAACCGCGTCAGGCAGATCACCTTGGGCTAACATATGCCCAATGACATCTAAGCTTGCCTCGCTGCGATCTTTAACCCGCGCACCACCGGGTTTAACTTCCGCGAGCCCCAACTGCTCTAGTTTTTTCATCGCCTCGCGAACCGCGCCACGGTTGGAATTAAAACGAACTGCTAAGTCGCGTTCGGAAGGCAGCCTTTCGTTAACATCATAGCGGCGGGTTAAAATGTCCTTGATTAGGCTTCCAGCGATTTGGTCGTGTTTACCTGGCACACTGCGCTCCGAAAACTAGTTTTGTAGGATGGACACATCTTAATGCGGGGTTAAGGTGTGCGATTAAGACTTGATACTGGTCTGTCCAGTTTGGTTAGACCAAATTGGTCTGGGCAATTTAGTAGAGGATAGTCCAAATTGCAAGACTTTCGTTACCACAAGTAACATTATGTGACGTGAGGCACATCAAGGAGTGAGGCTCCCTAGGGTGAGCGGTGATCTACCAAATTACCGGTATAAATCAGTTGTTTAACTTTAGTACGGCGTTCGGGGTGGTGTGATTTCCAATACCCACTGTCAAAAGTGGGTTGTTTGACACGCCGAATGACGCCCATTGCAGTAGGACTTTCTAAATTCACCAATATTTGAGCCATAACGGCGTTGGTTTCATCGTGCACTAAGATATCGTCCAGCGTGATGCCACCTTCACCAAGGGTGACAGTTTCCAGGCTGAGTGACTTACTATTAAGGCGTAGCCCCAATTGCTGTTCTTTGCCATAGAGCAAAGGTTGCCCGTGTTGTACATGTATTTGTGCTTGTGCGGCATTTTTCTTAGACACCACATCATCAAATACGTCTTTGTTGTAGACGATACAGTTCTGCAATATTTCTACGAAGGAGGTGCCTTGGTGATGTTTCGCTGCATTAAAAAGATCAGGCATGCCTTTTTGATCGATGTCTACACCTCGAGCAAAAAATGTTGCGCCGGCACCCATGGCAAATTGCCCAGGTGAGATGGGTTGCTCGAAGGAGCCTCCCGGGCTAGACGGGCTCACCGTACCGGGGCGTGAGGTGGGTGAATATTGGCCCTTGGTTAGGCCATAAATTTCGTTGTTGAACAGCAATATGTTGAGATCAATATTTCTACGCAATGCATGCAGCAGGTGATTGCCACCGATGGACAATCCGTCCCCATCACCTGTAACCACCCATACATCCAATGCTGGGTTAGCAAGTTTGACCCCGGTAGCGATTGCCGGTGCTCGACCATGAATGGTATGGAAACCATAGGTGTTGACGTAGTAGGGGGTTCGCGCCGCGCAACCAATACCTGATACGAAGACGGTATTCTCGGGAGTGGCACCATCTTTTGCCAACGCGCGTTGTATCGCTTTGAGAATGGCGTAGTCACCACAGCCAGGGCACCAACGCACTTCCTGATCGGTGGCGAAGTCTTTGAAACTTAAATCACTCATTGGGGCTGTCCGTCGTTTCTTTGTCTTGGGTGGCATGGCCTTGGGTGGCATGTTTAGCGATTGCCGCTTTAACTTCTGCAACGGTTAGCGGCAGTCCTGTTACCTTGTTCAACTGCTGCAAGGGAATATGTATTTTGTCGCGTATG
>JAADHW010000204.1 GCA_013151695.1 Gammaproteobacteria bacterium
GGTATGGGCAACAAACTGCGCCGAATGGTGTTTAACCCAATTTGCCACGGCTAAGATCGGCGCAATATTAGTGTGCGTTAACCCAGCTTACCGCGTTTACGAACTAGAATACGCACTCAACAAGGTGAAGTGCAAAGCCCTCGTTACAGGGGAATCATTCAAGACCAGCAACTATATTGCAATGCTTCAAGAGGTGGCACCCGAACTTGGACACTGCGCCCCAGGCCAGCTTCGTGCAGAGAAATTGCCCGATCTAACCACCGTTATTCGTACCGGCACTGACTCAACGCCAGGCATGTTTAATTTTGAGCAAGTTTGCCAAATGGGTGACAGCGTTACACCACAAGCACTGGCGGATAGAGGCACAGGCCTTCACCCAGATGATCCTATCAACATACAATTTACCAGCGGCACCACGGGCAACCCAAAGGGTGCAACGTTAACCCATCACAACATACTCAATAATGCTCAAATGACCGCGGTTGGCATGGCTTTCACAGAAGCCGACCGACTGTGCATTCCGGTGCCCTTGTATCACTGCTTTGGCATGGTATTGGGCACATTGGTGTGCGTTACCGCTGGAGCAACCGCTGTGTTCCCGGCGGAATCCTTCGAGCCAGAAGCAACCTTAGCCGCGGTCGAAAGCGAGCACTGTACCGCCCTACACGGCGTGCCAACGATGTTCATTGCCGAACTACAGCTCGCCAACTTTGCCGACTTTGACCTTTCATCGCTGCGCACGGGCATTATGGCTGGCGCGCCCTGTCCTGTAGAAGTCATGAAACAAGTTCGCGGCGACATGCACATGGACGAGATACTCATTGGATATGGACAAACTGAATGCAGCCCAATTAATCACATGACGGTTGCCGATGACCCACTAGAAAAACAAACCGAATCTGTTGGTCGTCCTGGGCCACACCTTGAAGTACGTATCTCTGATGAAAATGGCCAGCTCCAAGCGATCAATACGCCGGGCGAAATATGCACCCGGGGCTACTGCGTGATGCATGGATACTGGGATGATGACGAACGTACCCGCGACACCATTGATTCTGCAGGATGGCTACATTCAGGCGATATAGGCCAGATGGATGAGGATGGCTACGTGCAGGTGGTCGGTCGTATTAAGGACATGATTATTCGCGGTGGTGAAAATATTTACCCGCGCGAAATTGAAGAGTTCCTGTTTACCCACCCTGATATCCAAGACGCCGCGGTTTTTGGTATTCCCGATGACAAATTTGGTGAACAAGTTGCGGCGTGGATTCAGGTAAAAGAAGGTTGCGACTTGGATGAACAACAGATCATCAGTTTCTGCCGAGAGCAAATTGCCCACTACAAAGTACCTAAGTACATCAAACTGGTTGATGAATTCCCAATGACTGTCACTGGCAAAATTCAAAAATTTGTGATGCGAGAAAACATGACAGAAGAGCTCAAGCCTGATCATAAGCAACGCTAACAGTCAAAATGAGCATGCTGCGAAACTGCTTAAGATTCGGTCTTGTGTCGGTATTACTGCTGAGCTTGACACCAACCGTTCTACACGCACAGATCTATCGTTGGGTCGACACGCAAGGCAACGTTCATTTCAGCGACATAGAGCCTAATAAAACCGTAAAAGCCGAGCGTATTACACCAAATATCAAAACCCC
Organism: Gammaproteobacteria bacterium; assembly: GCA_013151695.1. Taxonomy (GTDB): domain Bacteria; phylum Pseudomonadota; class Gammaproteobacteria; order Pseudomonadales; family Azotimanducaceae; genus UBA4421. Next base: position 1,659 of record JAADHW010000204.1, read on the forward strand.
AGCAGCACAACCGGACGAAGGAGAATTGCGTCGTCAAAAATACCTATCGTTGGCCGATGAAAAACAACCCGAACCTAGTGCTATTGAGGCCTCAACGTGGAACTCACAAGATTGCACAATCGCGCAGGTTCGCTTGGGGATTCTTGAGCTGGGAATGCCTATCTACTGGACACAATCAGGCGACCTTAGGCCCTACTGGAGAAATGATATCTACCAAGGTTCGCGTGCCTATGTCTCAGACGAAGATCGCCCAGCACTGCTGCAACAAACACAACGAGATCAAAACAGATACTGCGCCTCAGACTCAGGTCCACAAGACTCGGTTGATGCTTACAACGACTGGGTAGACTCAGAGTATTGTGCGGTGGCTCGTGTTGCCTTAGACACCGCACAAAAGAAGCAATCACGCACTGCGCAGAATCATATCGACAAAATACTAGCTGATATCGAACTCTACTGTGTGCCCTAAGCTGTTTGCTTTATGGGTTCTACAGCAGCTCGCCCCCACATGCCGACGCTGTGGTGCCATACTTTTCATAGGCCTTAATCACGTTAGCCCCGGTACGCCAACGATGCACCTCATCCGGCCCATCAACCAATCTTTGGCTGCGTATGCCTATATACCATCGCGCCAGAGGGGTGTCGTGGCTGTAACCTAGGGCGCCGTGCAATTGCAAGGCTGTATCTACCACTTGATGAACCATATGGGCGAGAAATACCTTTGCAATACCATTTTCTTGGCGAAGATCATCCCCACGCTCGGCTTTATAGGCGATATGCAAAAGCATCAAACGCGCCTTGTAAATTTCCGCAGCGCAATCCGCGAGCATCCAACGAACACCCTGACGGTCTGCTAGACGTTTACCAAATGTGCTTCGCTGCACAACATGACCTGCGGCAAGATCTAATGCTCGCTGAGCTATGGCTACGTTGTGCATGCCGTGACGCAGCCGACCATAGGCAAGACGATGTTGACCCATGTTAAAACCTTGGCCGCGACCGCCAAGAAGGTTCTCTCGGGGAATAACCAAATTGTCGATCTTAATCTCTGAATGTGAACCACCCATCTTCAACCCCAGCTCGGTGTGAGGTTGCATGGTGTCGATGTCGCGCACAATTTGATAACCCGGGTTGGGCAATTCAACAATGAAGGTACTGTACTGCTCATGACGTGGCGCGTCGGGATCTGTCTTCGCCATCACTACCGCAATGTCCGCAACACTGGCAGACGAACTGAACCATTTCTCACCGTTAAGTACCCAATTGTCTCCATCTAGTTCAGCCGTCGTCTGCATACCGGTTGCATCTGCACCAGCAGCCTTTTCGGTCATGGAGTAACAGATACGTTTTTCGCCCTCTAACAAAGGGATGAGGAATTTTTCTTTTTGAAAATCGGTGCCGTGCTCTAGCAGAGTTAACATAGTGGCGTCATCGGGACCTTGAGTATTCAGCGCCAAGGCGCCCAGGTGGCTTTCGCCAAGTTCCATCTGCACTAAGGCATTGGCCAGTGGTTTTAAACCCATGCCACCATGTTCGGTGGGTATAAACGGACACCACAACCCCTGTGCTCGTGCCTTCACTCTTAGTTCCGCAAGTACGGTGTCAAAGTTCTCAGCAGTACAATTTTCTTCCGCTGGATGACACACGTCTTGTACAAATGCGCGCACCTTGGCTCGAATGGCCTTAGTTTCTTCTGGTACTTCGAAATCGATCATCGATGTTCTCCCTTGTCATATTACTTCGCTCCACTATATCAGCCTCCTCGACATATTCCTCAGTCGGGTAGAGGGCGCATTTCGTTTATTGATCGGGGAGTTCCAAGGGAGCTAGTTCGTCGAAACGGTCTCCGGGACCTGGATTGTTGTTAAATGTCCCACCGCCAAAATGATTAACAATACCCCATACTGCATTAAGTGAGGTTTGAACTGCGCCTTCCACCCACCCTGGAATCCAGCCGACATCGTCTCCGGCGATAAACATACCCTTATGAGCAACTGGCATATCTGACTGCATAAAGTGGCAAAACATGCGCCGGTTGTATCGGTAGTGACCGGGAAGTGCGCCTTTAAACGCACCCAGGAAATTCGGATCATCCTCCCAAGATACGGTGAGCGGGTCGCCGATAATATGACTCTTAATATCAACTTTTGGATATATTTTTTGCAAAGCATCTAACGCCAATTGAACTCGCCGCTCAACCGGCAGCGGTAACATCTTCAGCGCATCACTCATCCATGAATAGGACAGGCAGATAACACCCGGCTTATCACATCCCAAATCAAATAAGTAGGTGCCTCGAGTGATGCGGTCAGTGAGCGTCATACTCATGACATCTCGGCCTGTGTCTGGGTCCTTGTCTTTCCAGAAAGGTCGATCAACCATGACAAAAGTTTTAGCCGATTGCATGTATCGTGTTCGGTCTAGTGCCATCCAAAGTTTTTGCGAGAACAAAGTTTCATCACAATCGATTTTGGTGGTGAGTAACCAGCTTTGGCACGTCACCAGCACCGCTTCGAACTCTCGTTGGTCGCCCCAGGTGTCGGTAACACGAACTTTGTTGCCACCACAACGCTCAAGTTTTGCAGCGCCAGGCCGAGGCGCTCCACTATGTAGCTTGTTTAACGATGTTCCAGCGGGCCAGTGAACCAAATCGTTTGGTTGGTCTTTCCATAAACCTCTGGGTACTTGCTCAACGCCCCCAACCACAAAGTGCTGATCTTCATCACAGTTGGTATACACCACGCGTAATATTTCCAGCATCGAATTAGGGAAATCCGTATCCCAACCGCCGGTCCCAAAACCAACTTGACCAAAGATTTCTAAGTGGCGAAAAGGGTGTTTTTTGAACGCTGCAGACTTGGCGACAAAGCCATAAAAGGTTTGATCGTCCCATGTGGGGATGAGTTTATTCCAGATTTGTTTAATAGCGGCAACATCACGATCTCTTATGGCACTCTGCATGACCTTGAAATTTGCCTCACTCTCGAGTGCTTCATGCCAAGCAGCGCCCACTTCCTTCAGCAACGGGGTGAGTTGGTCTTGGTCTTCGATATAAATGGACTTACCTTCGAGATCAATAACCGTGCTGGAGGTTGCAGCTGCCAAGGGGTTGGGAAAGGGCTGGGTTGCGAGCGAGCATCGATCCAAATAATGATAAAATCCCGTTGATGACTTTGGGAAGCGCATGCCACCGAGTTCTGCGATGACACCCTCTGCTCCTTTAAAAGGCTCCGAATGCAACCGCCCACCTATTCTTCGAGATTCGTACACTACCGGCTTGAAGCCTAACTTCATAAGTTCATAAGCTGCCACCACGCCGGCCATGCCCGCGCCAATAATCGCAACTTCTCGACCATGGCAGTCTTTGGGTATTTGTCCAAGACCGGCAGGGTGCTTCAACCAATCATCGTATGGGAAAGGGAAATCAGGGCCAAATATGGTGACGGGCTCACCTTCATGCTCCGCCACTCCAGTATCAGGTGCTGTCATCACTCACGGCCTCGGGTTGAGAGTTTGTACAATAAAGCGCTGGGCGACGATCAGACAAATAAGTATTGGTGCGACGCCAACGCTGTAGCAGCACTCTATCAAGTTCGGCATAAATCAGTCCTTCATTTGTTGCACTACGCGCTATGTCTACTCCATCCGGTCCAACCACACAACTCAAGCCGCAGTAGTCAAAGTCTTTTTCTGATCCACAGCAATTGGCGTAGGCGACAAATACGCAGTTCTCAAACCCACGTGTAGCAACCATTTGCCGCGGTACAAACTCGTACGGATGCATCAACGCCGTGGGAACCGCTATGAGGTCTACGCCTGCCAAGGCTAATCGTCGAGCATTTTCTGGAAATTCTAAGTCATAACAGATCAACAAACCTATCCGCCATCCTTCAATTTCGACAATTACCGTTGCCTCATCTCCTGGGGTAAATACCTCACGATCAACATCTCCGAACAAATGTGTCTTACGGTAATTACCCAGTCGAGTACCGTTACTGTCTATTACCTGGATAGAGTTGAACAGTTCATTATTTGCATACTCTGGATAGCCATACAGAATCGCAAGCTCATATGTTTTTGCGATCTCAGCGATACGTTTTGCCATAACCCCATCCGCAGCTTGCGCGCAATTTCGAACAGCATCGGCACCAATGTGATAGCCGCTGAGAAACATCTCTGAGGTCATCAACAAACGAACACCTTGCATTGACGCTCGCTGCGCACATTGCGCCAGGCGGCTTAGGTTTGTCTCAATGTCGCCTGAGCAGTGCACACCTTGGTATAAAGCAATCTTCATCCAAGGGCGTATCAGCTACGATACTCAACACTCGGCAGGACACACAGCATCTCAAACAGCAAATTAGCCGCAACCAGCGAGGTGTTCCCAGAAGTATCGTAGGCAGGCGCCACCTCTACCAGGTCTGCACCAACAAGTTCTAAGCCATGGCAGCCGCGAATTATTTCTAGACCCTGATGCACACTCAGCCCACCAATTTCTGGGGTACCTGTGCCAGGGGCATATGCTGGATCTAGACCATCGATATCGAAGGTCAAGTAAACTGGCCCCGCACCAAGTTGGTCGCGAACCTCCGCCATCAATGGCTTAAGAGATTGATACCAGCACTCTTCTGCTTGAACCACACGCGCGCCTTGCGCACGCGGCCAATCAAAATCGTCCGCTTCATAACCACTTGCGCGCAAACCAATTTGGACCATACGAGTGGGCTCGATCAGTCCTTCTTCAATGGCTCGACGAAATGGGGTTCCATGAGCAATGGGTTCACCAAACATATGATCGTTAATATCAGCATGCGCATCCACGTGGACGATACCTACAGGTCCATGTTGTTTGTATATTGAACGCAGGATTGGCAGCGTGATGGTGTGATCGCCACCCAAGGTCAGCGGTACACAATTTTGCATAAGAATTTCATCGTACGCGTGTTCGATAATCGATATCGATTTTTGCAAATCAAAGGTGTTGATGGCGACGTCGCCAATATCTGCCACTTGCAGCGAATCGAAGGGGGCAGCTCGGGTCGCCATATTATAGGGCCGAATCAAACAAGACTCTGCACGAATCTGGCGAGGACCCAAGCGCGCGCCAGGACGATTGGATGTGCCGATATCCAACGGGACCCCTACAAAACACACATCAAGGTCTTTTGCGCTCGATACATGAGGTAGGCGCATCATGGTTGCTAACCCACCAAAACGAGGCATCTCATTACCACTAAGTGGCTGATTATTCCTGGTTTCTGTCATCACTATATTCCCACGCAAACCGTTGGCATTGGACCCTAGCTAGCCCCAACCTTGCGTATTGTTGGGGTAGCGGGCTGTGGCAAAGAAGGCAAATTTCCCAATGACTGTAGTAAATAGTCACAACCGCGACGCTCATCACCCAAGGCTACGCACAACCGACCCAGTTCGCCATAGGTTTCATCTGTTGGCGCGAGCCGTAAACTAGCTTCAAAGTACTCCCTACCTTGTTCGAACAACTCATTGAGCAAACACAAACGCCCCAAAGTGAGATTCAGATTGGCATCATTGGGCCGGCTCTTCAGCCAAGACTGCGCAATCACCAGTTGATGATGAGGATCGCTGGAGCGAACCTCTCCGTACAACTTGACTAAACTACTTCGCCACTGATGGCTTACGGCAAGGCGAATCGCTTGTTCGGTTTTGTCTCCATCATTCTTCAGTATTAGATGTGCTATCCAATCGTTCACCAACTCTGTGTCGTTCTTTAACTCCTTAGGTAACTTCTTCCAAGCTGTAGATGGATCAGTTCCGTCTTTCAGTAGCGAACCCCACACCAGCCTCTGCAAGCGTATCTGTTGCGTAGTGGAAACAGCTTTGTGTTTCACCGCTTGTGCCAAACCAGTTTTAAGGGCTGGCCAGTCTTCTAGCGCTTCGAAACATTGCAACAACATCGCAAGTACAGCTCGATGCTTAGGTGCTCGCTTGCGCAGCGTGAGCAGCGCAGCCAAAGCCTGCTCGTAGCGATTTTCTGAGATATGGAACTCAGCCTGGGTCAGGGTGGCTGCAAATTTAGCACCAGGGGTTGTTTCATGGGCACGCTTAAGAAAGCCATCCCGCTCCTGCGCTTGATCTAATTCATGTGCGGCTCGTGCTGCAGTGAGGAAATTGATCAAAGGAGATTCAACATCGTCAGCAGCAGATGCCAATAGTTTTTTCGCCTCCTCCCAGCGGCCTTCCGCCATAACCAACAGACCTCGAACCGTTTGTTTTTGCGCACTACGCGCGCGGCGTCCAGAGCTCCAACGCAATATTTTTAACTGGCCGCGACCTAACGTGCGCACTAGATAGATGACAACTCGTAACACAAAGTAAAATGCACTCAGGCTCAACAGGGCAACCCATAGGCTGGTTTCAACCACTGTATCGGCATAGGTCACCAATACGTATCCTGGATCTCGCACCAGCAATGTACCAACAAGCCCGCCAACGACTACTGCTACTAAAACGGCCAGTGCCAGTAACTTCACGAGTTACTCCGCCTACTGCTCTTAAGTTCGTTCAGCGACCCGGAAATATCTGGCAGCGATCGGGACAAATTAACTTCGAGTAATGCATCAATACCGTCAATCACTATCTGGGTTTTCGGATTGTCTGTATCGAGATAAGCCTTGAGCCACTCATTGACAGACTGCAAGGCGTGTTCGAATACAACCTGGTGGCGTTTGAGCGTCGCAAGCTGTGCTTGTTCAAAGGCGAGACGTATATTTAGTTCTAAATACTGTTCTTCATCTGGAGCTAACAATGGTTTTATAGATTCACTTTGGCTCAATGAACGTACTCGAATGAATTGCTGCAATTCTCTACCCAAGCGCGCCCATACCGTCTCTTCTACCGCGGCTTGCTGGCGCTTCTCTACATATTCTGGCAGCGCAAAGGGAAGCGCGTCTACCGCAGCCTTGAGGGCCTCAATCTGTAAATAGATGCCTTGTAAATCGTCTCGCGGTACTTGGCGCAACGCGATAATTTCATCAGCGAGTCGAGCCCGCACTTGGTGCAGAGAAAAGTCATCCAATTCCGCAATGATGCCATCGGCGACTTGAAGTAGTTGCAGAGCACCACTGGAATCTTGCTCCATGAGTACGCGATGATTGGCGATGCGCAGCAGATATTCAGCTTCTGCAAGTTTCCACTCCCGCTGGGAAGGTGGTGCTGCAAGCATGGCTTGCTGCAGAGATTCCAATACCGCGTCTTCGTTTTCGCTCAACTGTGTAGCTTGTTTTGCCAACGCCATGTTCAGCGCTTCTTCCTGGTGCTCACGTAGCGCTGAGATTTCACTGCTGATTCGCGCACTCAAGGCTGCTGTTTGCTCACTGGCATCAGCTTTGTCTGAGCGTAATTGACTGAGTGGATCAAGGTATACCAACAAATAGTAGACATAGCCGACTGCCGCTAAAGTACCCAGGCTTAACAGAACGGCAAAAAAGGCAACCCCACGACCTTTAGCTTTGACTACAACTTGCTCGGGGGTTTCTTCGACCGCTGATGTATCGATTTCTGACTTATCAATCTCTGACTTATCAATCTCTGACTTATCAACTTCTGACTTATCAACCAAGTTGTCGTCAGGTTGGTCACCTTGCTGTTTACTTGTATCAGAATCTGTCACGCAGCATTCACCTTACTCAGATTTAGTGGAAGATAGGTACGTCCGCACCCACTGGGTCACCATGGCAGGGTCCGTCGAATCGGTATTGTGAACATTGTTGAAGCCTATCTCTAGCGCAATTTTTGCCACTCGGGCAGAGGGTACAACAACACAAACACCGGCCGAACCCTTGGCCTCAAACCACTGCTCACCCGCATACCGCGCGCCCTGAGCGGAAGCTAGCACCACTACACAGATATCGGTAGGCTCAAGACTCTTTAATTGTAATTCCACCCGTTTGTAAAATTCGAACTTGTGTACAGCACATTGCTGCGCAAGCAATTTTTCACCAAGCACTTTGCGACCCCCTTGACCCGCCATTAGCCACACAGAGCTATTCCTGCTGAGTTCCAGTACTACTGGCATGGCTAAGATACCTTCCGATGTGGCTTGATCAGGATACGCTACTGTCAAGCCGGCACTTTCCAAGACCGCGCCGGTTTGAGCGCCCACAGCAATATGCAAACTGTTCATGCCATTGGCAAGGAATTCGCTGCTTATATAAGCCCGGGCTGCATGACCAGACAAAACCATCACCGCCTCGGGGCTAGAATTCTTACCCAACCCAGGTTCAATACGCGGTGACGAATAGTTTGAAATTTCAATCACTGGCGCCAAAAGGACCGCACACCCATGGTCTCGGAGCGAATTCGCAAGCAACGACGCACCAGGCTCGCTACGGGTAACCCATACTTTTGCCATCGGTTTCATTTTCCCTATGCAAATCGCTATTTAGATTTGAGCTCTGTGAGCACCGCAGCGGCACCTTGGTCCATGAGATTTGCAATGGCCGTTTCAGCCATTTGCTTGGGGTCAGTTCCAGTGCAGGTGGCCTGTTGACCATTTTCACTGGCCAATAGCGTTCGTAGTGTCATCAAATTGGATGACGAACTCTGATTGTCATAAGTGGCCAACGCAGCGATAGGCAATGAACAATCTGCTCCCAGGCCCATGCTAATACCTCGTTCCGCCAACACACAAGTTGCAACTACAGGATCAGCCAATGGCGCCAACAAAGGCAACACCATACTGTCCTTTTGGCATTCAATTGCTAAAGCAGCTTGGCCAGGCGCTGGCAAACAAGTGTCTACCGACAACGTAAAGCAGCCATCAATGTCGATTTGAAGGCGATTTAAACCTGCCGCCGCTAAAACAATGGCATCAAAATCACCCCGATGCAGTTTTTCCAATCGAGTGTCGACATTACCCCGAATAGGTGAAATTTCTAGGTCTGGGCGTTGTACCAACAACTGAGCTTTGCGCCGTAAGCTCGAAGTGCCTACTTTCGCCCCGTGAGGCAAACTCGCCAAATCGCCTAACGTACTCACTAGTACGTCTTCAACGGCCTCTCGGTAGGCTATGACAGGTAATTCGAATTCGTCCGGCAAACAGGCAGGTAGGTCTTTGGCCGAATGCACAGCAATGTCTGCTTGACCATCGAGGATCGCCCGCTCCAGTTCTTTGACGAACAAGCCTTTGCCGCCCACTTCACTCAACGACGCCTGCAACCATCGATCGCCTTTAGTGGTTATTTTGAGTAACTCTACCGTGATGCCCGCATGCGCCGCGAGCAGCTGATCTCGGATAAAGTTTGCTTGCCACAATGCCAGTTTGCTTTGACGTGTAGCTATGGTGATACGTTCGGTCATTTATAACTTCTTTATGATTTTTCTCACTGCGGGCAAATGCCGCCTGCTAATGTCGATGGTTTCATCGACATCTTGCAACTTAACGGCAACCTGTCCCTGTTTGTCTTTGCTGAGGCCCTCAATGAAAGATTTAGCCACCAAGGCATTTCTATGCACCCGGACTAACATGTCAGCAAACTCATCTTCAAGTTCCCGCAGGGTTTCATCAACAATGACCTCGCCCTTGGAATAGCGCACAGTGACGTATTTTTGATCGGCTAGGAAATAGCGCACATCGTTAACCGCGATGAGTTCTACGCCCTTGTACGTGCGCGCAGATATAAAGGATCGCCTGTCAGTGTCGGCGTCATTCAAAAACGCCAGCTGCGCTCTGTTTAGACGCACTGCCTTGTCTAGTGCTAGCAGCAATTTTTCTTTGCGAACCGGCTTTAGTAGATAGCCTACCGCTTGCAAGTCGAAGGCTTGAATCGCATGTTCTTCGTAGGCGGTACAGAAAATAACTGCCGGGGGCGAATCGAGCTGCAAAAAATGCCGGGCGGTTTCTAAGCCATCCATGCCCGGCATGCGTATATCGAGGAGTACTAATTCTGGTTGCAGCGCCTCACAAACGCCCACCGCCTGAATACCGTTGGCCGCCTCACCCACTACTTCATGGTCATCTTCACCCTCGAGCAACCGTCGCAGGCGATCACGAGCAAGGGCTTCGTCATCTACAAGCACTATGCGCATCGTCGTCTACTCATACTCCCTGGGACTTCGGAAAGCGTAGATGGGTGACAAACTGATCACCCTGAGACTCCGTTTCTAACGAAGCTTTGTTACCATACAACACTGCTAACCTGCTACGAATGTTCACTAAGGCCATTCGATTTCCCTCACTTTTTCTCGCTTGCTCTGGCAAGGGGTTCACAATGCGAATGCTCACCCCCTCGTCGGTATAGGTCAGATTCAGGGCTATGGTTCCGCCTTCTGGCAAGGGTTGTATGCCATGATAGATCGCATTCTCCAATAACGGCTGTAAACTTAAAAGCGGAATCATCACGGTACTGGTTGATGTCTCCACCTGCCAATCTAATTTTAATCGATCCCCCAGTCGCAACGCTTCGATACGTAAATAACGCTCGCACAGGTCGAGTTCTTCTGTGATGGGAACCTGGTTTCCAGCATCATTCAAACTCGCTCGAAACAACTCCGACAAATCTTCCACCACACTTTCTGCGGTATCAGGATCAACCGCGATAAGACTGGCGATGATGTTCATACTATTAAATAAGAAGTGCGGTCGAATGCGCGATTGTAATGCCTGAATTCTGGATTGTAGTTCAGACTGCTCCTGCAATCGTAGGCGCTGCTGGACATAAAAATAGCGCAAAACCAGCCCTGTGATAACCGCAGATATCACCATCTGACCTAATATTCGTACACCCATGCCTGGGCCTCGATTGACCACCCACTCCGCTGCAAAACCAACCCCGGCTGTCACCAACATAACCATGGTGAAAGCAAACACAGCGCCCACTCCGAGGCCAAACTTGGCGACAAAGCCACGTAACATGCACAATAACCCAGCGCTGACTAAGGCAACCCACTGAACATAGAGGGACATCAAACCGAAATTAAACCAGCTAAGTTCACCACCGGCGAACCATAAAATGACCACCACCAACTGGCTAAACAATATCAACAGAGTCAGGCCGGTGGTATTACATAGCTCTGGGACGACAAAGTGCTCGGGACGCGCGCTCATGAACGGCACATTCCGCTATAATCCAACATCCTTTCATCGTGTGCAAAAATCATGGGCGCCAATAGTACACCGAAGCCAGACACAAAGGGCTTGTTGCGGGGTCGTTTCAGCGAAGCGACTGACAAATTTGTAGAGGCATTTACCGCTTCGGTTAGCTTTGATCAGCGTCTGTACGCTCAAGATATTCGAGCCTCAATCACCCACGCCCAGATGCTGCATAAGATCGACGTTCTCACCAATGACGAACTGAACTCGATTTGTATTGGCTTGCAACAAATTCTCGAGGAAATTGAAGCACGCACATTTGACTGGCAGATCGCGCTAGAAGACGTGCACATGAATATAGAAAGTCGCCTCATCGAAATTATTGGCGACACCGGCAAGAAACTACATACCGGAAGATCACGCAACGACCAAGTCGCCACCGACATTCGCCTTTACTTAAGAGACGCTATAGACGCCATAATAACCAGCGAAAATAAGCTTTTACACGCCCTTACAGACCTCGCTGAAGAACACACACACACCATCATGCCCGGCTTTACGCATTTACAAGCCGCGCAACCGATCACCTTTGGTCACCACCTCATGGCGTGGTTTGAAATGCTTCTGCGCGACCGGGGGCGGTTAAAAGATTGCCGCAAACGCTTGAATCAATTGCCACTGGGGGCTGCCGCTCTGGCAGGCACACCGTACTTGCCTGATCGTGGGTTTATGGCCCAAGAATTGGGTTTCGATGGCATATGCGAAAACTCACTAGATGCAGTGAGCGACCGCGACTTTGCCATCGAATTTTGTGCTACTGCAGCGTTGACCCTGACCCATTTCTCCCGTTGGTGTGAAGAATTGGTGTTGTGGTCGTCACAGCAGTTTAGTTTTGTAGAGCTACCGGACAGGTTCTGTACCGGTTCTAGCATCATGCCACAAAAGAAAAACCCCGACGTACCCGAGCTTATTCGCGGCAAAACAGGTCGCATCAATGGACACTTGGTTGCCTTGCTCACGCTAATGAAAAGCCAGCCGTTAGCCTACAACAAGGACAATCAAGAAGACAAAGAACCCTTGTTCGATGCTGTGGATACGTTACAAGACTGCATCACTGCCCTAGTGGGCTTGATACCTAATATTGCGCCGAACAAACAAGCTATGCTTGATGCGACCCTCAAGGGTTACACCACAGCAACAGATCTTGCTGACTACCTGGTACGAAAAAATGTACCCTTTAGAGATGCACACGAATTGGTTGGCCAAGCAGTGCAACGTGCCTCTGCCAGTAACAAACCACTGGAAGCTCTGTCGCTGCAGGAACTTAATGGCAAACATTCCAGCGTCATAGAAAATGATGTATATCAGGTGTTGAGTGTCCAAGGTTCTGTAGCCGCTCGAAATCACCCGGGTGGTACAGCACCCTCGCAGGTGAAGAAAGCCATCGATAACGCCCGGAGTAAAATCTAAAAACTCGCGGCCATACCCCAATACGCTACCCACAACGCGTTGCGCGTCGCCTCAACGAACACGCTATACTTGCGCGCTTTTAGGCGGAGCCAAAAATGCGTTGGTATCTATTGGCTGGGTTGGCGATGTGGGTGGTGAGTTGTGGTCAAAAAGGACCCCTAGAATTGCCTACACCCCAAACAGCCATAGCCATCGAGGTGAGCCTTCAAACCAGGCTAGGTGACGCGAGACCATCATGACAGTAGCTGCAAGCCAAGCGCTTAACTATCGAAACGCAGAGCTGTACATGGAAGATGTTCGCCTGGCAGACATTGCAACTGCGCTGGGAACACCAAGCTATGTCTATTCTCAAGCTCAGATGGGAGAAAATGTAACCGCGTTGCAACAAGCCTTTGCTGGTGTGCCTCATCAAATTCACTACTCAGTCAAGGCTAATTCAAATCTCGCCGTGCTAAACTTATTTAAGAACCTAGGTTGTGGTTTCGATATTGTTTCGGCTGGCGAGCTGACCCGCGTGCTCGCTGTTGGCGCTGATGCGTCAACGGTTATCTTTTCCGGTGTAGGTAAGAGCATTGCTGAGATTGATTTTGCGCTTAAGTCTGGGGTCGGCTGCTTTAACGTTGAAAGTGCAGGAGAACTCGATCGTCTGGCCAATCGGGCCAGCCTACTGCACTGTCGAGCACCCATTTCTTTACGCGTGAATCCAAACGTCGATGCCCAAACTCACCCTTACATTTCAACTGGGCTGAAGCAGAATAAGTTTGGTGTCCCAATAGAAGAAGCTTTGCCTCTTTACATTCAAGCAGCCAAGCACGAACATTTACATATAGTGGGAATAGATTGTCATATAGGCTCACAAATAAATCAGATAGAACCCTTGTTGCAAGCACTAACAAACATGTTAGATCTGCTGGATCGCTTAGCAGATCAAGGCATTACATTAACGCAAGTTGACCTTGGCGGCGGTATGGGCATCACTTATGAGCAAGAAAGCCCACTCGATATCGCTGCTTATGGTTCAAGCGTCGGTCAGATGATGAGCGGGCGCAGCCAAACCATCGTGTTAGAGCCTGGTCGAAGCCTCACTGGCAACGCCGGCGTACTGCTGACCCGAGTAGAATACCTAAAGCCGTCTCATTGCGATGATGCACCCAACTTTGCCGTGGTCGATGCGGCCATGAACGATCTGATACGCCCCGCCTTATACCAAGCCTGGCACGACGTTGTTCCACTCGTTCAAAGCTCTGATGCTACAAAGACAAACAAGCTATGGGATATTGTAGGACCTGTTTGTGAGTCTGGCGATTTCCTCGCTAGAGCACGAAACCTGGTGTTGGAAAACCAATCACTACTTGCAATCGCCAGTGCCGGTGCCTACGGCATGGTGCAAGCTTCAAACTACAACTCACGCGGACGAGGTTGTGAAGTGTTGGTTGACGGTGATTCGTTTCAACTCGTTCGTCGCCGCGAAACCATAGACGATCAACTGCGCTTAGAGCACTTCGCCTAGCCATGTCTGCAAAGAAAAAACTCACATTCTACAAGATGCACAGCCTTGGTAACGACTTCATGGTGATCGACGGGATAGGGCAGTCGTTAGAAATTAAGCGCGAGGCTATTCAACAGTGGTCTGACCGAAATACAGGCATCGGTTTTGATCAGCTACTAATTATCGAACCACCCACCAAAGCGCACGCCGATTTCTGCTATCGAATTTATAACGCAGACGGATCATCGGCACAGCAATGTGGAAACGGCACACGATGCGTGGCGTTTCTTGTCAGTTACATTGGCCTTAGCCCAAAAACCGAACTCATATGGCAATCTTTAGCTGGCGATTTCCAAACTACCTTCACCGATGCCAGCCAAATACTCACGGTCATGACTGTGCCACAGCTCGAAGAAGCAAAAATACCCTTCGATGTTGCCCAGGCAGCAATGGCCAGTGAAGAGCAACGTGCCAGCTACCATATCCGAGCACAAGACGATGACTATGCAATAACCCCTGTCTCTATGGGTAACCCTCACGCAGTGATCTTCAACGACGACATCACAAACATCAACGTGGATGTTATAGGCGCAAGTTTAACAAACCATCCAGCCTTCCCAGAAGGCGCAAATATTGGCTTTTGCCAAATCATAGACAAGAGCTTCATTCGACTGCGCGTTTATGAACGTGGTGTGGGTGAAACCCTTGCATGTGGCACTGGTGCTTGTGCAGCGGTAGTGGCAGCACGAATACACGGGTTGGTCGATGCTCGTGTCAAAGTTTCTCTGCCTGGAGGCAAGTTACGTATCACATGGCCCACAGGTGACGTTGCCGTTACAATGACTGGCAATGCCTGCTTGGTATATCAGGGCGAAATAGCAATGGAGCAGTAATGGCGCAAAAACCAACAGACAATAAAATAGCGGCCTCGGGCGGTTCTGACCTAGGTGATATGGAGATCGAAGTCACTGTCGAAACAGCCCAGACAGACACTCCCGATGAGCGCTTAGTCATTGCCTATTTGCGCAAACACATCAACTTCTTCAAACACCATAAAAAGCTATTATCCGAACTTAACTTGCCGCATGCGTCGGGCCAGGCGGTATCTTTGGTTGAACATCAAGTCTCCATTTTACGTGAGCGTAACGTCGACATGCGACGACGCATGAACAATCTTGTAAAAACCGCTAAAGAGAACGATGAATTATTCAGTAAAATTCGCAATCTAACACTTGCCTTACTTGATGCAAATACACCACAAGGACTAGATGAGGTGTTGGCTAAAAATCTGTTGCTTGATTTTGAAGCTGACTTCGTCTGCTGCCATATCCGCAGTGATGTACAGGTTCCGCAGGACACCGCGCGCCTTGAGCACATTCTATTTCACAGTGATCAATTGCCACTACAACATCTCGTACATAGCGAAACTCCGGTGTGTTCATCTCTGCGCGAAGATGAACTCAATTTGATGTTCCCCATGAACACTCACAATGACCCTGGGAGCGCCGTAATGTTGTCTCTTTCTCTATCAACTGGAGCTGGCATATTAGCGATTGGCAGCCGCCAGCAAAACCGCTTTTCCAGCGACATGGATACCCTGTTCGTGACCTATATGGCAGATATTCTGTCTAAAGTTTTGCAACGAATTTACTAACGTAAGTCTGACCTAAGTGAATAGCCATCCTCTGGTACAACAATACCTTAACCACTTAGTCGAGATTAAGCGGTACTCTGCCCATACCACCTCAAGCTACCGCCGAGACTTGAAAAAGTTTGAGGGTATTTGCTCATGCGATGTCAGCGAAGCTAAAACTCATCACATCACGCATTTCGTCAACACGCTTCACCATCAAGGGATGCAGCCTAAAACCATCCAGCGAAGCCTTTCTTGTGTACGTAGTTTTTATACGTACCTTCAAAAACAAGGCCACGTCAGTACCAACCCGGCTCGGGTTACACGCGCCCCAAAGGTAAAACGTAAGTTACCCAAGGTACTTGATACAGACCAGGCAGCAGCCCTCTTTAC
>JAADHW010000252.1 GCA_013151695.1 Gammaproteobacteria bacterium
CAAGTGCGGTGGTGTCGACAAGCCAACCCAAGGCGCCTTTAGCTCTTATTGTCATGCCTTGGACTGTTCCGCTTTCTTCAGGTCAAACAAACTATGGCCCCAAATACTGGGGGCATCGTAGTGGTCAACTTTCCATGTTTGATCGTCTATCAGGCGTCCGTCGCATCCTATCTCTAAATGAAAACCACCTGGCGTGATTACATAGAAGGAAAACATAAGATCATTTGTATGACGTCCGAGATCATTCGCAAAAGGCACCTGTTTTTCACGGGCGAGATAATAGGTGGTCATAACATCGTCAATATTGTTCATTTCGACCATGAAATGGAGCAGCCGCTTGGGCATCTCAAAAGGCGCAAGGGCCACGGTATGGTGTCTAGGATTACAATGCAGGAACGTCAATGTCTGATTAAGCGCAGCTATATGTATAAAGTCACTGAACTTGAAACCCAAAATTCTGGTATAGAAATCTGTACTGCGCTCGATGTCTTTGGTTCCGAGCACGATATGCCCTAACCCCAAATCTCCCGCGCTGAACCCGTTTATTCTGCGTTCCGACTTAAAGGGAAGCTCCGGCGAACTAGAGGTTCCATAGCTCAATTCAATCGCAAGACCAGACGGATCGGTTAGCGTAACCAGGTCAATCACGCCGCGCATGGCTATCTGCTCACTAGTGCCGTGAACATAATTAATTTGATTCTGTTTGAGGCGATCCAACAACTGACCAAATTGGTGCGGGTCTGCGACATCAAAACCAGCAACAGCAATGTCGTCTTTGTCGCCTTTTTGCACAACTACACGACGGTCCTGTTCGTCCATTCGATAGAGTGCGCTACCGGATGAGTCGTCCCCTGCGTACTCCATTCCAATGTAATCAACAAGGAATTCGCGCCATGCGCCCACGTGAGTAGCGTCTAAAACTATGTAGGACAGTGAAGAAACACCGACGCTCATGAAACTTCCTTAAGCGTAGCGCGCATGTCGCGCCAGGTTGGTGTAGTCAGCATCTCTTTCCAACGTCGATAGAAGAGTCTTGCACCTTCTTCTGCATATCCGAAGTTAATGGTTCCCGGAAATCGCTCGTCTTGGTGGGCATGACCCAAGCCCATACCCGCATTTAGGCTGGTGGCTTGTGCTTTTGTGCCGCGGAATACACGCTGCATTTCTGCCCAATTCTCTGTGTCATCTTGTTCAAATGTGCCCGCAGGGCTAAAGGTCCGAATGATGTTTTTTCGAAACGCCTGAACAATCTCATCTGGGGTTGATGCATTGACAATAATCATGGACCAGATTTCTGTTTCATCCGGTCCTTTTGGATGCCAAGTCCTTATTGTGAAGGCGCCGGCACCTAGCAGTGAGAAGTTGGGGAATACCGTCGAGTTCATGCCGGCAATTTCGTTTACCCTATCTTTTCCTAAACGCTGCAAGGCTTCTTCGCGCTCTGGCCCCAGTATGAATTCCATCGCCGCCGGACCAGACCCAGCATTGGAGAACGGGCTCGCCCAAAAACTACAAGCATGGCCTTCGGCACAACCAAACTGGTTTCCATCTTTAGGGAAACTGGCCATGGACGGGTCGGCACCCTCTGGCAACTGAGCGATCATGGCTGAAGCGTGGGAGTAGTCGACGTGATACATATCATCACAAAACTGCTCTGCAGCCATTTTCCAATTCGAAGGAATAACCCATTTGTGCACGCCACCCAAGGCTCTCGTGCCTTCTCCCGATCGGTCCAAATAGTGGTCAAGGTAAAATGTCATGGGGCCCAAGTAAGAGGTTAGTGAGGGCGCGTTCGGGTCCCACGTGCCGAATATAAGTCCTTTGTAGGATTCGATTTTTTCTAGCTTCGGCGGACCCCAATCTTCAAGCTTAATCTCGTCACGATAAGCTTCTTTTTTCATCGGGACGTTGATTAGGTTTCCTGCACGATCATAAGACCAACCGTGGTAGCTGCACGTAAAGGTTTTAGCATTGCCACAATCGGTGCGGCAAATTTTCATACCGCGATGCCTGCACATGTTTAGAAAGCCTGAAACACTGCCATCGGCTTGTCGGACGACGAGTACTGCGTCTTCGCCGATATAGTTCTGAAAGAAATCTCCCGGGTTAGGTATTTGTGTTTCGTGGGCTAAGAAATTCCACGATCTGCCAAAAATATTTTTCAGCTCTAGTTCGTAGAGGTCTTTGTCGACGTAGATACGGGGATCGAGGGTACCGCTGATATCGTCTATCAGCCCGTTGATGCCGTCTTTTGTCCATTTCGACGATTGAAAATCTCCGTTTGTATTTGTAGATGACGACACTTACTCTTCCCATTAGTCCAACAAGGGTTGGAAGATACTTCCGTGTGGAATGGTCTGTCATTGCTTGATCGTCCGAAGTACTTGTGCAGAAATCCCGCATGGTGCTCACCAAGGGTCAGCTAATAGCTAGGAGAGCACATGTCCAAGACCAAATCAGTAACTGCACGCTTTCTACCTCGTTTAGATGACCTTGTCTTGAATGGCCTGACCTTTAGAACGCTTGCAGCTGCGGCAGATACTGAATACGAGATCATACAACCTCAGTATGTTTTTCTTTATCGCGTTGATAGTGGCGAGGCTTGGTTTTCCCATCCGACTCTAACTGAATGCTTGCACCTCGTAGCAGGTGATATCGTCTTGG
Source organism: Gammaproteobacteria bacterium (assembly GCA_013151695.1). Classification (GTDB taxonomy): domain Bacteria; phylum Pseudomonadota; class Gammaproteobacteria; order Pseudomonadales; family Azotimanducaceae; genus UBA4421. Next base: position 2,665 of record JAADHW010000252.1, read on the forward strand.
TGATGGATGGAGCGCCACATAGCCTGCGAACAACACTCCACCAGCCTGCGGGCCAAGTGGTCCCACTGCGCGACCTCGAATCATTGAATCAACCACGAGGGCTGAGCCCACCCTCGCACACGAGCCTTCTCGTCGGATCCGCAGACCTGGAAACGCGCTACGGGTCCCGCGTTGCACCGCCAATCGTCCATGTGCCAATTACTTTTGAGAAACAAAACCCGATGATCTTCGCTGTTGCGGAGATCATCGCGCTACATGTCTCAAATGCAGAAAGTGGGAGCTATGGTGTACTTAGAAGGCTATCTGAAGTGTTATCCATTGAAGTTGCCCGGTTTTCGCTGGCTCGAACGAACTCTCCTGATACCTGGCTTGCTAGCTACGGTGACAAGCCGATTTCAAAGGCGCTGGATATCATTCATGCGGATATCACTTGTGATTGGGAGCTTGCTACGCTCGCCGCGAGCGTAGGCCTTTCCCGGTCAGTTTTTGCTGCTCGGTTTACAAAGCTTATAGGTACTCCGCCCAAAAAATATGTTCGAGAACTTCGGCTTTTTCACGCAGCTCGATTATTAGTAGAAAATCAACACTCAGTTGGCCAAGTCGCATTTGAAGCAGGGTATTTATCCGAAGCGTCTTTTAACCGCGCCTTTTCCAAACAGTTTGGTGTAACACCCGGAAAGTACCAGGTCAAAAACACATCCGGCCCGAGTGATATTGTTAGTTCTATAGAATAGCACGCTCGGCTAAGAGATTATGCGGCCCTGAAATCTAGATAGTAATCCATATCTGGTCATCTTCTACTTCGTGATCATAACGTTCGACGGAGTCAATCGCAGGGGGCGTTATTGCGCCGCCACTACGAAGACAGAATTGACCACCGTGCAGCGGGCATTCCACAAGATCTCCCACGATTGCACCTTCAGATAACGGATAATCCTCGTGTGTGCAATTGTCTCTTAACACACTGAACCCAATTTCACTATGCGCGACAACCAGGGATGGGTAGCCGTCTCGGCGTATTGCAAGCAATTCTCCGAAAGGAACGTCGCTGAGTTTACACAAATTGATTCTTGGCATTTCGATGCTTTTGGTACCTAAGTGACGAGGATGAAGTTGCCCTTCGCTACTGTCATTGTTTCCCCGTCCGATTATGTTGTCTCGCCATCCCGCCTCCATTGTCATGCTTAACAACTTCGAAGAAGATCAGTTATCACCTTGTTTTATCAGGACACTACATGAGCGTACCTGCAGTAATTATCGGCTCCGGCAATATCGGCACGGACTTGATGATCAAAATTGGCCGGTCCGACGCCATTTCTTTATCGGCGATGGTCGGTGTGGATTCTAACTCCGAAGGACTAGCATTAGCCCGTAACGCAGGGATCCCCACCACAAGTCGCGGAATCGATGGCTTTTTGGACATGCTGGAAGCCACCGAAACAAAAATTGCATTTGATGCTTCCTCCGCTACGTTTCACGCTAGACACAGCCACTTGCTCAACCAACGCGGTATCCGTGTGGTCGACCTTACACCAGCGGCAGTGGGTCCACTTGTTGTACCTCACATAAATCTCGATCAGCACCTCGATGCGCATAACGTCAATTTGATTACGTGTGGCGGACAAGCGACGATCCCAATCGTCTCAGCTATATCGCAGGTTACCGCTGTGCACTACGCTGAAATTGTCGCCTCCGTTTCATCGCGGTCTGCAGGACCCGGTACACGAGCGAATATCGACGAATTCACTCAGACAACCAAACGGGGAATCGAGCTTGTAGGACGCGCTAGGGAAGCAAAAGCTATCATCATCCTCAACCCTGCAGAACCGCCTATGCTGATGCGGGATACCATCTTTGCGCTAACAGACATTGTAGACCAGTCTGCCATCGCCACATCGATCTCGAAAATGGTCGATGCCATGAAAAAATACGTACCCGGCTATCGACTAAAACAAGAAGTTCAATTCGACAAAATCAGCGATGCACCCATGTTGAAAAACCAAAATGGAGAATTCGTTACCGGGCTCAAAACAACGGTCTTCATAGAAGTTGAAGGAGCGGGAGACTACCTACCTGTGTATGCCGGGAATCTGGACATTATGACCTCGGCTGCTCTAAGCACTGGCGAACGTATCGCCCAACAACTGCTTACCCAGGGATAAGATATGACCCAGAAGAAATTATATATTCAAGATGTCACGCTCCGAGATGGCATGCACGCGATAAAACATAGTTACAGCATTGATGAGGTCCAAACGATCGCGCGAGCACTCGACAATGCTCGGGTTGACGCCATTGAAGTCGCTCATGGTGACGGCCTTTCAGGCTCCAGTCTCAACTATGGCTTTGGTTCTCACACAGATCCCGAATGGATAGAAGCAGCCGCAGATGTCATGGAGCATGCCGTCTTAACCACGTTGCTATTACCGGGTATTGGGCTCAAAAGTGATTTGAACTGGGCGTGGGAACTGGGAGTCAGGTCCGTCCGTATCGCAACGCACTGTACTGAAGCTGACACCGCTAAGCAGCACATTTCTGCAGCACGCGAAATTGGCATGGATACGGTAGGTTTTCTAATGATGTCCCATATGACCTCGCCAACAGAACTCGCAGCACAAGCAAAACTAATGGAAAGTTATGGCGCTCAATGTGTCTATGTCGTCGACTCAGGTGGTGCATTGAGCATGCAGGAAGTCGCCGAGCGATTTGATGCGTTTAACAACGTCTTAGATCCCGCTACTGAACGAGGTATTCATGCTCATCACAATCTCTCGTTGGGTGTCGCAAACTCTATTGTGGCAATGGAGCATGGCGCGAATCGAGTTGATGCTTCATTGGCCGGTATGGGTGCCGGCGCAGGGAACGCCCCCCTTGAAGTATTCATAGCCGCAATCGACCGGCAAGGTGTAGAACATTCCTGTGATCTGTATGGTTTGATGGACGCAGCAGAAGACATCGTGCGTCCTCTCCAGGATCGTCCAGTCCGAGTGGATCGTGAGACATTAACGCTCGGTTATGCGGGAGTTTATTCAAGCTTTCTCCGACATGCAGAAACCGCCTCGGAAAAATACGGTGTCGACACGCGTGACTTACTGGTTGAGTTAGGTCGACGAAAGATGGTGGGTGGACAGGAGGATATGATAGTGGACGTGGCGTTGGATATAAACAAGTCAAGTAACGCTTGGCCTTAACCAAAAACCACACCAGGATAGTGACCATGATTGATACAGCAAAAGTTGCTATCGCCGCAGAATTACTTCGCGACGCCTACCACAAAGGTCCCGTCGGGAAAGTCTCGTCACTCTTCTGCGAACACACACCAGAGCTAGGATACGCAATCCAAGAACACAACAGCAAACACTGGATAGAGTGTGGGCGAAAGCTGGTTGGACGCAAAATTGGATTGACCTCCGAAGCGGTCCAAAAGCAGATGCAGGTCGATCAACCCGACTTTGGACTCCTCTTTAGTGACATGATGGTTGATGACTCAAGCACGGTCCCAATCGATTCACTGTGGCAGCCAAAGATCGAAGCTGAAATTGCGTTCCTGCTAAAGCGTGATTTGCTTGCGAAGGATATCAGCTTAGAAGATGTGTTGGACGCCATTGATGCGGCCGCACCAGCACTCGAAATTGTTGACAGCCGTATTGCCGATTGGGATATATCACTAGTTGACACCATAGCCGATAACGCGTCTTCGGGATTGTTTGTTGTTGGTCCTGCCCGGAAGCCTGTCTCGGCCTTTGATCGTCTGAGCTGCAAAATGTTGCTTTGGGGTGATTCAACCCTCTGCTCAACTGGTTCTGGACAAGCATGCTTGGGAGACCCAATTGCTGCTGTTATGTGGCTTGCAAAAAAGATGATCGAAGTTGGTCGTCCACTCCACGCTGGTGATTGGGTATTAAGTGGTGCCTTAGGGCCGATGATTGCCGTGAAAACCAATATAAGCTATCGCGCAGAAATTGAGGGTCTAGGATCAGCCAGTCTGAAATTTTGCTAGCTGCATAAGTCACCGGCACGACACGGTGAAAACCCCAGTAGTGAGGCTTTGCTTGCTAAGCCAGTGATTATGTGGATCATTGACCTCATGGAAAATAATAATAATTCGCCGCCCCCCAGTGTACTAACTACCGTTCTTGACTTCATGAAACTGGAGTCTGTAGGTGGCATTTTGTTGCTAGCCGCAGCAGTCATTGCAATGGTGGTGGCCAATTCTCCACTTGCTGGGCTATACGGTCTATTTCTCGACACGACGGTTGCCTTTCAAGTTGGAGCACTGTCCATCCACAAACCGCTTCTTTTATGGATTAACGATGGCTTCATGGCGGTTTTTTTCTTCTTAATTGGGCTGGAGATTAAGCGCGAAATTGTTGAGGGAGAATTGTCGTCACCTTCCCAGATTGTGCTGCCCGGGATGGGTGCCCTTGGCGGCATGATTGTACCCGCTGCGATTTACGTTTGGTTCAATTGGGGTAATTCCGTTGCGTTAAGTGGCTGGGCTATTCCCATGGCAACCGATATCGCATTTGCATTGGCCTTGTTGAGTGTCTTTGGTAGCCGCGTACCGGTCATGCTCAAAGTATTTTTGCTGACGTTGGCCATATTTGATGACCTTGCAGCGATTGTTGTCATTGCGTTGTTTTATTCCGGGAATCTTTCTCTCACTGCATTGCTTGTTGCTGCTTTCACGCTGGCATGTGCCGTGGCGATGAATCGAATGGGGGTTACTCGCTTGTCGGGATACATTCTGTTGGGGTTTGTGTTGTGGATTGCAGTACTAAAATCTGGCGTTCACGCAACTTTGGCCGGTGTTGTAATCGCTTTTTGTATTCCCATGCGCGATGCACGGGGTCATTCGCCGTTGAAAGAGCTTGAGGCTGACCTTCACGGTCCCGTTGCGTTTGTAATTCTGCCGCTTTTTGCATTCGCAAATGCGGGTCTGTCGTTGTCCGGAATGTCTATTGATGACTTGACCCATCCGGTGACATTAGGCGTGATCCTTGGCCTGCTGGTGGGTAAACCGCTGGGTATTCTAGCGTTTGTCGGCTTTGCAGTAGCACTTCGCTTCACAAAGTTGCCACAAGATATGACTTGGCTGCAGTTACTGGGTGTAGCATTCGCGTGTGGAATTGGCTTCACAATGAGCCTGTTCATCGCTGGGTTGGCTTTTGAACAAGGCAGCGGTGATCATTTTGGTAGTGATCGCTTGGGTATTGTGGTTGGCTCAATTTTGTCAGCAGTGGTTGCTTATGGAATATTACATTTCAGTTTGCCGCGCTCCGCAAAGGAAGAGTAATTGGGTTGTTTTTTGCCCATAAGCTTGCACAGATAACCAAGTTACCAACACACCCCAATTGAAGGTAATGAGTATCCCTCTCAACCTACTCGACACACCGACCGCAGTGCTGAAACACGACAACAAGCTTCCTTCCGGCACGGGCGTCCGATTTGTCATTGACTTGGAAAGGGCAAGCCAACCTGCACGGCTACGGCCGTGCTCTCAACGCTACTCGTTACTGTGTCTGTCACATGCCTGGCAGTTGTTGGCAAACTAGCTGAACTTACTCCTCTTATCATTTTGTTGCTTTTTCACTAGAGGTTTGAGTTGCATCGCATTCCTTACTACAACATTGTTTGAACGCTAACATCAACGGCACTGGTCGAATATCTTTCAGCTCGACTGCCGTTGCAGTTGCTGAACGCTCCCTACTAAGTCATCCAAGCTACCCTCAACTGTATCGAAGCACACGGTTTTAAGACTAGGTAGTAAATCTTCGTGATGCGCAAGCTGCCACTGAAGCACTCGTTCGTCTGCTTCGGAAATGTCATTCGCCAATCGATTACGCTCTTCAACACGCGCCTCCAAGACTGAAAGTGGCGCAACAAAGTCGACAAACACAATGTTTGTTTGCATATGTTCCGCGACACTGAGGATAAGCGTCTGTTGGTCTCGTTTCAGAAAAGCGGCATCAACTAAAACGTTCTGTCCAGCCGCGAGCAGCGTACGCGCTTGATCGGCAAGTAATTGATAAACTGAATCGGACTTACTCTGTACGTACAGTCCGTCTCCAACCATGGAGTTCGAGTGAGCCAAGACACTCAAACCCTCAATTGTTTTTCGCACAACATCCGAACGTATTCGAACGCACTTAAGCTCTGCAACTAGCTTTGCCGACCAAAACGATTTTCCCGAACCCGAAAAACCATGAGCCGCTATCAACTGTCCAACGGGCTTGTTCATTTCACGCTCACCCCATTTAAGATAGGCCAATGACTCTGCCCGTTTATCACACAATGTTATCGCTTCGCACGAGGATTGCTCACATCGAATTGCGCTGACTGTCGCCCTGACCATCGCTCGATGAATTGCGAACAGCCCAAGCAGGCTAGCCCCGCTGTAGTCTCCCGTTACGTTGAGATAGCCGTCTACAAAGGTATAGGCCAAATCGTCACGGCCCCTAAAAGATAGATCCATAAATAGAAAGGCAACATCCGCCCAAACATCAATATTACGCAAATTCTCGTTAAACTCTAAACAATCAAACGCACACAACTGTGCACGTATCCGCACAACGTTGGCAAGATGCAGGTCACCGTGACACTCCCGAGTGAACCCGTTCTCATGTCGCTCCTGTAACGTTTCGCGGTGCTTTTCAAATTCCGTCAAGGAATATTCTTCAAGAACACTCAACCGACCGCGCTCACTTTCTAAACTATCCAGAGCTTGCATTGTTATAAAGTTTTCTTTGACCTGGACGACCGGATCGTTGAGCTCTAGATATGCCGGCCGAGCGATGTGTTGCAGACCAATCCGACCACCAAACGACCAAATTTCCTTCCTGGTCAACTGGTCACGCTGAAGCAATGCGTTCGCTTGTTTGTTGATGTCAAACTGGCGCATCTGTACCGCCCACTCGACAATTTCGCCTACTTCGCTTTCATCGGGTGCAACACGCACCCGACCATCCTTAGTCAGAACTATTGGCACCACGGCAAGATAGATTCTCGGGGCATAACCTGCATTACAACGAAGTTCTTCTTCACAGAAGAACTTACGTCGATCTAAGCTAGAAAAGTCAACAAAATCGAACCGCACAGGCTTCTTCAGCTTGTAAACAAATTCCCCAGTCAAAAAGACCCATGACAGGTGTGTCTCGATCATCTCAATTTTTGAGATCGTGTGCGAATAAGCCTCTTCTCTGAGCAATTCTTCAACTAATTCCATGAGTTCCTAGCACCGCCAAAACTAAGATCTACTCATTACACCGATCGAGTTTGCAGTAGACCATGCGTAAAATTACGTATTCACGACTTCCACGTCTTCGTACATAGTCAGTGCTCGCTATTCGAACCGATCTGAGGTTTTCAAATGACTAAAACCATTGTTTGGCAAAGCGTGCCCAGATCATCAGAGGTTGACAACACAATCACCGCACACTTCGGGAAGTTAGACCAGTTTTGCGCAGACATCAGCTCGGCGAGAATCAGNNNTCGCAGAACAAATCACGCGCAAGTCAAACATGCACTTTTCACTGTTCTACTAGAAATTGTGGTGCCCGGCAAACCCATTATCGTCACTAAGAGTTCTTCGCCTACCGACAGTAGTCACGATCTCTACCCACTTTTGCATCGCGTCTTTGACGCTGCTCGTCGACAACTACAAGACTACGTTCGAAAGCGCCAGGGTAAGGTCAAACATCATGGCAATCAGGCCATCGCACCAGAATTGGACCCAGAAGTTCTTAATGAGGAATGGACTTAACAGAGCACCGATGTTTCTTGTTAGCTAGTCGAAAAGCTCTACCTTTGAACTATTGGTGATCGGCACATTCGAATAATGATTTGTAGTGGTCTGGAGTTTCTGGATCATCACTGGAGACGACGATCTCAGCAGCATAAATATGGTGGCCGATATTCCATATGTGTAAATCCGCTACCCGATCTGACGATGCTCTTTCGATGGACCCTCGCAATGCGGCAATCTGGTGTTCATCGGCTTGCCGGTCAAGCAACACGTGAGAAGTGTCGCGAATCAGGCCATACGACCAACGTGTGGGTATGCATGGCGGTACTCCTAGTTCAACTAAAAGACCGCCAACCACTACACTAAGGCGATGGATCGATGATCGGTGCTATCTTACTTCCAGCATCCGCTAAGGCGCCTGATTCTCGACAACTCACTAATCGAATTGGGCAATCGAAGCTTCACCCGAATGGGGCTTGTCCCCGTCCGACGTTTTCTGCCACGCCAACATTTTGTCCTTCAAATCGGCCGCTGCGCTACGATCAAGTTTTTGCAGTTGCTGATGCGCCGATTGGACTTCTGCCAGTCTACCCAGCGCAAGGTGGGACTGCGCCCTATCACCAATGATTTGCGCGTTTCTGGGCTTCAGGCGAAGAGCTATATCATAGGACTTCAGCGCGCCTTCATAGTCGCCAGTTTGGTGCCGGGCATAACCCATTCGAGAATGGGCCTGATAGAGTTGGGGTTCGTGTTCAATAGCTTTGGCAAATTTCCGCTTCGCTTTGCCGTATTGCTTATTGGCTTTTTTCAAATGCTTCGCCGCTTTTCTTTCACTCCCACTCCGACCCGCCTTTTGTTCCAAGGACGACGCAGTTTCCAAATTTTTCAACCCTTCGCGATAGTTGTCCAATGCTACTTGCGTGTCAGATTTCTGATGACTAACCGACGGGGTGTTGCTTTTGCTAGTTGTACCCCCACCGCCACCACCATGCGCCAGCACTCCGGACGAAAATAGAATGAGGCAGAGCGAGACGGCCCCGGCGATTTTTATGCTCATG
>JAADHW010000243.1:0-3111 GCA_013151695.1 Gammaproteobacteria bacterium
AAGCAGTATTTAAGATAGAAACTCATGGGCACTAAATTAGATTTGGCGAGCAGATAGAATAGTGGGCGCAATCGTTCAAACCGTTTCTTATAGGTAGGATAATCTGTATAGAATTTATTTGGGGTGGCCATCTCTCTATCGAATTCTATCCTAGTCATTTCAAAACGCTTTAATACATAATCAAGGAGTTCATCTTCAAGCAAGGGAGGCTGGGAATATTCTTTCAGCGCCTGTTCTCGTGAGATTGTTCCACAACGGACCAATGCGCTCAAAGTATTATTCCGCTGATCGAGGGAAAACCTATTTGGTGTGTAGTAACTGTGATGAAACGCAGACATCCGATTTTCTAGGTGATGACCCCCATAGTAAACCCACCCAAATTCACTTTCCAAGAAAGACTGAGCTTTTTTCTTCGAATAGCTTAGGTACCACAATGGTCGTATTTTTCGTATTCTCTTGAACAATGTCCAATAAAGAAACTTGTAAAACGACATGTTCGGGAATGACCGCATGGGCATTGTTCCGAAGCGTTCATGGATAGACGAAATGTAACCTCCGTCTACATAGGCCTTACCCATCGGAGCGACACCCTCGGTAACAAATGAATGGCCTTCAAAAACATACCGTATTCCGTACTTCGAGGCCGCCTGATACATGACTTCGGCGAGTGCGATATCTGTAGGCCCATCGATTTCGGGCACGCCCGCTAAAAAGAACGACCGGAAAATATCATTCGACTCCTTGTTATCACACACATGGGTATAGAGATCCACATCGAGGACAGATGTTACCTTGCGGATATTTTCTGTGGCAATAGAGGAGTTCCACGTATTATCGTAATGAACGGCAAGTGGGCGCAAACCATATGATTTGGCGATATAGAGCATGTAAGATGAATCTGTGCCTCCACTTACGCCAACCGCAACATCATAGCGCCTTCGACGCCCCTTAGCCTTGATGGCTTGTACTATGGATTCGAAAGTCTTGCGGCCTTTCTCAGTCCCCGTTCCATATTGCTCTGAGAGGGTATCAACCATTTTGCAATAGTTGCACACGCCCTCTTCGTTAAAAGAGATTCCATAGATGCTATCATCAAAAATGCAGCGACTGCAGATCTTTGCACCGTTCGAAATGAGGTCAGTGCCACTATACACTTCGGTGCAAAGCCTTAAAGTAGGTCACTTTCAAAGGTCGGCTTATTCGGACGCCATAATTTCACACAGACTTTCTGTCCCTCGCAAATAAAGAAGGCAGGAAAATCATTCTCATCGCATGCCCGAATGAAATTGACGAGGTCAAGTAATGCTTTACTAGGATCCAGCTCTGAGTCAGCCGGTGTTCTTCGATTGGGAAAGGTTGTTGCCAAATGTTCTTCTTGAGCTATTAAGGGATCCTGTCGATTTAATTTGGCGATCGCGTCAATGAGCAATTTAGGTTCAGTTGCATATACCTTCCTCTGTAGCGAGCGCACAGTGTCAAATGTACTCAAACAAACCTCACTTTGCAAAACGATAGCACCCTGATCAACCTCCGGCCCCATAATATGTACAGTCGAACCTGACTTAGTCTCTCCATTTATCAATATATTTGCTGCCGTGGTTGGTCCCCGGTATTTCGGAAGAAGTGTGGGATGAATATTTAACTGCAGGGGGTGCCGTTTCAGCACAGTGGCAGGTATGATGTAAGGAAATCCGATACTCAATAGGACGCAATCAACATAGGATTCTAGCAGAGAGCTGACCCCATCTCTTGTCACTGAGATGATCCTGGCTCCAATCGAACGCAGCTTATCGACAGCGTCAACTAGTTTCTGACTCTGAGCGGAAGGAACTACAATCGCCTGGATGTCCACGTTCGCTTCGTGAAGAGCAATGACGCATTCTTCTCTATTTGCACCGCCAAACATGACAACCCAAGACAATTCCGATATTTTCTTATTCATCAGCGTCTAATGCCGAAAATGGAATGGTGTAAAAGAATGGATAACACGCGAGCAAGTGGCTGCGGCTATTCCGTCGCATACTATTCTCGGAAAGGTATTCCCTGACGTAATATCGATATGGATAATCTTTTGTACCCCAACGAGATTTAAATTTATATACACCATCCTGAGTTAACCATGTGCCACCCCAGTTCCAATACCGCGCCCCCTTTTCACTCATTGCATCTATCATTGCAACCAGAATGATGTAGCTTGACGGTTGCAGGGTTCGGGACTCCTTATGCGTTGCGGGTATGAAGTATTCAACCACCCCATTGAAATAAAACAGCAACAGAGCAGAAACAACTTTCCCATTTACATTTGTTGCATAGTAGACCCGATAATCCTCATCGTATCTGAAAGAATTCCGGATAGCTTCAAACACCTTCCAAGGTTTAGGCATCCCACCGATCGATCGCATGTTATCGTAATGTAATTCATACAGTGCACTTAACGTTGCTAGCGAGCCATCATGCCCAACGTTAAAGCCCGCTTTTGCTCCCTTGCGGACCATGTTTCTTGTCTTTGAATGGAACATATCCATAAGCGCTGTCTTTGCATTATCGCCATATTCCAACTTTGGGAAAGGAGTGATCTGGCCAATCCGGTCATCTACGAAATCTGTGGCGTAGTCACCAAATAACCCAGCATCAGTTTCTGTGGGAGTAGCAATAATAGTTGAACAAATTGCCCGATTGTCTTTGCAGAATTTTTCGAATGCTAGAAACAAGGCCCGCTTAACACTTAGAGATACATCAGGCAATGAGACGATAGATCCATAGCTTCCATAGAAGGGCAGACTATTGACGACGGCCCCCAGGGGGCCTTGCATGATGAAAGAAGGCAGTGCAGCGACTAATTGACCGTTATGATATGCAACTAGGTAATGGCTCCGCGCATTCTTTAATATCCGCTGCAGAAAAGACCGATAACGTACAGAATGATAGAGAAGAGCCTGCGGTGCGTTGGCTAACAAACACTCGTAAGCGTCTTCCGCTTCGTCTCTAAGGACCTCAATATGTATATTCATATAAATATTAACTGCATTGCTTCACATACCCTGCTGCGCTCTTCGTCGGACAGCGATGGATAAAATGGAATTGAAACGGTAGATTCAAACAACTGCATGG
>JAADHW010000243.1:3116-13174 GCA_013151695.1 Gammaproteobacteria bacterium
ATTAGGATAGTCATTGTCATCGATTTCGCTCCAGAGGTGCAGCAATCCATCCACCCCTCGGCGCACATGCACGCCATGGCGCATAAACTGCTCGTGCAAGTCATTAAAGGCAGGTTCTGCTAGTACAGTAAATCGGAATAAGAAATCTTCAGTCGAGATATTCCGCACAACACCAGCAGCACTAGTCAGGACCCGCATATAGTCGCTACGAATCGCCTGGCGACGGGCAAGAAATTCTTCATACCTAGCAAGTTGGGCGAACCCCAAAGCGGCTTGTAAGTCGCTGAGTGGTGCAACGCATCGGGGTGATGGTATCGCTTGGCCATTGGAAAGAAGTCTGGCCTTATCGATTACATCTTTGCTGCTGCTTATCAGCATGCCCCCCTCTCCTGCAGTGAGGCACTTAGTAGCATGAAATGACAGAACTCCAATGGTACCCAATGTCCCCGCCATCTGGCCATTCATCTGTAAACCAAAAGATTGGCAGGCATCCTCTATAATTGGCACACCAAATTTTGTTAGTGTTAGTACATCGACAGGATGACCAAAGATATGGACGGCTATAATGGCTGCTGTTTTCCTCGTAACATGACGTTGAACTGTTTCCGCAGTAATTACACCGTTTAAATTCACATCACATAGTTTAGGTTTCGCGCCCACACTCAAAATTGCTTCAAGTATACTTCTGCAAGCGTAGGTTGGTAAAATAACCTCCGCACCAGGAACCACCTCAAGTGTCCACAATGCCAAAACGAGCGCGGCCGTCCCACTGGAACACCCGACCCCGGAAGAAACTCCAAAGTATTGTCCTACGGCTGCCTCGAATTCCTCAACTTTTTCACCTTTGGCAATCATTCCGCTACGCAGAACATTCTGTACGGCTGCTAAATCGCCGTCGATAATCCACGGTCTCGAGTGAGGTATACACGGGAGAGTCATATATTAGCCTCCAACCATTCTTCTACGTTCAGCAACGACCAAATCAACAACCTACGATTTTCATCTCCATTGAGATGCTGCTGTACCAATTTCGTTACCGTGCCTTGATTGATAAAGTCGTAGATTCGCGCATTAGGATTAAGCAATCTGCGTCTAACAAAATCAATGCTCTGTCCTTTAAACCAACTACCATCCGGTGCCGAGAACCCCTGTTTCTCAGCTTTTGTAATATCATTTGGAATGTAACGGCACATCACATCACGGAGAATCTGTTTGCCATCTTTTGTCTTTTGAAAGAATTGGCCTTGTTTATCACCGGGCTCATTTTCATTGATACGAACAACCTTCGCCAAGTTATTGAGCTTCAGACTTACCGGACATTGCATGGCAAAATCTACCAGGTCGTTATCCATAAAGGGGACTCTGGTTTCCAGGCTATGGGCCATGCTGAGCTTGTCTTCTATCACAAACAAGCCATGCAAGAATGTCTTGGCCTCAAAATAGAGGGAGTGATTGATGTAGTCCTCGGGACGATCAAGCTGATTATCGTGATTAAGGAAAACATCACGGAAGATGTCACGGGTCCAAACATCTTTTACATCATCCCATATGGGTGCAAAGACCTGTTTGATGTAGGGGTTATCAATTAGCCTCTGCCAGAAAGCATAATATTGGTCAATATAGTGTTCGAAATCATTACACACCGTCGCACGGTAGTAGCGCCAGGGGTAGCCACCGAAGAGTTCGTCACCGCCCGCACCGGAAAGCACAACCTTGACGAATTTACTTGCCAGTTTGGCGGCATAATAGTTGGGATAGCTCTGCCCCACGCGCGGTTCTTCAATGTGTCGTGCGACATCAGGCAAACAGCGTTCCATGTCGCCTGCCTTAAGAACCATCTCATAATGTTCGGTTTTGAAACGTGCAGACATAGCTTCAGCCTTTGCGCGCTCGTCATAGCCCAATTCAATTCCTGATGCAGAACTAAGATCAAAACCACAAGTGAAAGTCTTGATGTAGGGAAGCTCGCGGGCAGCCAGTGCGGTTAGTGTGCCAGAATCCATTCCCCCCGACAGATAGGCACCAAGTTCTACATCGGTAACCAGTTGGCGGCTTACTGCTTGTTGCATTAACCGATCCAACTCCTCGCAGTATTCGCGCGGGTCGCCAGGATGATCCGGTTCGCGGAAACGGTAGTCCCAGTATGTGCTCAAACGAAGAGCATGAGGTGCACTGTTTGATGTCTGATCACCAAGGCTGATCCGGCCAATAGTTGCGGCAGGCAGAATCTTGATGCCCTCCAATAATGTGCGATCGGTGAAGATGTTCTGGAACGTGAAGTATTCCAGCAGCGCCTTTTTGTCGAGTTCGCGTTTGGCATCCGGATGGGCAAGAATGGCTTTTTGCTCGGAACCAAAAAGGAAGGTCTGGCCCCGGCAAGCGTAATATAGCGGCTTAATACCATAACGATCACGAACCAGGAAAAGTGACTGCTCACGTTTGTCCCAGACGGCAAAGGCAAACATTCCATTAAACCGTATAACACAATCTCTGCCCCACTCTACCCAGGCATTGAGTACTACTTCTGAATCGGTGCGGGAGTGAAATTGATGGCCGAGTGATTCCAGTTCTGCTCTTAATTCCTGAAAATTATAGACCTCACCGTTGTAGATCAATACGACCTGTCCATCTCTGGATACCATCGGCTGATGCCCGGCGGGTGACAGGTCAATAATGGCCAATCGCCGATGCCCCAGCCCGATAAACCCATCATTATAAAACCCCTCACCATCTGGCCCACGGTGTGCAATGGCATCTGTCATATTTCTCAATGTGACAGGTGAGGCATGCTCACCGCCGAGGTTAAATATGCCCGTAATACCACACATCTTTAAGCCTGCCGGGACACACTCTTGATGCGATCGACCACATATTCGTAGTCTTTTTCTGTCATACGATTATGTAAAGGAATTGCCATGGTCTGGGCGTCACAATCACGTGCAACGGGAAAATCGTTCGAGTGGTGAGCAAGACGCTCGCGGTAAATGTTTGTCATATGCACAGCGTGTGTGCCAGGACGGGTGGCTATTCCGTGTTCCTGCAAGTACTCCATAATATCATTGCGTGCTAAAGGTGCACTACTAGGATCTACATAAGTGACGAAAGATTGCCAGCCGTGGCGCCCATTGGTTGGTTCCTGTGGTAGCTTCAGCCAGTCTATGTCTGTAAGTTGCTCTTTGTACCAACCTGCCCATTTGGCACGCTCTTCGATGAATGAGTCCAGTTTGTCCAGTTGTACGATACCAACCGCACCCTGTAAATCGGTCATGCGGTAATTGAAGCCGAGCAGGTTGAAATCTGGAAGAATATAGGGCTTGGGGCCGTGGTGGCGTTGCTCTTCCGATATAGTAGCGCCGTGATTACGCATCTGGTTCATGCGATCAGCAAGCCCATCATTATTGGTAGTTACCATGCCCCCTTCACCCGTTGTAATCGACTTTCTTGGATGAAAAGAGAAGGCTGCTACATCTCCCAGTGACCCGGCCCATTTACCCTTGTATTGTGCACCTGCAGCGCAGGCGGCATCTTCAAGAATTCTCACACGCTCCGGTACAGCGGCTCGAATTGCATTAATATCGGCGCACAAGCCGAACAAATGAACAGGAATAATAACCTTCGTCCTTTCTGTCACTGCCACATTAATTAGGGCAGGGTCCATGTTGTAGGAATTGCGGTCTACGTCCACGAAGACCGGTGTGGCGCCACAATAAAGTACAACATTTGCCGTGGCGATCCAGGTGAAAGCCGGCACGATTACCTCATCACCCGGACCTACACCCATGGCAGCGAGTGCAAGGTGCAAGCCAGTGGTACAGGAAGTCACTGCAAGGGCATGGCTTACTTCATGACGTGCTGCAAACCGTCTTTCGAACTCTGCAACCTTTGGGCCTTGTGTGAGCCAGCCTGAAAAAAATGGCTCTTTGACAGCCTGCCACTCCTCTTCACCAGTCACTGGAAGTGCAATTTGTATAAACCGTTTTTTCATTCTTCGAGCCCTGCGTCGCGCCGGCGACGTGCCACCTCTGACTTGTGGTTGTCCCGCCATTCAATCAGGCGTCCCAGGCCTTCACGAAGACCAATAGTTGCAGTGAACTCAATCTCATCGCTGGCCTTTTTGGGATCGCCAATTCGATTCCTGACTAACGTTGCCTGGCTGCAAGGTGCATAATTGATCGGCTTGTCACACCCGGTTAATTCAATTAGTATTTCAGCGAGTTCTTTAAGAGAAGTGCGCTCACCGGTACCGACATTGTAGTTTTGATCGGTCGCATCAGCCTTCATTGCACAAATATTTGCCAGGCCACAATCCTCAACAGCCACGAAATCAAACGCTTCTGAACCATCGCCTAATATTGTGGGGCTTTCACCTCTGTCGATAGCATCCAGCATTTTCATAATCACAGCGATATAGGCACCATGGTAGTCTTGGCGCGGGCCATAAACATTCATATAACGGAGACCCACATAGTCCAGGTTATAACGATAATGGAACGCACGCATCATGGCCTCGCCCGCAATTTTGGTTGCGCCATAAAAATTTTTATTGTTGTACGGGTGATCTTCATCCATGGGTTCACGAACCGCATCACCATATACAGAAGCGGAAGAAGAGGAAACCAACCGTTTAACACCCTTGGCAACACAGGCTTCCATAACATTAAACGTGCCACGCACGTTGACATCAAAAGCACTGCGTGGGAATTCATGACACTGTAAGAGCCAAAGAGCTGCAAAATGGAAAACACCATCTGCACCCTCAAAAGCAGACTGTAGAATGTCTGTTTGTAATATATCGCCACCAATGTCGTATATTTTTACACGGAGATCTTTAAGTGCATGGCACAGATTCTCCTCAGTGCCACGGACAAAGTTGTCATATATTATTATTTCTTTGACATCCTCTTTTATCAGATGGTCTGCAGTATGCGAGCCGATAAGCCCGGCACCTCCCACCAAAACCAGTTTTTTGCCTCTTAAATCCATGTTTTATCCCTCTGTCAGTTTTTGTACTACATGCCGTGCAAATGCGAAAGAACTAGTAAATGCAGGCGACACAGCATTTAGTATGTGGGACGTGTTGCCCTTTTGTTCTACTAGAAAGTCCATAACCAATTCATGACTTTCTTTGTTTAATAGTTGTGCACGTATGCCTACTTTTTCGCTGGGTTGCAGATGCTCCACTTTTAGTTTTGGAATCAACAAGCCGGCCGCTTTCACAAAACGCCGTTTCAAAAATCGGCCTGCTTCCTCATTGGTAAACTTCCGAAAGCCCTGGTTGTTTCTCAAATATAGCTGAATTAACTGGAAAGTGATGCGAATAGCGTCGTCAATTTTAATACCGGTCATGCCCTTATAGTTCTCACTTCCGAATGCTGGAATCGCGGTGGGCCCGAGATAGATACTTCCTTGGATAGTCTTAACTGAATGCACCCCAAGGAAAGGGACCGCTAAATCGGGCACCGGATAAACAAGGCCATTTAACTGGATACCAGATTTCTTGTCCAAACTAAAGTAAATGCCTTTAATTGGCAGCAACATGTATTTATTTCCAACGCCAAACAACCTGGCAATGTGGTCTGAGCACTGACCTGCCGCATTGAATAGGTGACCATACCCTACCCTGTTACCCCTATTATCAATAATGGTTGAACTCTCTAAGTCAGCTACCGTAACAGCACAATCAAATTGGATTTCCACACCTTTTTTTAGAAGATCGTGGACTAATTGTGTTAGTACAGCCAATGGGTCGATAACAGCCGTGTCAGGTGAGTGTAGCGCTCGTCCCGAAAGGCTCACCACCTCTGGCTCAATTTCTCTAAGTTGTTGGCTATCAACAATTGCAACATTCGCCCCATTATGTGTTGCGCGCTGATGAAGAATGTCGATTTGAGCATCGTCCCCTTCCCTAACAGGCACAATAACTTTACCCATGCGCGCTATAGGAAGATTATTTTCATCGCAATAACAAGCCAGTTCTTTGGCGCCCGCGCCGCAAACCCTCGCTTTTAGCGAGTTCTCTTCGTAATAAACACCGGAGTGCAGTACCCCGCTATTTCTACCGCTACCATGTAAGCCAAATCTGGGTTCTTTCTCCAATACAAGAATAGATGATTGGGAATCTTTTCTGATCAGTTGCCGGGCCAACGAAAGACCTGTGATGCCGGCACCAATTATGACGAAATCGTAAGTTTTCAATCCAAATTACCTACTCGCACATCACACTGATTATTCGGCTTTGATCATCTGGGTCCAAATAAGGATGAAACGGTAGCGCCAAAACAGAATGAGCAGCTTTCTCAGCCACTGGGAAATCCCCGCATTGATGCCCCAGGTAAGTCATAGCATCAAGCAGATGTATCGGTTTTTGATAGTAGATCATGCTTGGAATGCGCTCATGCTTGAACCTGGCTTGCAAGTCATCGCGCCGATCACAACTGATGGTGTACTGCGCCCAAACAGAGGTGCAATCCTTTCTGGTTATTGGTGGTGTGATTTTGAAAGAGCCTTCTACAGCCAGCGCTATAGCCTCTGTATAGCGATTGGCAACCTGTTGCCGCAGCTCAATTTCCTCCACGAATATCTTCATTTTTTCAATTAGAATTGCAGCTTGAATGGTGTCAAGCCTGGCATTGAGACCTATTCGCACGTTGTTGTATTTGTCTTTCCCCTTACCATGAACCAGAAGCGAACGCATAGTTTCAGCCAATTGATCATCATCTGTGAAAATTGCACCTCCATCCCCATAGCAACCCAACGGCTTCGCTGGGAAGAAACTGGTTGCACCGACATGCCCCAAACTTGGGGCGCGGCGGCTCTTGTAGGTGGCACCAAAAGCTTGAGCAGCATCTTCAAGCACGAATAGTCCATTTACTTCGGCAATTTGCATGATTGGATCGTAATCAGCTGGCTGGCCAAAGAGGTCGACTGGCATTATCACTTTGGGCTTCAACTTATCATCTTTCTTGACCACTTCAATGGCAGCTTGAAGTTTAGCCGGGTCGATATTGAACGATACCGGCTCGATGTCGACAAATACTGGAGTTGCACCCGTCAACGCAATCACTTCACAAGATGCGAAAAAGGAGAAGGGCGTGGTGAATATAGCGACCCCAGGGCCAACACCATATGCGAGTAACGGTAAAAGGAGCGCATCTGTGCCGCTGGAACAGCCTATCGCATGTCGCACACCAATGAACTCGGCAAGTAAGGATTCGAGTTGGCCCACTTCAGGACCCATAATGTAGCACCCATGATCTAGGACCTTCTTAATAGCTTCGTTGATCTGGGGACGAATTCGTTTTTGTTGCGCTTTAAGGTCTATAAACTGCATAGAGCTTTTTATCGCTTGATCTCATCATAAGTGACTGTTCCAGTTGCCATCGATTGAGGAAGTTTTTCATCTTCATCAAGATCGAGACACCTGAGAGTATCTTGCTCAACCTCTTGGTAGCGCAAACCGCTTTCTGGACAAGCCATCACTCCATTAGCGTCAGGGTTCTTAAGCTGATGACCATGGCGACTCATCCAACCGTTTTGCCTGGCAGGAACACCAACCATCAGTGCATAATCAGGCACATCTTGAGTAATCACAGCACCTGCAGCCACAAAGGCATAACGACCGATAGTTACGCCACACACGACTGTTGCATTTGCGCCAATAGAGCAACCGCGTAGAAGCAAGGTTTTCTCATAAAGGGTTGTGCGAATGATTTGAGATCGCGGGTTGGTGACATTCGTCAAAACACACGAAGGACCCAAAAAGACATCATCTTCTATAGTAGTTCCTTCGTATATCGACACATTATTCTGTACTTTAACATTGTCACCAATAACTACCCTTGGAGATACGCAGCAATTTTGTCCGAAACTGCACTGTTTGCCGATTTTTGCACCGGCCAAAACATGGGAGAAATGCCATATCCTGGTGCCTTCTCCGATCTCAGCACCCTCATCAACAATCGCTGTCTCATGACATTGATAGTTCACCCTCAATACTCCAAAGGCAAAGAAATGGTTCGGCCATCACGCGCAGATAAGTAAGCAGCAATCAACACCTCAAGTGATTTTAACCCTTCTCGACCATCTGTCTCTGGTTCTGCACCACCTCGCAAAACATCAATAATATTTTTGTAGTAGAGCGGATGACCAAATCCATACACAGATGTGGTTTCATAGTTGGCTACGTTAATCTGCTCGTCGTAATCGCGTGTGTCTTCAAATTCCCAGTGCTGTATATCGTTAACTGCGACGCCGCCTATGCGTACGCTGCCTTTTTCGCCCAGTATTGTAATGGAGCCTTCCAGGTTTTTGGGATAGGTCAACATCGTGACACTCATGGAACCAAGTGCACCATTTCGCCACCGTACATTCATGACCCCCGTGTCTTCGACTTCGATATCACGTGTCGTGCTCATCATCGCCTGAACTTTTTCTACAGGACCGATTAGCCAATCAAGCAAATCCACATAATGGCTCGCCTGATTCATAAATGCTCCGCCATCGAATTCCCAAGTACCTCGCCATTTCGCCTGATCGTAGTATTCTTGTGGCCGGGTCCAAAATACGTTGAGATGAACCATGTGGATTTTACCGAACCGTTTCTCATCAACGGTTCGCTTAAGAAGTTGAAGCGTTGAATTGAGGCGGTTTTGTTTTACAACGAACAACCATACACCGGCTTCATCACATGCCTTGACCATGTTCACGCCATCCTGCCAACGGGTCGCCATGGGTTTTTCGGTCATGACATGAACTCCATGTTTGGCGATCAACTCAGTTTGTGCGGCATGAATACCACTGGGTGTACAGATTGCGACAATGTCTAGGTCTTCAGCGTCAAGCATTTCACCTAACAAAAGATATCCATTCACCCCATATTGCTTCCGGTGTCTATTAAGCACTTCATTATCAATGTCACAAACTGCTACTAATTCCATTTCGTTACAATGCGTTTCCATAGCACCCAAGTGATTTATTGAGACTCGACCACATCCAACAACTGCAATTTTAATTTTTCTATCTTTAGTAATCATTTCTCACTCTTGTCCTTCATATACCACGTTAGCGTTTCAGTCAGTCCCTCTGCAATCCGATACGCTGGCTCATAGCCAAGTAATTGACTGGCTTTGTTAATGTCGGCCAATGAGTGGCGGATATCACCATCACGGAAATCACGGTAGGTTGGTTTGAAATTCTTAAGATGGGGAAATTGACCCCCTAAGTGACTGCGCAAATGTTCGCAGAGTTCATTAAGAGTCGTGCGATTTCCAACTGCGACGTTGTAGACTTGGTTCAAAGCATCGGGATTACTTGTTTTGGCTGCAACCAAGTTTATCTGTACAGCATTATCGACATAACAGAAATCCCGGCTTGTTTCGCCATCGCCGTTTATATACGCCGTCTCGTTTTTAATCATGGCCATAATCCATTTAGGAATAACAGCTGCATAGGCACCATTTGGACTCTGCCGTTTGCCAAATATATTAAAGTACCGTAAGCCAATGGTTTTGAAACCATATGTCCTGGCAAAAACCTCCGCGTACAGTTCGTTGACCAGCTTGGTCACCGCATAAGGTGACAGTGGCTGGCCGATCTTCTCTTCCACCTTGGGCAAGTCTGGGTGATCGCCATAAGTGGAACTCGACGCTGCGTAAACAAAGCGCTTTACATTTGCATCTCGTGCTGCCACCAACATGTTCAAAAAACCATCTATATTTGCCTTGTTGGTGGTGATGGGATCTTCAATAGACCGCGGTACCGAGCCCAGTGCGGCCTGGTGCAGCACGTAATCAACGCCATTGATGGCTGTGCGGCAGTCTTCCAGTTTGCAGATATTGCCTTCGATGAAGTTAAACGATGCCCATTGCTCAGCTGTGACTTCACCCTGCACTTCATCCAGGTTGTGTTGATAACCGGTGGCGAAATTATCCAGACCAATCACTCGCTGATTGAGCTTCAATAATGTTTCCAGTAGGTTAGAGCCAATGAAGCCGGCAACACCAGTGATTAACCAAGTTGATTGGTTTGTTTTTAGGTGTTTCTTAAGTTCTCGGTATTTG
>JAADHW010000308.1 GCA_013151695.1 Gammaproteobacteria bacterium
ACCATGATCAACATGCTGGTCAACCATCCACACCTGCCCGCTTACGACCTTTCAAACCTGAAGTATATGTTGTACGGCGGCTCGCCAATGCCGGAGGCCGTACTGCGTAAAGCCATTGAGGTCATACCCGATGTCGCTTTCGTCCAGGCCTATGGTCAAACGGAGGCATCACCGGTCATCACCCTGCTGGGGCCGGAATACCACACCATCAGCGGGCCGTACGCCGGCAAGCTCAAAGCTGCCGGCAAGGCAGTTGCAGGTATCGACCTGGTTATTTTTGATGAGCACGATGCGCCGCTGCCAATCGGTGAGGTGGGCGAGATTTGCATACGTGGCGAAAACGTCATGCTCGGTTACTGGAACCTGCCGGACATGAGTAAAGAAACACTACGCGGTGGCTGGCTGCACACCGGCGATGGGGGCCGGCTGGATCAGGATGGGGTGTTGTTCGTCGTGGACCGGGTCAAGGACATGATCGTCAGCGGTGGCGAAAACGTATACTCCGCCGAAACAGAACAGGCAATCTACGCTCACCCTGCTGTTGCCGAATGCGCGGTAATCGGAATTCCTCATGGCACGTGGGGGGAGCAGGTGCATGCCATTGTGCGCCTGAATCAGGGTGCATCCGTGACAGACCGGCAGTTGATCGATCATTGTAGAACCCTGATTGCAGCATTTAAATGCCCGAAAAGTATCGAGTTTCATGACCAGCCCTTGCCGCTGAGCGGTGCCGGGAAAATATTGAAAAAGGATCTCAGGGCAGCTTACTGGGAAGGCAAGAGTCGCAATGTCGGCTGAAAACGACCCGCCGGGGAGTGTGCGTCAGGAAAATACCGGTCGCTTCAGGTATTCATCCGGGACCAGTAAAGGGTTATCCGGCAAGTGCGCTTGCACCTGCCTGCACCAGGCAACAATTTCCGGCCTTTCCAGATAGACATTGCGGCCATGCAAACCCATTAAATGGGAGAAGATAATAATTGGGTACGCAGATAAATCCGCCAGAGAAGGTGTGGGCATTCCGCCCAGAAACGGTCCGCCGGATAAATGACCGGTTAACTCATCGGCCAGGCGTTCATGCATATCCCAAAGTGGTTCTTCGAGATCAAGTTTATTCACCATGCGATGCAGGAATCCGGCCCGTTTGACCAACCACGGCCACGTGGCCCGCAGGTGCCAGGGAATCGGAATAGAATTATTCATGGCGGAAGCCAACAGCCAGCCGTTTCTAATGGCATCCCACGAGTTGTCCCAATGTAATGCAGCCCTGAACCTCGCAGGCAACAGTTGAACCGAAACCCAGTTATCGATGCTCAATATAGTATCTTTCTCAGAATCATCACGCCCCAACAGCGGCTTTTCCGGAAACCTTTCATCGAGCCAGATGCCGATGGGTGAGGAATCATTCTTCCATTCATCACCGATCGACAATACCGGTACTTGTTTTTGATTGGAGAATCTGATTTGTTCCCGGGTCACCGGATTGACCGGCACAAACTCAAAGGGCAGTTGCTTGTATTTCAGGTGGCAGCCGGTTTTAAGCACAAACGGGCTGGTTGGGTAACCGTATAACTTTATTTGAGGGATATTCACCGACATTTTACTGATAGGTTTTGTCCAGCTAATGCAAGTGTTTGATTCTAGCAAAGAGAAGTGGTGCCGGCACCAAGATTTGAACTCGGGACCTACTGATTAGGAGTTCCGGTACGTGTCCAGGTCTTGAACTAAACTTGATAGCACTCTCAAGAACTTCAGTCGGAAGTCCACTGAAGCCGCCAAAGTAAACTCCATCCAGAGCTAGCATATGGCATTGGATCTTCAGGTTTAGTGCTTGTCAAACCATTTGATCGGCAGCATGGCACCAGTCAGGGCGCAATGGAGATACCGGTTCCCGAGCATTGGAAATGACACCATCTCGCAACATTGTTTGCTTTTCAATCTGGGTAGCTTGAACATTACGGTTTTTTCTCAAGTTCTATGGCGAGGTACCGATGGATGCCTTGGCTGACTGTTAACGGCATCAATAAGCCAGCAACAGCATTGGTCACGAGAAATCTCGGGAGTACCCCCTTTATGATCCTGCCGACTGGAGCAATTTTAAAAAACCCTTTAGCAAAGTCTGACAAGCGAATCAGATTAGGCATTACATCCACGCTACGATCCTCAATCGATCGAACGCTCCACCCAGAATGCTGGGCGGCTTTCACAAACTCAGACTCCGTTCGAAACCGCGGCACGGCCATAGCACGCTCGACGAGTGACATTGCTCGAACTAAATCAGCGTCCACGTTGTTCGTCTCAGATCGAAAACCATCATATATCATGAATCTCGCATTCGAAGCGGACTTTGCATAGGCCGCGTTGAGCACTCCTTCCAAATCAATAGAATGACAGAGGCTTTCTACGGCGAATAACAAACCAAATTCTCTGCCGTCCAAGGTCGATAACTTATGGAAATCATCAACCAGAAACTCCACATTCGCCATGTCACTGAATTTCTTTTTCGCGGACAATATATGGCGCTCATTTAAGTCGATGCCAACTACCGATCTCTCATGATGGTTACGCGCAATAAACTCGATGTTAAACCCCTTACCACATCCCAATTCACACACTTGCGTGACTTCCTGAAGGTTTCTCACAACCTCCTCAACTTGTGCAAAATAGTCGTTGCGATTGAACTTGCCATTCGGGCTAAGAGCCATATGTATCGCCCCTGCCCAAGAATGAAATACAGCGTAGCCCAAAAAGTTGGCATTATAATAGCTGTTCACAGCATCCAATGAGACCGATTGAACCTCGACCAATTCTGGAAAAAATACCTCGATTTTTCGAAGGTATTCTGGAAGATGCTCTATTTTGACTTTGCCAAACATTGTCAGCCTGCCGAAGAAAGTAGTTTGTAAAAGCTATTAATATGGTTTAGTGAAATAATCGACAAGGCGTAACCCAAAACCACGACATATGTCTGATGAATTGGGTACACCCAGGTGTCATGAGCCATAAAGAAGTCAGGGTACCGAGAAACTACAGCCATCATTTCATCAATAGATGACCGCTTACTATCCAACTCCGACATAATACTGCCATAACATGCTTGTTCACTACTGGCAATTACACGCGCATAAGCCACCTGCGGCACAATAAACACCAAAAGTCCGAAAACAAATAACGCAACCAATATTGTAGTTGACAACCAGTCATCATCCCCCACGAACAGTAGTATGAACAGGATTACTCCAAATGCCCAAACCAAACTTACCCTCGTATAAAAGCCTGCTGCAGTACTGAATAGTGATTTAACCAACCGGGGCGGCAAACTGGTAGGGAGTTTGGCGGTTCGAATCATGAAAATTGGCATCCGTCCAATCACACTAATCGCCGTCGCAAGTGGCCAAAACAGAAAGATGCTATACACCGTTACTATTGTGAATCCTGTTTCTGCCGCGTCTTCGCGGTACCAACCATTACTCTCAAATGCTTCAGGTCTAAGCAACGTGAGACCAGTCTGTTGTACGAAAGCAGTTACCGAATCCCACCCAAAGAATCCAACTGCTATGAACAATTCTGCTAACAGTAGTGCGAAGACATAACCACGTAAATGGAGACGCCAATTCGAATAACGTTCGATGGTTACCTTTATAAGCTGCAATCGTTCGTCGACGCTTATATCGAAACAATCAAGGAAGCGGTCATACATGTCATATTGCTTTGTGCTCGCGTAGAGAATCATCCATGTCGTCACAAAAATTCCTATTGAACCTAAGTAGAAGGCTCCAGTTTCTACGAATGCTTGCCAATAACCAGCTACAATAGCAATGATAAACCCAATCAACCACGGGGCTACCGAGAAGAGTACGACTTTCATCTTGGAATGCCGAGATCTAAATGAGCCAAAAAGAACATCAACCCAAAGGCGGTTGGCAAATTGGTAATCTATTGATTTAACTTCCACGTTTTATCGCAAACATCTTAATACTTGTCCCCTAAAGGGTAGTTATGCAGCGTCAGTCTATATAGCACCAATTAGCCACACTAAAACAAAGAGATGTATTTTGTAAACCAAAAGTCCTTTCTACAGGGCCTTCTATTCGAAACTAACAGAATTCAAGAAGTAGTTCCAAATTGCTACTAAAGAACGGCTGGTGAGTGTCTAAAAGATTGTGACCTGCCCCCCGATTCCCATACCAGCATGAACTTAGTAGAGTCCGTATTCAATCAAGGAGACGGACATGAAACGCAAGCGATATTCCGAGGCCCAGATTCTGGGGTTTTTAAAAGAAGCCGAATCAGGCCTTCCAGTCAAGGAGCTGTGTCGTAAACACGGGTTCAGTGATGCCTCGTTCTACACTTGGCGATCCAGGTACGGTGGCATGGAGTTATCGGACATGAAGCGACTGAAAGCATTGGCATCGGAGAATAGCCGATTAAAGAAACTACTGGCCGAGACCATGCTTGATAAGGAAGCGCTTGAGGCAGCGCTCAGAAAAAAGTATTGACCCCACAGTCGAAGCGAGAAGCGGTAACCGAGATGCAGTCTGAGACTTCCGTATCGGAGCGCCGGGCCTGCCAGCTTGTGGGGTTGTCGCGTAGCACCCTTCGTTATGTGCCACAGATTTCACCTGATGATGGGTTGCTGCAGGGACGGATCATTGAGTTGGCGCAGGAACGGCGGCGGTTTGGGTATCGACGGATCCATGCATTGTTACGACGAGAGGGTTTCCAGATCAACCACAAACGAACTTATCGCCTGTATCGTGAAGCCAGCCTGGCTGTGCGTAAACGCAAGCGCCGTAAAGGCGTAGCAGTGCCAAGAGAACCGTTAACCTTACCGACTGAACGCAATATAGTCTGGTCAATGGATTTTGTGTTTGATGCGCTCAGCAACGGCCGGAGACTGAAAGTACTGACCACCGTTGATGACTGTACCAAAGAGCTGGAATCCACTTATAGAACTGGGTTTGGCTGTCCAAACAAACGGGGCCACCTCAGAAGAGCTATGATTTCTAAAATCTAACTTATTACTCATATGATCCGCATGGTCATCAATATTTTCACGTATAATCTCACAATCCAGTCAAGGAAGATGAAATGGCAGCATCAAAATTGCACATCAAGCTCCCTTCAGGTGACGTTGATACGCTTCTGACTTCCATTTATTCACAGACCCCAGTTTCGGGCCTGACTCACGATTACTACAAATACCCAGCCAGGTTTTCTCCAGTTTTTGCCAGATCGGCCATCAATGCTTTCTCAAGACCAGGTGACTTGGTTGTGGATCCTTTTGTTGGTGGCGGAACAACTCTAGTGGAAGCACGCGCTGCAGGAAGGATAGGAATCGGAACAGACCTGAGCTCACTAGCGGTATTCGTGACTGAAACAAAAACGCTTCCCATGCGATGTAAAGATTACGACGCCATGGAGGATTGGTTTTCTGAATTACCAGGGAATCTAAACCTACGCTTGAAAACTAATCAGGAGTGCTGGGATGAGAATGGGTACTTCAGAAATGTAAAATGTCCTCAGACGTGGCCGATTAGAAAAACGGTTGAACTTGCATTGCAACAAACACCCATAATTCAAGACAAGAAACAGCAGAACTTTGCAAGGTGTGTAATCTTGAAATCAGCACAATGGGCTCTTGATGGAAGAAAATCTTTTCCCACAGCCTCTAAATTTAGAGAGCGTATCATCCACAATGCAACTTCAATGATGGATGCTGGTAGGGTCTACTCAATGGAAGTGCGAAAAGCGGATAAGCTAGCTCCTGCCTTTGGCAAAAGTCGAACTCTTTGCCGAAAAAGAAGAGCACAGGAAATCTCAAGTTTAATCAAAGGACTAGATCGACCGGCACCTAGTTTGATTCTTATGTCTCCGCCATACCCTGGCGTTCATATTCTATATCACAGATGGCAGGTTAAAGGTGGTAAGGAAACGCCTGCTCCATTTTGGATTGCAAATAGTCTTGATGGTGCTGGAACATCGTACTACACAATGAATGCCAGAGCGTCTAATTTAGATCGATACTTCTCTGGAATCCAAGCTACATTTTCAGCACTTTCAAAGATCGTTAACGCAGAGAGCGTTATTGTTCAGATGGTTGCCTTCTCAGACCCAGCAGTTCAACTCCCGAGATACCTTTCTGTGATGGAGAGCTGTGGGCTCAAGGAGCATTTCCTGTCAGAACACTTAGATAGCACTGATGGACGAATATGGCGTTCAGTACCAAGTCGTAAATGGCACGCAAATATCAAAGGACAACTACCGTCTGCTCGGGAAGTAGTTCTTCTACATAAAGCAGTATAATAAATCCTCTTTTCCAATCAACTCTATGTAACCTAATCCATATCTGATTCATCCAAGCCTGATAGTTGATCAATCATCGGTATCAGAACAGGGGCAATAGCCTCAGTAAAGTCTCGAACATAATCTTCTGGGCTATTACCGTTTTCTTGGAAAAAAATTGACTCTCTTGTCTCTGGATTTTTACCGTTTCCCTTGTTTTGCTCTTCTGCTTCGTGAAGCATCGCCAGTCCGACCAATACATTGCCATATTTAAATTTAGCCTCAAGAAGCCTTGGGTCTTGTTTTGAGTACTTCATTTCTGTCTGTAGAGCCCTATTGTCCACATTTATGTAAAAGACATGTTTTTGACCGGGGTCACTGTCCTCAGAAGGAACTTCATCTGTTTCAACTTCACAGGCAGTGGCTGGCGTAAATTTGCGTCTCACCCAAATTTCATCACCCTCTCGGACAGAAATAATATCCGGCAGAGCAATTCCACTGTTTGATGGTTCTGAGCCAGCACCACCCCCTCTGGACTTTCTAGGCTTTCGAAAACCTGGTTCATGCTTGATTATTTTTGAAACGGTGATTCGTATTAGATTAACAAACGGCTCGATTAATGTTGGGTCATCAACCGTAGTTTGCAGCAGTATTTGGTCACCAACTTTAGCTTCCTGAGGTAATTGAATATTTAAATGAGCTTCACCATCTTCGAGAGATATGCTGAAATCAGGTTCGGATAATTCTCTATCGGATTCCAATATTTCAAGTTCGAATGTTCCGCGATCAGTGGCCCGATCAAAGTAACTATTTTCAACATCTGTTTCATACTTGATTCGGCACTTTCTTCCTAATTCGGCACCACGATGGTATATATGACCGTTGTTGGCACCAGCTAATTTGAAATATGACGGATGCTTGCGACCCACAAAAGGTCGGTCCTGTTTCCCTGGGCCATCTTTGTCACCTTTTTCAGCCCCGCTTCCTAAGCGAAATGGTCTAGATAATCGTTGACCTCTTAATAAAACCGACTCCAACGCTCTTGAAGATCGAAGTATTTTCCCTAAAACCTGCTCCAATGGTTTTTGATCATCAAGCTTGGATTTTACATCCTGTTCTCTTCTCTCTTGCTGCAGCCTTCTTAGAACTTTGTTTGTTTTAAGCATGTCTTCAATTGCAGCTTCGAGTCTGTACCTAAGTGGGTTCTTGCTTAGTCGATCTCTACTGCTCATAAATAAGTCTTCACGCTGCACAACAGTAAGTGATGAACAATCGACTATTACCAATAGTGAATCTCTTAATCGGTTGAGGCCAACCTTTTTAGGTCGTGAAAAAAAGCTCTTGGGTAGATGGCCATGTGCTTGGCCATTGATCGTAAAAATGACCCCTTCATTCTTTAAATATGTATCAGCACGACTTTCCTTAAAGGCAAAAATACGCGCCTTCATTTCCATACCGCTTACACCTATCCGAGATGTCAAAGGTGGAAATTCGAGACTGTCACCTTTCCCGCCTTCCAGGCGAACAACAAGTCCAGCAATATTTGTTTCAAAGCTTTTGGCCTTTGCGCCACCATAACCTTTCCGACATTCATGAATCCGTACCGGCAATGCAATTTCAGGGAGTAACCTCTCTAATGAATACATTAGTCCATCTTTCATCAATACATTGCTTTGCCCCACTGATGTTTCGTATTCATAGAGTTTTATAAGTGTCCCCCAAGTTGCTTCTTTTGCGTAAGGTTCATTGTGCTGCGGTAGAATTGGAAGACTGGTCGCCTTGAAATACATTACTTCCCCGTGGCGTGGTTTGTCACTAGATCCAAGAGGAGCCAAATACGTAAATTCAGAATGAATTGCCTGCCCAACCTCCCCACTAGGCTCTTCTCTTCTAACTACTGTCACAGCCCAGTAATCGGTTGTGTCATCAGTTACTCTCTCTCCTTCAGCCAATTGCGGGTGACGTCTACTGAGGACAAGCTGTAGACGATTCCCCCCACAAAACCGTAACGCACCTGACCCCCCCATGTTAAATTTCCCCTGAACAAACGCTATTCGTTGTTTATTCTTTTTATTCAGCGAAAGTATCGTGTCAGGGATTCTTTTAGCACTCTGACCCTCGCCTTGATCAGTAATTGTTAAGCACATCCTTTTAGATTTATGACCCCTGGTTGGCCAACCCCCAGTCGCAGCAATTGTTATTGCCCGAGCTTCCTTTGTGCGTTGTTGTCGTGACCAATTTACCAGCGCACCTGCTTGATCATCATTGGCTCTCCGGTCTTCGAAAAACATTGCTACTGCATCTCGAATACTCACCGGGGCTTCCGCTGATTCCGGGTCAATCTTTCGAATTCGGCATTCAGCCATTAGTCTTGAGTCAACGGAGTTAATAATTTTTTCTACAAACGCGGCCTCAGGTAGACTTTGTTGGTTCCCTGCTTGCGCAAAATTGCCTTCTTTGTCCCCGTAAAGTCGCCATAGCTTTTTGTTGCTCCATAGTCCAGCTTTTTCTAAGATCTGAATAACATCCTCCTCGTGATCCGCTCTCATTAAATCTAGAGCGAGCTTCTTTACCTGATTGTTGTTCATTATTGTTTACACTCCAATGTGACAACGCCGTCCTGCGGTAATTTGTCCCATGAGTCATTAATGGTTTGAATCGTCAATCGACCAGGTGCAACGAAGTAGCCATCCCTACCTTTCTTCTCCACTGACCCTGTTGAAATCAGCCAAGCTAAGGTTACATATACCTGATAGGAGGGGATCTCATGGCCTTCTGCATCAGAAACAGGGAGGATTTCATCCACCTGGAACAGCTTCCCTGGTTCAACGCTTTCTACCAGGTACCTAGCAAAGAACATCGCTGCTGAAAACGGTACTCGGTGCTCATATTCTTTACGGTTTTTCTTTGACCAACCAACCTTAATGAGCCGTTCCCCGTCTTTTATGAATTTGGGATATGAAACTTTTTTCTGACGCCCTGATTTAGATTTCGCCTGTTTTCGTTCTGGGACGCCAGTAGGTTTTGAAAATTCAATTGTCCTCTGCTCGGCAATTGACAATATTGCTGCTTTTGATTGAGCGAGTATCTTTGAAACCGCATCAGTTATTCTGGCAATTTCAGCAACGTCAGCATATTTCTGTTGCTCTAATGCCTTCTGCATTAACTCACGAAGGGATGACTCAGAGTCTCGTACAATTTTGTGTGCTATCTGTATAATATCCATACAGGCACAATACACATACAATATAATACCGTCAATACATAAATACTAATTAGCCCGAAATTCAAAAGATCAGTGGATTTTCACAACTGAGGTATTAGGACAGAGCGAGATTTCCTTGCTTAGAGCTACAAAGGCGACTGCGCCAATAGGGTTTGAAACTAAAAAGATGTGGTACTGAAAAGATGTGGTGCCGGCACCAAGATTCGAACTCGGGACCTATTGATTACAAATCAATTGCTCTACCAACTGAGCTATACCGGCATTTTGATTAGAACCTGTATTTTACCAGATTGATTTCTGGCAGAAATATACAAGTTTTCGACGAAGCGAATTTGTGTCGAAATCGCTCCATTATGCCTCGCAATACTATACCAGTAATAATTAGTTTTGCGAAACTATATCTTATTGTTTTATATATGTTTTATACCCCATAACCGACTAATTACAAATTAGTTGCTCTACCAGCTGAGCTATACCGGCACAGGATCTGTCAGGGGATGGGATTTTAGGTGCTGACGGCTGTCAACGCAATGTTTTACTTG
>JAADHW010000025.1 GCA_013151695.1 Gammaproteobacteria bacterium
TTTTATGCGTAAAGACATTGTCGGCTACCTGGACCCGACCAAATCTACGTTGGGTATTTTGTTGGATCGTGACGATACTCAACATATCGAGGTGGAGAGAATCAGGCATGCGCTTGAGTCTGAGAAAGTGTATAGACAAATGGGCTTGTCAGTACACCAACTGGCCGAGCATTTAGCCTTGCCTCAATACAGGTTGCGAAATCTCATTCACAATCATATGGGCTTCCGCAATTTTAATAACTTGCTGCACCACTATAGAATTGCTGAAGTATGTGAAGCGCTAGAAGATGTTGGGCAAAATACTACACCTGTTTTGACTCTCGCCTTGTCAGCAGGCTATCAATCTATTGCCCCGTTCAACCGTGCCTTTCGGCAACAACATGGGCTCACCCCGACGCAATATCGCCAGAGTAAGCAGCAATAGATTGATACTTCAACGCAATAGCTGCACTTAGTGCGTGAGTACATGACCTTGATTATTTGAAAATCGGTGCGATTTTAAAAATTAACCACCAACTTGAGAAAACGACAAGCCTTTGTTAGAGCAGGCTCATAGGATCTTTCACCAGCTAATAAACAAGAGCTGCACTATGAGTCAATTGGACGATCAAGTAAGTATTCGAGACACCCTCAATCTCAAGAAGGTATTGATTGAGTGTCAAAATTTAACCCACACCTATAAGCGTGGAGGCGAGACGCTCACGGTATTGAGCGATCTAAACCTGACGATTAGACAAGGTGACTTTGTCGCGCTTATGGGCCCCTCTGGCTCTGGTAAAACAACGCTGCTTAATCTGTTGGGCGGGCTAGATAGAGTGAGCAGTGGCGTTGTTCGTATTCAAGGCGTGGCGCTTGATCAGCTCAGTGAGTCCACCCTTGCAGATTGGCGTGCTCAAACGGTTGGTTTTATTTTCCAGTTCTACAACTTGTTGCCCATGCTTAGCGCGCTAGGAAATGTAGAGTTGCCTTTACTACTGACCAAACTCAATAGCAAAGAGCGAAGACATCGAGCCCAAACTGCACTCACCATTGTGGGTTTAACCGACCGAACCAAGCACAAACCCAGTGAACTGTCCGGTGGCCAACAACAAAGGGTTGCCATCGCTCGAGCGTTGGTCGCTGATCCAGAGCTACTGGTATGTGACGAGCCAACAGGTGACCTAGATCGCGACACTGCAGATGAAATACTGGCTCTGCTAAAAATGCTCAATCAACAGTATGGGAAAACCATAGTCATGGTCACCCACGACCCGAAGGCTGCAGAGTACGCATCTACTCTTTTACATATGGATAAAGGTGTACTTTTGAGTCTTCGCACATGAGTAGTGTTGGTTTAGTGCTCGCAAATTTACGTTGGAAGCCGACGCGTACGGTACTTACGTTCCTTTCATTGGTCATTGCCTTTGTACTATTTATGTTACTACGCGCCATCAGCACTGCATTCACCGGCGGCACTACCGTTGCAGGTGTTCAACGGGTGATGCTTGATGCCAAGTATTCGATGACAGACAACTTACCCATAGCTCACATTAATGCGATTCGTATGATGCCCGAGGTTGCTGCCATCACTCAAATGAGTTGGTTTGGTGGGTATTACCAAGATCCTAAAAACGAATTTGCCAAAGCACCAGTTGACCATCAAACGTTTTTTACCGTGTTTCCAGAGCTTCTCGTTGAAAAAGATGTGCTAGAGCGATTTGCCGAATCAAAACGTGCTGTAGTGGTAGAAACTGGTATTGCCCAACGCTTTGGTTGGCAGACCGGAGACGTCATTCCAATCAAGGGAGATATTTGGCCTAAACAAGATGGTTCATGGGACTGGGAGTTTGTGCTGGCGGGAACCTACACTGTGCCGATAGACAGCCGCATCCAACCTTGGTTCCTATTACGTTACGACTACTTCAATGAATCTGTGATGGACTGGGTGAAAGATCAAGTAGGCTGGGCCGTGGTGAGAGTTGTAGACGAAATAGATCCGCAGCAACTGATTCAAACCATCGATG
The DNA here is from genome assembly GCA_013151695.1 of Gammaproteobacteria bacterium. Lineage (GTDB taxonomy): Bacteria > Pseudomonadota > Gammaproteobacteria > Pseudomonadales > Azotimanducaceae > UBA4421. Next base: position 2,004 of record JAADHW010000025.1, read on the forward strand.
GTCAATTTGAAATGTCGTCAGACCCAACCAAGTCTTTAAGTGAAGACGACTACGCTCGCCAATTTGCCAGTCAACTTGGTGATATGGCCCTCATCGCGACTATGATCTTGGGAGCGGTGTTTTTTACCATTCTGCTACTCACTGCAAATGTTGCATCGTTATCATTTAACGAGCGTATTGTTGATCTGGCCGTCATTAAAACCCTGGGCTTTGGTAATCACTATGTGGGCTTGCTGGTTCTAAGTGAGGCCATGACCCTTTGCGTTCTCGGAGCGCTTACCGGGGTAGCAATCAGTTACGGGCTGGAACCTCTACTGCAACAGAACCTTGTGCCCATTGTGGGAAATTTTCAGATGTACCTTTGGGATGCCGTACTTGCTCTGGCCCTGGCTGTTGCAATTGGTGTTGTGATTGGTGTGCATCCAGCCGCCGCTGCGGTGTACTTACCCATTGTCGAGGCTTTACGTGAGGGCCAGTAAAGTGGTGTGCCCCTCGAAAATTAGGAGTGAGATATGTTTCAACAAATGACAACAGTTACCATTATGAATCTCGCGCATCTTGGTTCACGTGTGGGTACCTGTCTGGTGGTTGTGGTGGGTATAGGTGGTGTGGTGGCAGTGTTGCTCGGTCTGTTGGCGATGTCGAATGGTTTTCGCACAGCTCTGATGGAGACCGCCAAGCCAGATCGTGGGCTGATTTTGCGAAATGGCAGTAATCAAGAAATGGTGGGGTGGGTATCTAACGAGGAGTTTGGTGTTATTTCTGCGTACGCGGGCTTTGCAATTTTGAGTCCGGAGATTTATGTCACCATAAATGTGCCTAAGCTGGCATCTGGTTTGGCCGCAGATGTTGTCGGGCGTGGAGTAAGCGATAGTGCCTTTGATCTACGTAAGGAAGTTGTCATTGTCGAAGGAAGAAAATTTCGCCCCGGTACGGGTGAAATCATTGTAGGTAGCGGTGCGGTCGGGCAGTACCGAGGGTTAGCCCTTGGAGATGTTGTGATGGTGCGCAACGCAGCTCTTGTAGTGGTAGGGCACTTTACCGCAGGTGGTACCTCTGTTGAATCTGAGATATGGATGGATTTGGCAGTGTCCCAAGATATTTTTCGGCGAACCGGAGGATCGAGTGTTGTACGTGTGAAGCTATTGGATGCAACCACGGCTGATGCTATCGATGCACAGTTGCGGTCCGACCCGAGACTCACGGCGACCTTGGTGATGGAAGAGGTGTTTTTCGCTGGCATGGCGCAAGCACGAGCGGGGCTAATCGAAACATTTGCTTACTTAATTGCCTCAATCATGGCGTTGGGATCTGTGGTCGCTGCGCTGAACACGATGTATACAGCCGTGGGTAAGCGCAGTTTAGAAATCGCCACTCTGCGAGCGCTTGGTTTTAGACCTATGTGCATTGTTATGTCGGTAGTTATCGAAGCCATGTTGCTGGCTTTGGCCGGAGCGTTGTTGGGTGCGGGTATAGTTTACGTTGCGTTTGACGGGCTGACGGCGGCCACCTTAAATGGCTCGGGTTCACAGACTGTTTTCGCCTTTAAGCTATCGTTTGAGATGTTGGTTACAGGATGTGTGTGGGCATTGTTGTTGGGGCTTGTTGGGGGTAGCCTGCCAGCGCTTCGAGCGGCTCGTTTACCCATCACGCAAGCACTGAGGGGTGGGTAAACGTTGGTTCGTCGGTTGCGCTGCGATTAACTGGCAGTTGTCTTCATCTTTTAGAATCGGTGTTGGTGTCGGTATCAGTGTCGGTATTTGCATCAGAGTCTTCAGCTGGGTCTGTATCTGAAGTTTCTTCAATGTTTGCGTCAGACGCTTCCTCTTTGTCAGATCTTATCCAGGGCGAATCTGTACTGGGCTCTTGATCAGGCCAGTCTGAAAAGGGGAAGGGTAATGTCTCGTCGTTGAAGGTCAAAAATTGCAACACTTGATAAACATAAGTGCTGAGATTAGCACCCAGCCTGAGCAATGCTTCATTTACAGATCCACTAATCAGGGCCGCAATAAACTGGAAGATAACAACCAGCATAATGATTGTCTTCGCCAGGGGGTAAGTGATTGCAAAGAACACGGCGTACAAGGCGCGTATCCAGATGCCGCGGTCGGTCATTCGGTCTTTAGTGGCTTGATCCATCGGTTACCTCGTGGTGAATGGCTTTAACGTAGAATTAATACAATTAACCTAGCAAAGACAATGCCAATCCTAAATACCTTTATGTATCAATAAGATAGCGATATAGAAAAGAGGTGGGTTGGCGAATTTCGCCACATTTAGGCATCTACTTTAGTAGACGTCTACCTTAGGCGCTTATGAAATGTAGTGATCGGCCAATAAGAAGATAAATAACACCATCAAATACACAATTGAGTACCGAAATGTAGCCATCGGGGCACGTTTGTTTTGGTCGTTAAGTAGTACCACTGCCCAGTATAGAAAACCTATGCCAAGACCCAGTGCCCCAAACAAGTACAGCACCCCGGACATACCTATGATATAAGGGACGACACTTATTGCTACTAACAATATAGTATAGACGAGAATGTGTATGCGAGTGACTCGCTCGCCATGAGTCACCGGTAACATGGGGACGCCTACCGATGAGTATTCATCTTTTCGCTCTAGTGCCAATGCCCAAAAGTGTGGTGGTGTCCAAACAAAAATTAGTAGCAACAGTAACAATCCCTCCAGATCAATACTGTTTGTGACTGCGGTCCAGCCAAACAAAGGTGGTGCGGCGCCGAACAAGCCGCCTATGACTATATTTTGTGGGGTCGCTCGTTTTAGATATAACGTATATATCAGCCCATAACCTACCCAAGAGGCGAGGTTAAGCCAAGCCGTCAGCGGATTGACAGCAAAGTACAGTATCGCCATGCCAGTGATGCCGATAATAGCTGAAAAAATCATACCCTGTTGTGGAGTGACTCGCCCAGCCGCCACAGGTCGAGACTGTGTGCGAGCCATGCGTGCATCAATTTGTGCATCTGCGATGTGGTTGACTACGGCTGCTGAACCTGCAACTAAGGCAATGCCCAAGGTGGTGGTAAAGAGTAGGTCTATAGAGACAAGACCAGGGCTGGCAAGACACATTCCGACTATTGCGCAAAGAAGCATGAGTAACACCACACGTGGTTTACACATGTCTAGATAGTCACGCCATGTTGGTTTTGTCTCTATCCACTCAACCAAAACATCCCCCTCACGCCATCTCCCTTACGCCATGCCAGGTAGATCTAAATTGTATTGCAAAAGGAGCCTAACAGGGAGCTATTCGTCGAAAAATTAGTGCGCTAGACCGACTTTGATTATGCGCGGCGCAGAAAAATACAACACTTGCGATTAGCTAGATAAGGGTGTAAAAAATACCTGTACCTTGGTTCATCTGTAGTGAATAAACTAGAGAGATTGTCAAAAGATGAGTTGTAGCGTAGCGGAGTGAAGTTTATATGGCATCGGTAGTCAATAAGGAAGCGCAAGTGGCACAGGCCTCAACGCGACTGGTGAGAATACTTCAAAGCATTGGCGCAGTTGTTGTGACCATTGTTGTTCTTTGGTTTTTATTTGGCATTCCAGCCTATTTACTTTTCGATACCTTTTTTGAATAGCAAGTTAACCACCTGCGGCTTACGGCCGTTTAGGAGATACACATGACGGTACTACGACACTATTTCATTAGTGATAGTTTGGATGATCTAGAGCGGGTCGAGGAAGAGTTGGAGAGCCAAGGCGTTGAGGTGCCGCAGATTCATGTTCTTAGTTTGGACGACACGGCAGTTGAGAATCATGTGCACTTACACGATGTCACTTCGTTCATGAAGAGTGATGTTATACGGTCTGGTGAGATAGGGGCGATAACTGGAGCAATTGGTGCGGTACTTGTACTGTTACTATTCTACTTCGCCGGTTGGACTGAAACTATAGCCGGATGGATTCCAGCGATTTTTCTATCCATTATCGTGCTTGGCTTTTGTACTTGGGAAGGAGGTTTCCTCGGCATACAACGAAAGAACAAACATTTCGAGCGCTTCGAAACAGTTTTAAACGAGGGTAAGCATGTGTTTTTTGTTGATCTAACACCAGATCAAGAAGGCATATTGGAAGAAGTTGTGAAGCGACATCCAGAACTTGAACTTGCAGGTACTGAACGGGGAACACCCCAATGGGTTATGTTAGGGCAGAAGAAAATACCTCACCTATTACGCGAGACGTTACCCTAAACAAAGGCAGGATATTGAGCTAAGAGAATCGGCAAGAGGTCTCAAAACTGAGACCTCAAAATTAATGGTGTTCGGCGATGGTGAAAAAGTTTTGCCAGCTAGAGAAAAATGTTTCTCGCACATCAAAGATGTAATCTCCTTCTAGGGCCATTAAAGTGATCAGCACAAGAATGACTAAAGGGGGTACCAGGATAGCGTACACGATAGCCAGTCTTTCCCACATCAGGTGCATAAACACCGCCACGATAAGCCCGGCCTTCAGAAACATAAAAAGGAGTATCAACGACCATCGCAAGATGCCCTGAAATGCCAAGTAGTCCACCGTATAGGACAAAGCGCTGAGGACGAATAGCAGACCCCATATCCAGAAGTACACGCTGATCGGATGTTGTTGACCCTCTTGAGCCATGTTTATCCCCTTTTTAGTTTTGCTGCCAGAGTTTCGTCACCACAAATAGTTGCGTCACCACAAATAGAAGAACGCAAAGATGAAGACCCACACTAAATCAACGAAGTGCCAATACAGCCCCATCGTTTCCACCATTTCGTAGCGCCCTTTGCGGCCGGTCATAAATCCCGGGCGTCCTCCATCTTCTAAATCTCCACGGCGAACCTTGAATGCAATGATGACAAGGAAGATCACACCTATAGTGACGTGAGTGCCGTGGAAGCCGGTGATCATGAAAAACACCGCGCCGAATTGTGGTGCGCCCACAGGATTACTCCAAGGTCGCACACCTTCGTCGACGATAAGCTTGGTCCACTCAAATACCTGCATGCCTACAAAACTGGCACCCAGTAACGCGGTAACTATGAGTAGCCAAAATGTCACCTTACGATTTTTCTCGTACCCGAACTTTACTGCCATGGCCATAGTGCCACTGCTGGTAATGAGAATGAACGTCATGATCGCAATGAGCAGAAGCGGTACGTCAACACCGGCTACTTGTAACGCAAATACCTCGCTAGCATTTGGCCAATCAATCGTCGTGGTCATGCGCACTGCCATGTAGGAAACTAAGAAACACGAAAAAATGAACGTGTCGCTAAGCAGGAAGATCCACATCATGGCCTTGCCCCAAGGCATGCCTTTAAACGCTGTTTGGTCAGACCCCCAGTCGGATGTCAGGCCTTTTAGTCCTTCGGGTAATGCGTTTTCAGCCACAGTTGAGCCCCTTTTGTTCGATTCGGTATTTCAAGTGTTTAACATGAGTGCAAACAAGATCAGCCATATCGCTAACAGGTAATGCCAGTACACTGCACACAGTTCTACACCCAAGAGTATTTCAGGCATCTCTGAAGAGTGTTGCCATAGCCGAGAGATAGTTTTACCTAGGGCAAACAAGCCGCCAAGAATATGCAGTGCATGAGTTGCGGTAATCAGGTAGAAGAAACCGTTAGCTGGATTGGACTGAATGAAGTGCCCTGCTGCAGAAAGTTGATTCCAGGCGGCGAGTTGACCGATGATGAAGGCGACGGTGCAAATGCCACTGCCAATAATGCCGCGCTTAACAGCCGCTCGGTCTTGCCGTTTTGCTGCGTTCCATGCCCATTGTAAAAAGACACTACTGAGCACCAATATGCCGGTATTCACCCACAGTAAATTTGGTTCGATCAGCGGTCGCCAATCTGCATACTCCATGCGGATAGTGTATGCGCTGACAAACAAAGCAAACAAAGAGGTTACGACGGCTAGGAATACGCCTAATCCGAGCTTGATATTCGGTAGCGGCACATAGCTGCCTAGACCATGCACGCCGTCTGTTCGAACCGCATCAGCGGCGCTATCTGCTGCCCAAGGTTTGACATTGATGGTTTGCTTGACCAGCCACCAAACCACAGCAGCCATTAATATGGCAAGAAAGATCAGTGTATAGGTCAATTCTCAATCTCCCCTTGTTGTGCAGCGGTAGGTTTTTTTAGGTCTGATGGAGAAACGTTTTGTGGAATATAGTCGAGGTCGGCATTGGGTACGGAATAGTCATAAGCCCAGCGATAGACAACCGGTAGCTCTTCGCCGAAGTTTCCGTGCTTGGGTGGTGTATCCGCAGTTTGCCATTCTAGAGTTGTGGCTTCCCAGGGGTTTGGCCCAGCGAGCTTGCCGCGAAAGTAGCTGGTGAACAGGTTGATCAAGAAAAAGATCTGTGCAAAGGCCACAATTATCGCAGCGATTGTTATGGCTGCGTTTAAGTCTTGGGATGACGCCGACATGAATTCGGTGTCACCGTAGGAGAAGTAGCGGCGCGGAAGACCTTCGAACCCTAGGTAGTGCATCGGAAAGTAGATCGCATAGGTGCCGAGGAACGTAATCCAAAAATGAATCTTACCCAATGTGTCATTGAGCATTCGCCCGGTGATTTTCGGATACCAATGATAGATTGCGCCGAAGACCACAAGAATGGGTGATACCGCCATGACCATGTGGAAATGTGCAACGACAAAATAGGTATCGGACAACGGTAGATCTATGGTGACGTTACCTAGGAACAAACCCGTTAGGCCGCCGTTGATGAAAGTGAAGATAAAGCCGATGGCGAACAACATGGGTACATTTAAGCGGATATTGCCGCGCCATAATGTCAACACCCAGTTGTAAACTTTGATGGCGGTCGGTACAGCGATGATCAAAGTGGTGGTGGCGAAGAAAAATCCGAAATAGGGGTTCATGCCGCTGACATACATATGATGTGCCCAGACAACGAAGCTCAGGGCACCGATGGCGACGATGGCCCAAACCATCATTCGATAGCCGAATATTGCTTTACGCGCGTGAGTACTCAGCAGATCTGAAACAATACCGAATGCGGGTAGCGCAACAATATAAACTTCAGGGTGTCCAAAGAACCAAAACAGATGCTGAAACAGTAGCGGGCTGCCACCGTCGTAACTTGTTTGTTCGCCTAAAGAAATCATTGCTGGCATAAAGAAACTGGTGCCCAGTAACCGGTCGAGCAGCATCATGATGGCGCTCACAAACAAGGCGGGGAACGCGAGCAAAGCTAACACTGTCGCCATAAAAATACCCCATACCGTTAGCGGCAGGCGCATCAATGACATTCCTCTGGTGCGAGCTTGCAACACAGTAACAATATAGTTCAAGCCGCCCATGGTGAAGCCGATAATAAACAGCGCCAGGGATATGAGCATGAGTATAATGCCGCCGTCGATACCTGGGGTCCCAGCGCTGATGGCTTGGGGCGGGTACAGGGTCCAGCCGGCACCCGTTGACCCCCCTGGTACAAAGATGCTGGCCACCAGTACCAGTACGGCTGCCAAGTACACCCAGTAGCTGATCATGTTCACATATGGGAATACCATATCTCGAGCACCGACCATCAGCGGAATGAGGTAGTTGCCAAAACCGCCCAAGAATAACGCTGTGAGCAGATAGATCACCATGATCATGCCGTGCATCGTGACAAACTGCAGATAATTGGCCGGGTCTATGAAATCAAAGGTATGGGGGAAGCCTAGCTGTAGTCGCATGATCACCGAAAGAACCAGAGCGACAAGTCCGATGAGAATTGCGGTTATGCCATATTGTATGGCAATGACCTTTGCGTCCTGGCTCCAAACATATTTCCCTATCCAGGTTTTAGGATGGTACAACTCCATTTCTTCAACTTCGGCAGGTGGTGCAAAATCTACTGCATCATGTGCAACATCGGACATTAGTCATTCTCCCTTGCAGCCAAAGAAAGCTGTTCAGTGGGTCTAGGTAAGGTATTTATGTATGCGATGACATCATTTACACGCTCGTCGGTTTGTAGAATATCCGCCATCATCGTCATTTGCATACCGTACAAGTCTTCGTCAGTGCGCCGCGCACACGATTTCGGAAATTCTTCAGTTGCGTGGCGAGATACCAATCGCTCATGCCGGCTTGTCGTGGCGCGTTGAGTGAGGGGATGCCTTCGCCGTCAACACCATGGCAATATGCGCAGACGTTGTAGATTTTTTCGCCTTTCTCGAGATTGCCGGTAATCGTAGTTGGCGCGGGTATATCTGGAAGTGTTTCGATGTAGGCGATGACATTTTCCACCGCTGCATCGTTAAACAGGGTAGCTGCCATGGGGGCCATTTCCCGGCCATATTGATCATCTGGGTGGGCGCCACGGGTGCCCTCTTTGAAATAGTTGATTTGTCGTCTTAGGTACCACGCCTCTTGGCCTGCTAGTTTGGGGCCGTGAGTTGGTAGGTTGCCTTCGCCTTGTGCGCCGTGGCAGGTTGCACAGACAGCATATTGTGCTTGGCCTATTAGTGCGTCGCCAGTTGGTCTTGCAAGCACTTCTGCATAGGTAGGTTGTTCTGCCAACCAGGCATCGAAGTCTTCTTGGGTGTCGACAATGACTTTCCCGCGCATGGTGTGATGGCCAACACCGCACAGTTCTTCGCAAAGTATCTCAAACATGCCAAGTTTGGTGGGTGTGAACCAAAGATAAGTGACCAGTCCCGGGACCAAATCCATTTTTACGCGAAATTGCGCAACGGCGAAGTTGTGCAAAACGTCTTTAGAACGTAGGTTAATTTTGACGGGTACATTTATTGGTAGGTGTACCGTGGGGTTGATGACGATGATGTCGTCCTGACCATCGGGGTCATCGGTTTCCATTCCCAGCGGGTTGTCATCGCTGACATAACGAGACTCAACCGCGCCAAAACGGCCATCCTCTCCAGGCATCCGAAAACTCCAATGCCATTGTTGGCCGACAGCTTCTACCTCATGGGCCTGCTCAGGCACATTGACAAACTCATTCCAGACAAATAACCCCGGCGTTAGCATCGCAACCACGCCAATCGAGGTAATACCGGTTAGCCACCATTCTAGTTTCTTGTTTTCTGGTTGATATTCTGCGCGTTTTTTAGCGTCATATCTGAACTTAATGATGCAATACACCATGAAAGCGTTTACCGCTACAAACACCACACCAGTAACCCAGAAGGTGATGTCTAGGGTTAGATCGATGGTGCCCCAGTTAGATGCGAGGGGTGTGAGATACCAAGGGCTTAGAAAGTGGAACAGCACAGATGCCACAATTAAGAAGATGAGGATGTAGGCGAGACCCATGAATTACCCCTTACGCACTTTGGAAAACAGACTGGAAAACTGATTGGACAACAAGACGGGCAAGACGGAGTAGGCGCAGGCGAGAAGCTTCTTCAAGAAGGCTGTGACGGTAATGACCATAAAACTGGCACATGCTGTCGAGCAGCGCATAGTTAGACTACGCGAAGAAGTAGAGATCTCTGCCCGTGCATTAGACACGAGCAATAAACACAAGCAAGCCGTGGCGCACAAAGCGCCGATAGCCTTTGCTACATACATATCCCCTCCAGGAACCGTTCGAAAGTACACTCGCTCAAGCGTCAGTGCTAATGAAAGGTCGTAATTCGCGCGAGCAATGCTTGGAGGACGCGCGAACGCAGCGTTAGTCTGTCACGAGAAGCCAGTGTTCGCCAAATGCGTTAGTGCTATTAAAAAAATGCTGTTTAGATCAGACGAGACTAAAAAAACTCGTTGTGATGCTACTAACGAAT
>JAADHW010000186.1 GCA_013151695.1 Gammaproteobacteria bacterium
ATTTGTTGCCTACACAAAGGGGGTATCAAACAGAGTGTTAAAGATTCCTCGAAAACGCCTCATACGATTTATCTAACTGCTTACGTCCTTTGCCTGAAACTGAGAAAACCTCTATAGCTTCTCGCAGTCTTGCACGACTAATACTCGACCCCAAAAACACCATAGAATCGAACAGGTCTAGTGTCACCCGGCGGCCGCCAATGCCTACAAACAATGGAAACAGGAAGTCTCTAAACTTCATGTCCATGGCCTGCGCCAGCGATTGACACAAAACAAACAAATCGTCCCGAGCCCATGTTGTGTGGTGCTCTAAAGCCGCGCCTACATGATGCAGGACCCGAACTACTTGTTCCGGCTCAAGCTTCTTATGGGTGAAATCTTCTTCCGTCAGGGTCTTTCGCGTACCCACAAGGTAGTCGACTAGGGGCGCCAGCTCAGACAATCGCTCTACCCTGGGCTGCACCAGTGGTATCAACTGAGACAAGTGGTCTTGGTTTAAAACGAAATCGACTACCCTTTGAGAAAAGTCTTGGGCTGACAGCGTGCGTATATACTGACCGTTTAACCAACGCAGTTTTGTTTGATCAAATATGGGCCCTCGAACCGATATGCGACTGACGTCGAACGCCGCAGCCATCTCATCTTTGCTAAATATTTCTCGCTCATCGGGCATCGACCATCCCATCAATGCCAGGTAGTTCAGCAGCGCCTCCGGCAAGAACCCGTCATCCCGATAGTAGGTGATGCTGGTAGGATTTTTACGTTTGGAAAGTTTGCTTTGATCGGGATTACGCAGCAACGGCAAATGCACCATTTTAGGCATGGGCCAGCCGAAGTACTCAAACAATAACTTATGTTTCGGAACCGAATTTAGCCACTCTTCACCCCGAAGAATGTGGGTGATTTTCATCAAATGATCATCAACTACGACAGCAAAGTGATAGGTTGGCATGCCATCAGCCTTTATCAACACCTGCATGTCCACTTGTTCGTAAGGAATGCTCACTTCGCCGCGTAACTCATCGACAAATACACATCGACCTTCACTCGGCACCTTCATACGAATCACGTAAGGTTCTCCAGCGGATACTTTTTCCGCCACTTCTGCCGCACTCAGGTTTAGGCAAAATCCGTCGTAACGTGTGGTTTCTTTGCGTTTTTGTTGGGCTTGTCGTACTTCATCTAAACGCGTTTTGCTGCAAAAACATTGGAACACATGGCCAGCATCCAGCAGATGGGTGATGTGCTTACGGTATATTTCACGCCGCTCACTTTGTCGGTATGGCCCATACTCTCCGCCAACATCAGGGCCTTCAGACCACTCCAGCCCTAGCCATCTGAGCGATTCGAATATCACTGCTTCCGATGCTGAGCTGCTACGTGCTACATCAGTATCTTCGATACGCAAGATGAACTCACCACCGTGATGCCGGGCGAAAGCCCAATTGAACAATGCCATGTAGGCAGTGCCCACGTGTGGATCACCAGTCGGCGAAGGGGCGATGCGGGTACGAACGTTCATGTTGACAGTGACCTAGCTCTGATTGATTGTTGCGTGGATCAGAAGCCCATTTTCACAACGTCTTGAGGAATCAACGGGTAAGAAATTCCAGCCCAACGTTGAACCACACGCACCACCTGACAGGCGTAGCCAAACTCGTTGTCATACCAAACGTATAACACCACTCGATTGTCATTCACGATGGTGGCATCGCCATCAACGATGCAAGCGTGGCGATTCCCCACCAGATCAGTAGAAACGATATCCGGCGAGGTGGTGAAGTCAATTTGGCGTTGCAAGCCACTATGCAAACTTATATCGCGTAAATAACGCCCCAACTCTGCATCGTCGGTAGAACGACCCAAGGTCAAATTCAATATAGCCAAGGACACGTTAGGGGTCGGTACGCGAATCGCATTGCCTGTTAACTTACCACCGAGTTCTGGCAACAAGCGAACAACCGCTTTGGAAGCACCTGTTTCGGTGATGACCATGTTCAGCGGCGCCCCGCGACCGCGGCGATTCTTGCTGTGGTAGTTGTCGGTCAAATTCTGATCGTTGGTGTAGGAATGCACGGTTTCCATGTGGCCGTTCACAATTCCAAACTCATCGTTCATGGTCTTTAAGATCGGCACAATGGCATTGGTGGTGCAACTGGCCGCTGCGATGACTTTATCGTCCCCCTCCAATTCATGTGAATTCACTCCGGAGACGATATTTTTCATCGAACCCTTGCCAGGTGCGGTCAAAATAACCTTGGCCGCGCCCTTAGATTTAAGATGCTCGTTCAAGGCTTCTTGGTCACGCCACACACCAGTGTTGTCGATGATAATGGCATTTTTAATACCATAAGATTCGTAATCGATAGTGGATCGATCACTGGCATATATCACACGTATGACGTTGCCGTTAGCAATGATACATTCGTTTTCTTCATCAACCCGTATAGTACCCTGAAAGCTGCCGTGTACTGAATCTCGACGCAACAAACTTGCCCGCTTAATTATGTCGTTATCACTGGCCTTGCGCACCACAATGGCGCGTAGGCGAAGCTGGTGACCGCTGCCAGTTTTTTCGACCAACAGGCGAGTTAATAGACGACCGATACGGCCAAAGCCGTAGAGGACAATGTCTTGGGGTTCTGGGATGGGTGGTACATGGCGACCAATGACTTCATTACATTCGCGTCGCACGAAATCTTCAACGCCGGCATCCGAATTGGCAGCTTCTTCCATGTATTTGATGGTCAGCTTGCCCACATCTACATGACAAGGCCCCAGGTCTAGTCGCGACATCGCTTCAAGAATAGGAAAACTCTCGAATTCCGATAGTTCATTTTGGGCGATTTGACGAACGTAACGATGAGTTTTCATGAGCTGGGTCACGCTTTGATTGTACATCGCGCGACCATAACAATAGGCCACCACGTTACTTCGATACAACCGGCCGATAAGCGGAATCATCGCTTCAGCTAATGCTTCTCGTTCTTTCCAATCGGGAAAATAGTCATCAAGGCTAGCTAGTGCCACGTCACATCCTCTTGTTTAACGGGCGCCATTATAGATAGTGTGCGCCCTTGAGCAAGCGCAGAAATCTACGCAGCGCTCCTAGCGCTAGCGGTAACTCTCATTTATCGAGGCTAGAGCTGAATTTCCGGGGCAGAGTTCTAATTCGCCCATCTCATTTAGCGGTTGCGCTACAGTTCTAAGGATATCGTGGCAGTCGATTGCATCAGGATCTACATACAATAAACCAGTGACAATTTCGCCCTGCTCTTTACGGCGTTGCACATAGTTGAGTGCTCCTACTCGATCATGTGGGTCATAGTTTTCATCTAACTTATACATTCGCAGAATAGTGCCATCTGGCATATTGATGTCTTCGACTGTACCCGGCTGGTAGTCGGCGGTAATTTCTTCATGTTCTGCGATAAAATCAGCATTCACAACGTTCTGCCCATACTTACGTATATATTCATAGCTCTTGGTTGAACCGTCGTGATTATTAAAAGCAACGCAAGGAGACACTACATCGATAAAGGCCATGCCTTTATGATGTAAAGCGGCTTTAAGCAAGGGTACTAACTGTGACTTATCGCCGGAGAAACTTCGCGCCACAAAACTGGCGCCAATTTGTAGGGCCATGCTTGCCAAATCAATAGGTTCATATAGATTTGGTGCACCTTTTTTAGATGTTGAACCCTTATCGCTGGTAGCTGAAAACTGCCCCTTGGTGAGACCATAGGTGCCGTTGTTGTCCACGATATAGAGCATATTTATACGTCGACGTACAATATGCGCAAACTGCCCCATGCCTATGGATGCGCTGTCACCATCACCAGATACACCAATGCAATGCAAATCTCTGTTAGCCAAGTTTGCGCCTGTGATCACACTGGGCATCCGACCATGAACAGAATTGAAACCATGTGATTTATTCAGGAAATAACTTGGGGTCTTAGACGAGCAACCAATACCAGAAACTTTAGCAAAGCGATGCGGTGGTATCGATAATTCAGCGCACGCCTGCACGATAGCCGCACTCACCGAATCATGGCCACAACCAGCACACAAGGTCGATACAGAACCTTCGTAATCTCGCCGCGTTAAGCCAATTTCATTGAGCGGCAAACGCGGGTGATGAGCCTTTGGCTTCGCTACAAATGTCATGACTGCACCTGGGTTAATCGTGGGAGTTTTTTATTGGCTTGATAATATTCCAAGACTTCACCTTTGATGAATTCCGCGGATATCGACAACCCCGCGTAGTAAGTAATGGAGATAAGGTCCTGGGGGTTATATTCGCCCTCGTTGATCAGCAACTTGCGCATTTGCCCATCGCGATTTTGTTCAACCACAAAGACAAGTTCGTGTGACTCCATGAATGTTCGTACTTCTTCGCCGAAGGGAAAGCTGCGCAGCCTGCAAGTATCTAGTTGTATACCCTCTTCGACAAGCAAGTCCAACGCTTCAGGCATGGGCAGCGCGGTGGTGCCAAAGTACAAAATGCCCACCTTGTTACCTTGTTGGGAGTTGTCTTGTTGGGAAATTTCTGCGGCAGGCACCAAGGTAGATGCAGTGTGCCATTTTCTCAACAAGCGTTGCATATTGTGCTCGTAAGCCTCAGGCGATTCCGTATAAGCGGCAAACTCGTCTCGAGAAGTGCCGCGAGTAAAAAACGCGCCTTTTTCCGGATGTGTGCCTGGATAGGTTCGATATCCAATGCCATCTCCGTCAACATCCAAATAACGACCGAAGACTTCAGTATTATCGAGGTCCTGCGCATTGAGAACTTTACCACGATCATATTTTCGATTGTCATCCCATTCGAAGGGTTCGCTGAGGTTATCGTTCATGCCCAATTCAAGATCACTGAGTACGATAATAGGTGTTTGCAATCGGTCCGCCAGGTCTAAAGCAAGGGCTGCGAAATCAAAACACTCCTTGGCAGTGGCAGGAAACAACAAGGGGTGTTTGGTATCTCCATGGGAAGCGTATGCTGCAGCCATGACATCACTCTGCTGGGTACGAGTAGGCATTCCGGTTGAAGGACCCGCGCGCTGGATATCCCACAGCACCGCTGGAATTTCCGCAAAATAAGCGAGCCCTAAGAACTCCGACATTAAAGATAGGCCGGGACCACTCGTGGCGGTAAAGGAACGTGCTCCATTCCATGCAGCGCCAATCACCACACCTATCGCAGCCAGCTCATCTTCAGCTTGGATGATTGCAAATTTTCGCTCTTCCGTGCCGCTTTCGATGCGTAGTCGATTGGCGTGCAACTCAAACGCTTCTGCTACCGAAGTAGAAGGTGTGATGGGATACCATGCGCATACCGTAGCGCCACCATACACACAACCCAAGCCCGCAGCGGTATTGCCATCAACCATGATGCGATGGCCAACTTTGTCTGATCGTTTAACTTGTATAGGTAGTGGCGCAACCATGTATTCATAGGCATATTTACGGCCCAGTTCCAGCGCATGAATATTTGGCGCTATGAGTGCATCTTTGCCTTTGTATTGGGTAGCTACCATGCCCGTAATGACTTCAAAATCGATATTGAGCAGTGCAGATAACGCACCTAGATAAGTAATGTTTTTGAACAGGCTGCGCTGCTTCGCGTCGACAAACTCTGGCAATAACATAGTAGAAATCGGCATGCCAATTTCGATGATGTCGTCGCGTCTGAGTATTTTAGCAAGCGGTTTAGAGTTGTCGTATAACAGATAGCCGCCAGGTTTGATTGAAGCCACATCTTCCACCAAGGTTTCAGCATTCATGGCAACCATGATATCGACCCCATCCCGGCGCCCTAGATATCCACGTTCATTCACTCGTACCTCGTACCAGGTCGGCAGACCCTGTATATTCGATGGGAAAATATTGCGCGTGGCAACCGGAATACCCATACGAAACAGCGCCTTGGCGAACATACCATTGGCACTGGCTGAACCAGAGCCATTTACGTTGGCAAAACGAATCACAAAATCGTTGTAGCTCACACCCATACTTAATTATCTCGATTATTCAGCAAACGACCCTAACTGGGGAATGTGGACAACAGAACGTTGCATATCCCACGCGTTGGTCGGGCAACGCTCAGCACAAAGCCCACAATGTAGGCATACATCTTCATCTTTCACCATAACGCGACCTGTTAACAAATCTGTGGAAACATAAAGGTCCTGGTCAGTGGTTTCTGCGGGAGCAGTTAATTTTAAGCGAAGCTTCGGCTCTTCCGCGTTACCCACAAAGGTGATGCAATCCATGGGACAAATATCCACACACGCATCACACTCAATACACAATTTTTCGCTGAATACGGTTTGCACATCACAGTTCAAACAACGTTGCGCCTCTTGTGCACCCAGCAGCGTATCGAAACCAAGCTCAACCTCGACCTTCACGTTTGCAAGGGCTGCCTTTTGTTCTACCAGCGGAACAATATTGCGCACGGAAGGATCATGCTCTGAATCGTATGCCCATTCATGCATGCCCATTTTGGTTGAAAGCAAATTCACACCTTGCGGGGGACGGTCTTTTTTTAAGTCTTTATGCTGACACAGCAGATGAATACTGATGGCTGCTTGGTGCGCATGGGCGGATGCTTGAATTATATTTTCCGGACCAAAGGCACTGTCTCCGCCAAAGAAGACCTTTGGGTGGGTTGACTGCAAGGTTACATCATCGAGTACCGGGCAATCCCATTTATCAAACTGTAACCCAAGGTCTCGTTCGATCCACGGACAGTGATTGTCCTGGCCAATAGCCATAAGGATATGATCAGCCTCAATAAACACATCCGGCTCGCCAGTGGGCACGTACTTCAGACGTCCATCTTCCTCTACTGGTTTTACACATCCAAACAACACCCCTTTGAGCTTGCCGTTTTCATGCACAAATTCCTTGGGCGGACGATTGTTGATGATCGGGATACCTTCACGCATCGCGTCTTCTTTTTCCCACTCCGAGGCTTTCATCACCTCAAAAGCAGAACGAACCACAACGGTGACAGATTCGGCACCTAGGCGCAGCGAGGTGCGGCAACAATCCATGGCGGTATTACCACCTCCCATGACAATGACTTTGCCCTCGATTTTATCAATGTGCTCAAAGGCAACGCTGGCTAACCAGTCGATGCCAATATGTATTTGATCGGCTACCTGCTCACGCCCTGGCAACTCTAATTCACGACCTCGCGGCGCACCGGTGCCAATAAAATACGCATCATATTCCTGATCCAACATGGCCTTCATGCTGGTAATTTCTTCACCAAAATGAGTCACTACACCCATATCTAGGATTCGATCAACTTCTTCGTCTAGAACTCCAACCGGTAAGCGAAAGGCTGGGATTTGGCTACGCATCATCCCGCCACCTTTGGCATCCTTGTCATAGACATGCACTTCATAACCCAGCGGTAACAAATCTCGTGCCACAGCGAGAGAGGCCGGACCCGCCCCCAGCAACGCAATACGTTTGCCGTTCTTTTGTTGTGGTACCCGAGGCATAAATCGGCTGATATCGCCTTTATTGTCTGCTGCCACTCTCTTCAATCGGCAAATCGCAACAGGGGTTTCTTCAGTTCGAACACGTCGACAAGCCGGCTCGCAGGGTCTGTCACAGGTACGGCCGAGTATTCCCGGAAAAACGTTGGAGTCCCAATTGAGCATGTAAGCTTCGCTGTATCGCTCTTGGGCAATAAGACGGATGTACTCGGGTACTGGCGTGTGTGCTGGGCAAGCCCACTGGCAGTCAACAACCTTGTGGAAATAACTCGGATTTTGAATATCTGTGGGTTGCATAGGGGCAACTCTACTAAAAAATCGAGGTACTGTAGCGCTTTGCATAGCGTATGGCTACCTCTGTGAGCCCTATCGCACGGGGATTCAGCACAATCGGGGCTACTTTTATCCACAACTTACCCACAGGCAAAATATTCCGCTAGCAAAACCCCCTTAGGGTAGAATGCCCGCCCAAATAAACTGGAAGTACCTTGAACAATTTCTCCGCGCAGCTGTTTAACCCCGACAGCGGTGCCGACAGCAAAAATACCCCGTGGATACCCGCTCGCGCCGGAGACACCCTAACCTGGCACGGATTGAGTGGCAGCGCAGACGCACTGGCTGTCTCGGAACTTGCTGCTGGTTATGATGGATTGGTGCTGGTAATTACCAAAGATTCTGCCCAAGCCCAGCGCTGGCAAAGTGCTACGGCGTTTTTTGCAGCCTCCTTCTTGGATGAACAAGGTAACAACCTTCAGTTTCCCGATTGGGAAACATTACCTTACGATGCATTCTCTCCGCACCAAGACATTATTTCTGAACGTTTGGCAACATTAAACAAATTACCAAACACCAAACATGGGTTACTTACCGTCCCGGTTACTACACTTTTGCAACGTATCGCACCACGTTCATTCCTCGCCGGAGCTACCTATGACTTTCGGCAAGGTCAAAAGCTAGACATCGAACAGCAACGACTGACCCTAGATGCGGCAGGCTATGTTCACACAGACACGGTCACCGAGCGTGGTCAGTATGCGGTGCGCGGCTCGGTGATGGATATTTTCCCAATGGGTGCCGCACAGCCAGTGCGCGTTGATATGTTCGATGAAGACATTGACACCCTACGTACTTTTGACCCGATAACCCAGCGCACTATTGAGCGCATCACCACTCTACAGCTGTTACCGGCAAAAGAATTTCCATTTGATCAAGCAGCGGTTGCTAAATTTAGGGAGAGTTGGCACCACACATTTAATGTCGATGTACGTCGCTGTAGTATTTATCAGGACGTGTCCAGCTACATCGTGCCAAACGGCATAGAGTATTATCTACCCTTCTTTTTCGAAGAGCTGGGCACACTCTTCGACTTTTTACCCAGTAACGTCACCTTGGTACTGGAACAAGGCGTCATTGCTGCGGCAGAACAGCATTTGAGCGAGATTGCGAACCGTTACGAGTCACTGCGCCACGATGTAGAGCGACCTATCGTAGATCCAGCCACTATTTTTCTTGCTTTAGATGAGCTTCATCGAAATTTAAACGCTTACCCGCGCGTACAGTTACAAACATCACCAGGCAAACACAACTACGCATTCACAAGCCAGCCGTTACCCGACCTGATCTGCGATGCAAGAGCTAAGGAACCCACTCACCTGCTCCAACAATTTGTGCAAAACCAAGATCAACCGATCTTATTCATTGCTGAATCTGCCGGTCGACGAGAAATCTTCGATAACTTGTTACGTAAGGCTGGTATATCCGCTAAATCTATTTCTGCCTATTCACAACACCAATCTGCTGGCGAGCATTGTATTTGCGTAGCCCAATTAAGCGAAGGCTTACACTTACCTGATTGCATCATTGTTACCGAAAGCGATGTTTTAGGTACTCGTCAAGCTGATACCACACGCTCAACGAACAACCGAGTCATAGATCCACAGCACATCGTGCGCAACTTAACAGAACTGCATAACGGCGCACCGGTAGTGCATATCGAACATGGTGTGGGCCGGTACTTGGGGCTTCAAACGCTTAATATTGACGGCGAAGACCACGAATTTTTGACCCTTGAGTACGCCGCTAACGACAAACTTTACGTTCCGGTCACATCTCTACATTTAATCAATCGTTATGCAGGAAGTGACGAAGAGCATGCCCCTCTACATCGGTTAGGCTCTGATCAGTGGGAAAAGGCTCGGCGTCGAGCTGCAGAAAAAGTGGTGGATGTGGCCGCAGAACTTTTGGATATTTACGCACGCAGAGAAATGCGTCAGTCGTTTCAGTTTAATGTGGTTGAAGAAGACTATGATAAATTTAGCCGTGAATTTCCCTTCGAAGTCACCCCCGATCAGCAACGCGCCATAGATGACACCCTAGCTGACCTAACAACAATTCGAGCCATGGACCGTCTCATTTGTGGCGATGTTGGTTTTGGTAAAACAGAAGTTGCCATGCGCGCTGTATTTGTGGCTGTGCAGGCGGGCAAGCAAGTAGCGGTACTGGTGCCTACTACCCTGCT